>NZ_JBIVOW010000010.1:0-300521 GCF_044754325.1 Streptomyces sp. NPDC093097
TTCTCAAGGAACGGACGCTTCCTTCGGCCACCCTCTCGGGCTTCCTCCGGGCGCTTCCCTTCGGTCTTGCGTCTCCGACTCTATCAGACCCTTTCAGCCCCGATTTTCGCCGGTGCGATCCGGCCTTTCGGCTTTCTCGCGGTTCCAACCGTACCAGATCCGTTTCCGTCTCCGGCCCCCTGTTGGAGCAGGGTTCGGCCGCTTCGCTTTCGCTTTTCGACCTTTCCGACTTTATCAGATCCTTTTCGCTTCCAGCCCGTCTCTTGGCGAGGCGCTGCCGGCTCGAATTCGGTTCCGAGTTTTCGTCGGAGGGGTTTGCCTTTCGGCGTGTCCGCTACGTTAGCGGCATTTCCTGGCGGCTCATAATCGAACCGATCGGGCCAATGGACCGAAAGGCCGAATTTCGGCAACGCCGAAATAGACCCGTCAGGGAGTCGCGCTGAGTAGTGGTGATGGTGCCGCCTCGGGGTGCGCAGATAGCGCTGCCCGTGTCGAACGGCTCGGGCCACGTTAGGCGCTTGGCGGGGCCGAGTCAAGTAGCCGTGGTGGTGCGGCGGCGGGGGCTGTGGGGGCGGTAGGGGCTGACCGTGGGGTCGCCGTCGATCCAGTAGCGCCAGGGGTGGCCCGCGCCGTCGCCGCCGACGCCGGTACGGGGGCCGTTGCGCACCAGGGCACGGGGGGCCGGGGTGCCGTGGAGGATCGTGAGCGGGCTGTCGGTGGATGCGCAGACGTCGACGCCGTCCAGGGAGCGGTCGATGTCGAGGGCGGTGGCGAGGCGGGCCGGGCCCTTGGCCAGTTCGTCGGTGTTGCGGGCCTTGGGGCGGCGGCCGGCGGCCAGGGACCGGCCGGTCAGGATCTCGCCGGCGCGCAGCAGGACCGCGCTGGCCCTGTCCTCGGGGCCGCAGACCAGGTTGATGCTGAACCACATGCCGTAGATGAAGTAGACGTACGCGTGGCCGGGCGGGCCGTACATCGTGGCGTTGCGGGCGGTGCGGCCGCGGTAGGCGTGGGAGCCCGGGTCGCGCTCGCCGTCGTACGCCTCGACTTCGGTGAGGCGGAGCTCGATCGGGCCGTCGGGGCTGTGGCGCACCAGGGTGCGGCCCAGCAGGTCGGGGGCGACGTCCTGGACGGGGCGGTTGAAGAAGTCGCGCGGGAGGGGCATGCGGTCCGGTGCGTCGGTCATGGGTTCCGAGCGTAGTGGGGGTGGGTGGGGCGGTGGGTGGCTGTGGAGGAGGGGGCCGGTTGGTGCGAGGGGGTGCGGATCGGGCCATGATCGGATGGCTCTGCGGAGGGCGGGGCGTGACTGGGGAGGACCGGCATGGGGTTCAAGAAGGTGTTGGCGAGTCTGGGGGCCGGGGGCGCGTCCGTGGAGACGGTGCTGTTCGAGGAGAACGTGGTGCCCGGCGGGCTGGTGCAGGGCGAGGTGCGGATCCAGGGCGGGTCGGTGCCGCAGGCTATCCAGGGGCTGTCGGTCGGGCTGGCGGCGCGGGTCGAGGACGAGCCCGGCGGTGGCGGGGTGCCGCGGGACGTCGCGTTCGGCGGCCGGCGGCTGGGGGGCGCGTTCGAGGTGCAGCCGGGTGCTGTGCACACGGTGCCGTTCGGACTGGAGGTCCCGTGGGAGGCGCCGCTCACGGACCTCCTGGGGCAGGCGCTGTCCGGGGCGGGTACGGGGGTGACCACCCAGCTGGCGATCGCGCGGGCGGTGGACTCCCACGATCTCGATCCGGTGCGGGTGCATCCGGTGCCGGCGCAGCAGGCGGTCCTGGAGGCGCTCCGGCGGCTCGGGTTCCACTTCAGCGGCGCCGCTGTGGTGGCGGGGCAGATCCATGGAACGCGCCAACAGCTGCCGTTCCACCAGGAGTTCACGTTCGCGGCGCCGCCGCAGCACCGGGGGCTGGGCGAGGTCGCGTTGGCCTTCGTGGCCGACGGCCGGGAGATGGACGTGGTGTGGGAGATGGACAAGGGATCTCGGCCGTTCCACTCGGAGGCGGACAGCCACCGGTCGCGCACGGTGGGGATGGACGCGGTGGAGGGGACCGACTGGGCGGGTTGTCTGACCCACTGGCTGGCCGAGGTCGGCGGGCGGCGCAACTGGCTCTAACCTGGCCGGACAGAGTGTCAGCAAGCGACCAGGAGGTCCGAGGTGTCCGAGCTGAAGCGGCGGCCGCTCCCGCATGATTTCCATCCGCCGGTGGCGGAGTTCACGGTGGTGAGCGAGGAGGTGGAGCCGGGCGGGACGCTGCGGCCGGAGCAGGTCCACGCCGGGGGGAACCGTTCGCCGCAGCTGCGGTGGGAGGGCGCGCCCGCGGGGACCAAGAGCTACGCCGTCACCTGCTACGACCCGGACGCGCCGACCGGCAGCGGGTTCTGGCACTGGGTGCTCTTCGACATCCCGGCGTCGGTGACGGAGTTGCCGGCCGGGGCCGGTAGCGGCGCGATGAAGGGGCTTCCCCAGGGGGCGGTGCACGTCCGCAACGACTACGGGACGCGGGACTTCGGGGGTGCGGCGCCGCCGCCCGGGGACGGTCCGCACCGCTATGTGTTCACCGTCTACGCGGTGGACCAGGAGAAGCTGGGGCCGGATGCGGACGCCTCGCCCGCGGTGATCGGTTTCAACCTGCGGTTCCACGCGCTCGGGCGGGCCCAGTTGATCAGCGAGTACGAGGTGCCTGCCGCCGGCTAGCCCCTGTCGCCCGGCGCCCGCCGGTCCTCCGGCCCGCGGGAAATGCGTTGCGCCCCGGCGCCTCCGCTACGCACAGTGGTACGCGTACCGCCGCCTCCATGAGGCGGTGGGCAGCCGGTACCGCAGTGGCGGAGCGCCGGGGCGCTGGTGTGTGCGCCCCGTCTCCCCGTGCCTCCCGGGGCCCGGGGGGTGCTCTCGTCCGGGTTGTCCGTGCGCTCGGGGGCGTTCGGGCCGGCTGCCGTTCGCTCCGGGTTCCTTACGGGGGTCGGAACCCGGAGCGCACCCTTCTTCCGCGTCTTCCGCGCAGCCGCCGGGGCGGCTCCGCCCACGCTTCGGAACGCCTCCTCTTCATGCTGCCGTAACCCGTCATCTCCCTTGTGGCACACGGAAATTGCGTTGTCCGGGAATACCTGTCCCGGCACAGTGGAGCCACTTCGCCACGGCGGCGATCAGGGTCCGGGAGGTGGACGGGATGCGCGAGACGCTGGTGCTGAATGCGAGCTTCGAGCCGCTGGCGACGGTGTCGCTGCGGCGTGCGGTGGTGCTGGTGATGCAGGACAAGGCGGTCGTCGAGCACGTCCACCCGGGGATGCGGATCCGGGCGGCTTCGGTGGACGTGCCGGTGCCGCGGGTGATCAGGCTCAGCAGGTACGTACGGGTGCCGTTCCGAAGACAGGCGTCCTGGTCCCGGCGGGGCGTACTGGCGCGGGACCAGCACCGGTGCGCGTACTGCGGGAAGCGGGCGACGACCGTGGACCACGTGGTGCCGCGGTCGCACGGCGGCCGGGACACCTGGCTGAATACCGTCGCTTCGTGTGCGGAGGACAACCACCGCAAGGCGGACCGGACACCGGAGCAGGCGGGGATGCGGCTGCTGCGGCGCCCCTTCGCGCCGACGCCGGCGGATGTGCTGATGGCGGCCCTGGGCGGCTCCGTACGGGACGGGCTGCCGAGGGGGATTCCGCCCCTCGCCCTTTAGGCGACGCCTCGGACGGTCGGTGGCCGTCCGTCGACTCCCGTTATTTCAGGAGGAGTTGGATGATGGCCACCAGTCCGACCACGACGATCACGGCGCGCAGGGCGTTGGGCGGCAGTCGGCGGCCTATCCTCGCGCCGATCTGGCCGCCGAGTGCGGAGCCGACCGCGATGAGGAGCACCGCGGTCCAGTCGAAGTGGGCGACGAAGAGGAAGAAGACCGCCGCGACGGCGTTGACGAGGGCGGTGAGGACGTTCTTGAGGGCGTTGATCCGCTGGAGGTCGTCGCTGAGCAGGACGCCCATCAGGGAGAGGTAGATGATGCCCTGGGCGGCGCCGAAGTAGCCGCCGTAGACGCTGGCCAGCAGCAGGCCGGTGAACAGGGCGAGGCCGCCGTCGCGGTGGGCGGTGGTGCCGTTGCGGGCACGTCGGGCGCGGACCGCGGCGGCGAGCCGGGGCTGGACGACGACGAGCACCAGGGCGACGGCGATCAGGGCGGGGACGACCGCGTCGAAGGCGCTGGAGGGCAGTGCGAGCAGCAGGACCGCGCCGGCCAGTCCCCCGATGAGGGCGGCGGTCGCCAGGCGCAGCACCCGGCCGCGCTGACCGCGCAGTTCGCGGCGGTACCCTAGCGCGCCGCTGACCGAACCGGGCACCAGGCCGAGGGAGTTGGAGACGTTGGCGGTCACCGGCGGGAGGCCGACGGCGAGCAGGACGGGGAAGGTGATCAGGGTGCCGGAACCGACGATGGTGTTGATGGTGCCGGCACCCAGGCCGGCGGCGAAGACTGCGACTGCTTCCCAGGGGGACACACCCGGCTCCTCACGTGATCAGGGTTGCCACCCGCCGTGGAGGCCGGGGGCAACCCTGATCATGCACGAGGGACTCGACCGCGTCAGTCGATCGGGGGCGCCTGCCGCTCGGGACCGGCGGGCTTGGGGATCGAGACGCCGCCGCCCGCGGGGTTGAAGTTGCCGAGGGCGCCGCCGAGGCCCTTGAGCGCGTCGCCGATCTCGCTGGGGACGATCCAGAGCTTGTTGGCGTCGCCCTCGGCGATCTTCGGGAGCATCTGGAGGTACTGGTACGACAGCAGCTTCTGGTCGGGGTCGCCGGCGTGGATGGACTCGAAGACCACCCGGATCGCCTGGGCCTCACCCTCGGCGCGCAGCGCGGCGGCCTTGGCCTCACCCTCGGCGCGGAGGATCGCGGACTGCTTCTGGCCCTCGGCGGTGAGGATCTCGGACTGCCGGACACCCTCGGCCTGGAGGATCGCGGCGCGCTTGTCACGGTCGGCGCGCATCTGCTTCTCCATCGAGTCCTGGATGGAGGTCGGCGGCTCGATCGCCTTGAGCTCGACGCGGTTGACGCGGATGCCCCACTTGCCGGTGGCCTCGTCGAGGACGCCGCGGAGCGCCGCGTTGATCTCCTCGCGGGAGGTCAGGGTCCGTTCCAGGTCCATGCCGCCGATGATGTTGCGGAGGGTGGTGACGGTGAGCTGCTCGATCGCCTGGATGTAGCTGGCGACCTCGTAGGTGGCGGCGCGGGCGTCGGTGACCTGGTAGTAGATCACCGTGTCGATGTTGACGACGAGGTTGTCCTGGGTGATCACCGGCTGCGGCGGGAACGGCACGACCTGCTCGCGGAGGTCGATGCGGTTGCGGATGGTGTCGATGAACGGGACGACGATGTTCAGGCCGGCGTTCAGCGTGCGAGTGTAGCGGCCGAAGCGCTCGACGATGGCGGCGCTCGCCTGTGGAATGACCTGGATCGTTTTGATGAGTGCGATGAACACGAGCACCACCAGGATGATCAGGACGATGATGATCGGTGCCACAGCGACTCCCGGCCCTTCGTTGCTGGTCTTCCCGGCCAACGGCCGGCCTGTTGTTGATCAGTCTTTCAGAGGTGCGGGGCGTTGCGCACCGGGTTCGGTTCAGATGACGAGGGCGGTGGCGCCCTCGATGTCCACCACGTCGACCTGTTGGCCCGGTTCGTAGACCTTGTCACCGTCGAGGGCGCGGGCGGACCAGATCTCGCCGGCGAGTTTGATGCGGCCGCCGGCCCCGGCGTCGACCCGCTCCAGGACCGTGGCGGTCCTGCCCTTGAGGGCGTCGATACCGGAGGCGAGCCGGGGGGCCTGGCCGCGGTGGCGGTTGGCGATCGGCCGCACGACGGCGACCAGCGCGACCGACACCACCAGGAACACCAGGAATTGCACGACGGTGCCGCCACCGAGCGCTGCGGTGACGGCACCGGCGACGGCACCGACCGCGAACATCCCGAATTCGGGCATCGCAGTCATGACGAGCGGAATGCCCAGTCCCACGGCGGCGATCAGCCACCACACCCATGGATCCACGCGCACATGGTAGATCCGTCGGGTGCCCTTCGGACAGGGCGCGATCGGTCAGTGACGATCCGCTTCGACGGCGGAACTGTCAACGGCGGCCGGTCACTTGAGGGGAAGGCCCTGGGCGGTCCAGCGGTCGCTGCCGTTGCGCTCGACGACGAGCGGGAGGCCGAAGCAGTGCGAGAGGTTGCTGGAGGTCAGTTCCAGGTCGAGCGGACCGGCGGCCAGCACCTTGCCCTGGCGGATCATCAGGACGTGGGTGAAGCCCGGCGGGATCTCCTCGACGTGGTGGGTCACCATGATCATCGAGGGCGCGTAGGGGTCGCGGGCGAGGCGGCCCAGGCGGCGCACCAGGTCCTCGCGGCCGCCGAGGTCGAGGCCGGCGGCGGGCTCGTCCAGGAGGAGCAGCTCGGGGTCGGTCATCATGGCGCGGGCGATCAGGGTGCGCTTGCGCTCGCCCTCGGAGAGGGTGCCGAACTTCCGGTCCAGGAAGGCGTTCATCCCGAGGCGGTCGAGGAAGGCGCGGGCGCGCTGCTCGTCGATCTCGTCGTAGTTCTCGTGCCAGGTGGCGGTCATGCCGTAGGCGGCGGTGAGGACGGTCTGGAGCACCGTCTGGCTGCGCGGCAGCTTGTCGGCCAGGCCCATACCGGCGACGCCGATGCGCGGGCGCAGGTCGAAGACGTCGACGCGGCCCAGCTGCTCGCCGAGGATCCGGGCGGTGCCGGTGCTCGGGAAGAGGTAGCTGGAGGCGACGTTCAGCAGGGTGGTCTTGCCGGCGCCGTTGGGGCCGAGGATCACCCAGCGCTCCCCCTCCTTGACCGACCAGGAGACCTGGTCCACCAGAGCCCGTCCTTCGCGGACCACGGATACGTCCACCAGCTCCAGCACATCGCTCATGAGCGCACTGTCTCCCATTGCTTCTCGGTCGTCGTGTGCGCCGGTAGGCGCAGCCCCCCTGCAAACCTACGCCACTCGTTGTCGGTGCCGTTCCCTAGGCTGGGGACCATGCTCGATGAACCTCGCTCGGGACGGCTGGCGGCATGGGGAAATGCCCTTTTGGCCGGACTTGTCTCACCTGATGATGCCGCGCACCACATCGTGGACGACGACGCGGTGCACCGCGTCGCGGGCCTGCCCGGGGAGGACGCCCCGGTCGGCCTGACGCTCGCGCTGGGGCGGCTGCGGACGCTGGGGGCGGTCGGCCTGCGGGTGGCGCTGCCGGTGCCGGGGCATCCGCTGGGGCTCAGCGGCCCGCCGGAGCTCAACGCGCGGGCGCTGGAGGCCGGCGAGGCGGTGCTCGCGCACGGCGTCGCGCTGGGGCTGGTCCCGGAGGTGTTCGAGGCGGGTCCGCAGGGCGCCGCCGGTCCCGATGTGCACGTCGAGGTGGTCTGGCACTGCCTGCCGGCGCGCGAGGCGCCGCCGGCCGACGTGCCGTCGCTGGGCGAGGCCGAGCGGGAGCTGGCGGAGGCGCTGCGGGAGGCGACCGAGGTGCTCGCGCGGCTGGACGTGGCCGGGTCCGGCCCGGTGGCGGACGCCGCGCTGGCGGCGTACCGGGCGCGGGCGGAGGCCGGCCGGCAGGTGCTGGCGCCGGGCTATCCGCCGCGGGCGGTACGGGTGTTGGAGCTGGCGCAGCGGGTCGGCGCGCTGATCGACATCGCCCGGGGCGCGGGCGGCGACGGCCGGGAGCACGGCGCCGCGGTCAGTTCGTCCCAGATCGCGGCCCGCGCCGAGGCGTTGCGGCCGGTGGAGCGCACGGCCCGGCGGGCGCAGGTGGCGGCGTACAACTCCGCGGTGGAGGAGCAGGAGCGGCGCCGGGGGTGAACGGGAGGGCCCCGCCGGCCATGGGGCGGCCGGCGGGACCCGAGGAGAGCGCAAGGACCCAACGTCCCGCGTGGGCCCGGGTGTTGGCCCCGGGCCGGTGGCGTCAGAGGTTGGTGGCCAGGTTGCCGAAGGCGGAGTTCAGCACGCCGATGACGTTCACGCTGTTGCCGGAGACGTTCACCGGCACGTGCACCGGGACCTGAACGAGGTTGCCCGAGCCGACGCCCGGGGAGTTCACGGCCTTGCCGTCGGCGTGCGCACCGTCCACGGCGAACGCCGAACCGGCGGCGGCGCCGACGGCGAGACCGGTGGTGGCAAGGACAAGGGCGGCCTTTTTGACGGTGTTCATGGTGACGTGTTCCTCACGTGGTGGCACAGGGCCGAAAACGACGGTGATGGTGGAGGGCGGACCGGCCGCTCGGCCAGGGCTGGGCGGGGCCGGTCCTCAGTGACCCGCGCGGGCCGGTGCGTGGCCCGGCCTGGGGTCAGCTGCTCGGAGCGGGTGCTCCCACGGTCACTTGTTGAGGCAGGCGTTGCCGAAGACCGGGTTGAGCAGGCCGATCACGGAGACGGTGTTGCCGCAGACGTTCACGGGGACGTGGATCGGCGCCTGGATGACGTTGCCGGAGACGACGCCGGGGGACTGCACCGCGGCACCCTGGGCCTGCGGGCCGTCGTGCGCCGAGGCGACACCGGCGCCCGCCAGGGCGAGACCGGCCCCCGCGATCGTGATGGCCGCAACCCGCTTGATGTTCTTCACTTCTCTTGCTCCTCGTTGCCGATGCCGTGGCCAGCCGCCACGACTGCACTGGGAAACGGCCCGGCACGGAGCTGGGATACGCCAAACGGGCTACGTATACACGACAGTATGAATCTCTGACCCGCAGGGAGACGTTCGGCTAATCATTCTGGTAGGCCGTCAGCACCCGCCGCTCCCCCGTGCTGCGGGGCTCAGGCCCCGATGCCGTGCCGTACGGCCCACAGCGCCGCCTGGGTGCGGTCGGCGAGGTCGAGCTTCATCAGGATGTTGGAGACATGGGTCTTGACGGTCTTCTCCGACAGCACCAGCGCCCGGGCGATCTCGCGGTTGGAGCGGCCGTCCGCGATCAGGCCCAGCACCTCGCGCTCCCGCTCGGTGAGCGAACCGCCGCGCCCCTGGCCGCCGTTGCCGTCCTCCTGGGACAACAGCGCGCCGGCCACCTCGGGTTGGAGCAGCACATGCCCGGCGTGCACCGAGCGGATGGCGCCGGCGAGGGCGTCCGGGTCGATGTCCTTGTAGACGTAGCCGGCCGCGCCTGCGCGCAGGGCCGGGACGACGGTGCGCTGCTCGGTGAAGCTGGTGACGACCAGCACCCTGGCCGGGTTGTCGAGGGAGCGGAGCCTGCGGAGGGCCTCGATGCCGTCCATACCGGGCATCTTGATGTCCATCAGGACGACGTCCGGGCGCAGTTGCTCGGTGGCGGCGATGCCCTCGGCGCCGTCCGACGCCTCCCCCACCACCTCGATGTCGTCCTGGACCTCCAGGAACGTCCGCAGGCCGCGGCGGACGACCTGGTGGTCGTCGACGAGCAGCACACGGATCGCGCCGCCCTGGCCCGCGGCCCGTTCCGTACCGCCCTGCGGATGTTCAGCCACCGGGCACCTCCATCTCGACAGTGGTGCCCTTGCCGGGCTCCGATTCCACGGTGAGCGTGCCGCCCACCCCGCCGGCGCGGTCGTGCATCGACACCAGGCCCAGATGCCGGCCGGCCCGGCGGACGACATGGGTGTCGAAGCCCCGCCCGTCGTCGGCGACCCGCAGCAGGGCGCCCTGGCCGGCCCGGGTGAGGCTGACCTGGACCTGCCCGGCTCCGGAGTGGCGCAGCGCGTTGTGCAGCGCCTCCTGGGCGACGCGGAGCATTGCCTCCTCCTGGGCGGAGGGCAGGGCCCGCACGCCCTGGGCGGAGAAGGTGACGCGGGCGGCGTGGGCCCGGTCGAGGACCTGGACCTGGGAGCGGAGGGTGGCGACCAGCCCGTCCTCGTCCAGGGCCGCCGGGCGCAGCTCGACGACGGCGGCGCGCAGCTCGTCGGCGGCCTCGGCGGCCAGCGCGGCGACCTGGTGGAGCTCGTCCTTGGCGCGGGCCGGGTCGCGGTCGACCAGGGCGGTCGCGGCCTGGGCGGTGAGCCGGAGGGAGAAGAGCTTCTGGGCGACGGCGTCGTGCAGCTCGTGGGCGAGCCGGGCGCGCTCACCGGCGATGGTCAGCTCGCGGCTGCGCTCGTAGAGGCGGGCGTTGGTGAGGGCGATGGCGGCGTGCTGGGCCAGTATCCCCAGGAGGCGCTCGTCCTCCTCGGTGAAGCCGCAGCCGCCGGCGGGCTTGGGGCAGCGCTTGTTGGCCAGGAAGAGGGCGCCGAGGATCTCGTCGCCGTCGGCGACCGGGAGGCCGAGGAAGTCGGACATGTCCGGGTGGGCGTCGGGCCAGCCGCCGAAGCGGGGGTCCTGGCGGACGTCGGCGAGCCGCTCGGGGGTGGCGCTGTGCAGCATCGCGGCGAGGATGCCGTGCTGGCGGGGCAGCGGGCCGATGGCCTTCCACTGCTCGGCGCTGACGCCGTCCACGACGAACTGGGCGAAGCCCCCGTGGTCGTCCGGGACGCCGAGCGCGGCGTACTCGGCGTTCAGCAGCTCACGGGCCGAGGCGACGATCGTCTTGAGGACGTCGCGCACCTCCAGATGTCTGCTCATGGCCAGGATCGCGGTGCTCACCGCGGGGATGCCGGCCCCCGGTCCGTTGCTCATGGCTTCACCGTACCGGCGCGCCGCTCACCCCGTATCGGTCCGCCGACGCCCCGTGCCTAGACCCGCGGACCTAGGGCGAACGCCCCGCCCCGGGCCCCTGGACGCCGGATCCCGGCCACGTCGCCGGTCGAGGGCGTTCCGATTTATACCGCTATGCGTTGTTCGTGTCCCCTTATATAGAGGGGTCCCATAAGGAGGGGTCCGGTGGGTGGGATTCACGGGGAGGCGGGGCAGGGCGAGGCCCCGGGGAGTGCGCCTGGTCGAGGCAAATCAATCCTTGTCCCCTTATATAGGGACAGGTGGTGTGATGCGGGAGGGCGGCGGCGCAGCGTTCTCGCCGCGGACGCGGAGGGAATCGGCACGGATTCGGTGATCCACCTCGCAGGCCGCCGGTGCGGGCCCAGACTCATGGCATGCCCTCTTCCCCACAGGCGCACAGTGCGCCGACACCCCCGACGAAGCGTTGGACGCCGATCCACGGAGAGCCCTACCGGTCGGTGCCGTACCGGCCCGAGCGGATGCCCGCGGACGAGTCGCTGGCCCGCGCCGCCGCACTGCGGGAGCGGATGGACCGGCGGCGGACGGTGCGGCAGTTCGCCACCGACCCGGTGCCGGAGCAGGTGGTCCGGGACGCGCTCGCCTGCGCCGCCACCGCGCCGTCCGGGGCGCACCAGCAACCCTGGACGTTCGTCCTGGTCAAGGACCCCGAGGTGCGCCGCCGGATCCGGGCGGCCGCGGAGGCCGAGGAGCGCCGCTCCTACGAGGGGCGGCTGGGCGAGGAGTGGCTGGCGGCGCTGCGGCCGCTGGGCACGGTCAAGCCGCATCTGACCGACGCCCCGCATCTGATCGTGGTCTTCCAGCAGCGGCACTGGCTGGGCCCGGACGGCACCAAGCACAAGCACTACTACGTGGACGAGTCGGTGGGCATCGCGGTCGGCATGCTGCTGTCCGCACTGCATCTGTCAGGGTTGGCGGCGCTGGTGCACACGCCGAGCCCGATGCGGTTCCTCCAGGAGGTGCTGGGCCGGCCGGCCGACGAGAAGGCGTTCGCGGTGATCCCCGTCGGCTACCCGGCACCGGACTGCCAGGTGCCCGATCTGGTACGGAAGTCCCTTGACCAAGTGCTGGTCGAGGTCTGAGGGGACATAGCCCGCACACAGCGCACGCACAGGCTGTGCGATTGCAACTACTGCCGGCGAGATAAACCCCTACCCGATGTGACCCCGCGCATAGGGCACAGGTCACTTACGACCCTGGATAGTGGACCGGAGAACCCGCCACGAACTGGGAATATTCCCGGGCGGACGCGCTCGTGGCGGGCCCGGTCCCACTAACCGGGGTCGTACGTCACATCGTTGCTCGGCGAATTTTCGGCCGCTAAGAATGGCTCCCGTCGCTCGGCGCCGCGATCAGAACTCGGCGTTCTGCCGCCGCTCATTGGCCCGTGCGACGTCCCCCATCGGAAGAGGTCGTCCCGTCATGCCCAAGTCCGCCGTCTCCCGTCTGACCCCGACCCGGACCCACAAGCTCGCCGCCGCCGGTATCGCCGCCGCCGGTGCCGCTGCGCTGGTCTTCGCCGCCGTCCCGGGTGCGGACGCCGGCCAGGGCAAGACCCAGGCGGCCGCGGCCGGTCTGAACATCAAGCCGGTGGCCTTCAGCGCCGTCGACACCGCGGCCCGGGCCCAGCAGGCCACCATCGCCCAGCAGGCGGACGCCTCCGCCGCCCAGGGCAAGGCCGAGGCCGCCGCCGCCAAGCAGCAGGCCGAGGCCGTCGCCAAGGCCGAGGCGAAGGCGAAGGCCGAGAAGGAGCGCCAGGTCAAGGACGCGGTGAGCCGCGCCACCGTCCGCAAGGCGATCCCGGCCGCCGCCCCCAAGGCCGTGAAGACCTACCCGAACACCCTGGACGGCTGGATCCGCGAGTCGCTGGACGTCCTGGCCCAGCACAACATCCCGGGCAGCTACGACGGCATCTACCGCAACCTGATGCGCGAGTCCGCCGGCAACCCCAACGCCATCAACCTCTGGGACTCCAACGCCCAGGCGGGCATCCCCTCCAAGGGCCTGCTCCAGGTCATCGACCCGACGTTCCGCCAGTACCACGTCCCCGGTACCTCCTGGAACATCTACGACCCGGTCGCCAACATCACCGCCGCCTGCAACTACGCGGCCGACCGCTACGGCTCGATGGACAACGTCAACTCGGCCTACTGAGCCCGGCGTTCACCACGCGCCGCACCGACGCGCACAGCAGGAAGGGGCGGCACCCGAGTTCGGGTGCCGCCCCTTCCTGCTGTCGCGGTGCGTGCGCTAGTTGCGCATGACCTCCGGTTCGTGGCGGCGCAGCAGCCGTGCGACGACGAAGGCGAGCGCGACGCCGAGAGTGAGCAGGATGACCACGTCCATCACGTAGACGCCGGTCTGGTGCTTCCACAGCGGGTCGGGGTGGCCGATCTCCCACGGCAGCAGCACGTTCATGTCGGCCGTCGCGCCCAGCGCGGAGACGCCCCAGCGCGAGGGCATCAGCCAGGAGAACTGGGAGACGCCGACGGTGTCGAAGAGCTGGAAGAGGACGCCGGTGAAGACGACCTGGACGATGGCGAACATGACCAGCAGCGGCATGGTCTTCTCGGCGGTCCGGACCAGCGCGGAGATGATCAGGCCGACCATCATCGAGGTGAAGCCGAGGGCGATGATGGAGACGGTCATCTCGATGGCCGGCATCTTCGCGAAGATCAGGCCCTGGGACGGCATCGGCCGGGTGGAGAAGCCGATGGCCGCGAGGATCACGCCCTGGAAGGCGGTGACCACGCCCAGCACGAGGACCTTGGACATCAGGTACGCCGACCGCGACAGGCCGGTGGCCCGTTCGCGCTCGTAGATGACCCGCTCCTTGATCAGCTCACGGACCGAGTTGGCGGCGCCGGAGAAGCACATGCCGACCGCGAGGATCAGCATGATGGTGCTGGCGTCGCGGTTCGGCCGCATGCCGAACTTCTTCTCCGGCCCGTACCCGAGGCCGTAGTCGCTGGGGATCAGCAGCGAGACCACGCCGAGGACGGCCGGCAGGATCACCATCAGGGCGAGGAAGCCCCGGTCGGAGGCGAGCACCGAGACATAGCGCCGCATCAGGGTCCACAGCTGGGAGCCCCAACTCTGGGACTTCTGGATGCGGGCCGGCGGGGCCTGGACGCTGACCGACTGCGGCGGGGCGGCGTCCAGGTCCGCGGCGTACATCTGGTAGTGCGGGGAGCCGCGCCAGCGGCCCGCCCAGTCGTAGTCGCGGTAGTTCTCGAACGCCGAGAAGACGTCGGCCCAGGACTCGTACTGGAAGAAGTTCAGCGCCTCCTGCGGCGGGCCGAAGTAGGCCACCGAACCGCCCGGTGCCATCACCAACACCCGGTCGCACAGGGCGAGTTCGGCCACCGAGTGGGTGACGACCAGGACGGTGCGGCCGTCGTCGGCGAGGCTGCGCAGCAGCTGCATGACGTCGCGGTCCATGCCCGGGTCCAGGCCCGAGGTGGGCTCGTCCAGGAAGATCAGCGAGGGCTTGGTCAGCAGCTCCAGGGCGACCGAGACGCGCTTGCGCTGGCCGCCGGAGAGCGAGGTGACCTTCTTGTCCTTGTGGACGTCGAGCTTGAGCTCGCGCAGCACCTCGTCGATCCGGGCCTCGCGCTCGGACTCCGCGGTGTCGCCGGGGAAGCGGAGCTTGGCGGCGTAGCGGAGCGCCTTTTGGACCGTCAGTTCCTTGTGCAGGATGTCGTCCTGCGGGACCAGGCCGACGCGCTGGCGCAGCTCGGCGAAGTGCTTGTAGAGGTTCCGGTGGTCGTAGAGGACCTCGCCCTCGTTGGCCGGGCGGTAGCCGGTCAGCGCCTTGAGCAGCGTCGACTTGCCGGAGCCGGACGGGCCGATGACGCCCACCAGGGACTTCTCGGGGACGCCGAAGGAGACGTCCTTGAGTATCTGCTTGCCGCCGTCGACGGTGACGGTGAGGTGGCGGGCCGAGAAGGAGACCTCGCCGGTGTCGACGAACTCCTCCAGGCGGTCCTCGACCAACCGGAAGGTGGAGTGGCCGACGCCGACGATGTCGTGCGGACCCACCGGCGTGCTGCCGGACTTGGAGATCGGCTGGCCGTTGACGTAGGTGCCGTTGTGGCTGCCCAGGTCGCGGATCTCGAACCGGCCGTCGGGCGTGGCCCGGAACTCCGCGTGGTGGCGGGAGACCTGGAGGTCGGAGACGACCAGCTCGTTGTCGAGCGCACGACCGATCCGCATCACCCGGCCGCTGTCCAGGCGGTGGAAGGTGGTCGGGCTGCGGTCGCCGCCCTGGGCCTGCGGGGTCCGCCGCTCGGCCGGCGCGGACGCCTGCGCGGGGACGGCCTGCCGGGGCGCGCCCTGCTGCGGCCGCTGGGCCTGCGGCGGGGGCTGCCAGCCCTGGTGCGGCGCGACCGCGAAGGGCTGCGTCATGAGGGCGTCGTTCGAGGTCCCGGCAGGAGCCCCGGCGGGATCCCCGGCGGCGGACAGGGTCAGCCGCGGGCCGTCGGTGGCGTTGCCGAGGTGGACGGCGGTACCGGGGCCGATCTCCAGCTGCTGGATGCGCCGGCCCTGGACATAGGTGCCGTTGGTGCTGCCGTGGTCTTCCACGAGCCAGCTGTGGCCGGCCCACCGGACGGTGGCGTGCCGCCAGGAGACCCTGGCGTCGTCGAGCACCATGTCGCCCTGCGGGTCACGGCCCACGCTGTAGGACCTGGACGGATCCAGCGTCCAGGTCCTTCCGTTCAGTTCCAGTACGAGTTCAGGCACTCCATGCCCCATTACTTAGTCCCCCGAGTGACGCCCCCTGCGGGAGGTCTTGGGATGGCGAACATCGTGGGGAACTATTTCAGGCTCGGCGGGCGGACCGGAAACCGGGACGGGACCGGGCACGGGGCGCCACCGGCGGCATCCGGCGAACCCTCCCGGAGAGCCGGAATAGCCCGCTATGTCTGTGATGCCAGGAATGCTGGGCATTTGGCATACCCGATGAGGTACCGGATGCCCGCTTCGCACCCGAAAGCGCCATACCAAAAGGGGAGTTGGAGTGCCAGCCCGCTCCCCCGGACCGGTGCAATCGGGCGGCGGCGGACACGAGTCCATAACGATCGCCGCGGCCTGCGGTCCGGGCGCGCGGCCGCTGCGGCACCGGCCCGGTACCTCACAGCCCCCGGGGTCCGAACCCCGGACGCGCGTACGGTCACGGCGGCCCGCCGGTTACCGTAAAGGCACCATGAGCGCATCGCAGACCCCGCCTGCCTCCGCCGGACCAGGCGAAGACGTACCGACACTCCTCGTCAAGATCTTCGGGAAGGACCGGCCCGGCATCACCGCGGGCCTCTTCGACACCCTCGCCGCCTACGCCGTCGATGTCGTGGACATCGAGCAGGTGGTGACCCGTGGCCGCATCACGCTGTGCGTGCTGGTCTCCGCCCCCTCCCTGGGCCAGGGCGGCAGCGGGACCTCCGAGGGCGACCTCCGGGCCACCGTGCACAGCTGGGCCGAGTCGCTGAACCTCCAGGCCGAGATCATCTCCGGCCGCGGCGACAACCGTCCGCGCGGCCTGGGCCGCTCCCATGTCACCGTGCTGGGGCATCCGCTCACCGCGGAGTCGACGGCCGCCATCGCCGCCGCCATAACGGCCACCGGGGGCAACATCGACCGTATCTTCCGGCTCGCCAAGTACCCGGTGACGGCCGTGGAGTTCGCGGTCTCCGGCGCGGCCACCGAGGCGCTGCGCAGCGTGCTGGCGCCGGAGGCGGCGAAGCTGGGGGTGGACGTCGCGGTGGTCGCGGCCGGCCTCCAGCGCCGGGCGCAGCGGCTGGTGGTGATGGACGTCGACTCCACCCTCATCCAGGACGAGGTGATCGAGCTCTTCGCGGCGCACGCCGGGTGCGAGGCCGAGGTCGCCGAGGTGACCGCCGCCGCGATGCGCGGGGAGCTGGACTTCGAGCAGTCGCTGCACGCCCGGGTCGAGCTGCTGCGCGGACTGGACGCGTCCGTGGTGGACCTGGTCCGCAAGGAGGTGCGGCTGACGCCGGGGGCCCGCACCCTCGTCCGCACGCTGAAGCGGCTCGGCTACCAAGTCGGCGTGGTCTCGGGCGGTTTCACGCAGGTCACCGACGCTCTCCAGGAGGAGCTGGGGCTGGACTTCGCCGCCGCCAACACCCTGGAGATCGTCGACGGCAAGCTGACCGGGCGGGTCACCGGCGACATCGTGGACCGGGCCGGCAAGGCGCGGCTGCTGCGGCGGTTCGCGCACGAGGCGGGGGTGCCGCTGGCGCAGACCGTCGCGATCGGCGACGGCGCCAACGATCTGGACATGCTCAACACGGCGGGGCTGGGCGTCGCCTTCAACGCCAAGCCGGTGGTCCGGCAGGCCGCGCACACCGCGGTCAACGTGCCGTTCCTGGACACCGTGCTCTATCTGCTGGGAATCACCCGCGAAGAGGTCGAGGCGGCGAACACCCACGCCGAGTGAGCCGTCGGGAGAACGAGCCCGGTCCCGTCCCGGACGGCGAGGAGGCCCCGGTGCGCACGATGCGCACCGGGGCCTCCTCGTCGGTCGGCCCGGCCGTGGTGGGCGGCTCGCCGCCCCGGGCGGCTCCCGCTCCGGCCCGGGAGGGAGCCGGGTGGGACGGCCGGCCCACGGGCCGCGGGGGACTCAGGCGTGCGGCGACCAGAACGCGACGAGTCGGCCGACGCCGTGCTCGACCGCCTTCCAGGAGCCGTTGAAGGTCAGCACCGCCATCGCCGACGTCGGGAAGCCGCTGCGGTTCATCCGCGCCAGCAGATCGCCCTCGGCCTCGCCGGCCAGGGCGTCGGCGAGGGCGTGCACCCCGGGGTTGTGCCCGACGACCAGCAGGTCGCTCACCTCGTCGGAGGTCTCGTTCAGGATCGCGATGAGCTCGCCGAGAGAGGCCTCGTAGAGCCGCTCGTCGTAAACGGTCTTGGGGCGCTGCGGGAGCTCGGAGACGACCAGCTTCCAGGTCTCGCGGGTGCGGGCGGCCGTCGAGCAGAGGGCCAGGTCGGGGGCGACCCCGGCGCCGGCCAGCCAGCGGCCGGCGACCGGGGCGTCCTTGCGGCCGCGCTCGGCGAGCGGACGCTCATGGTCGCTGTCGTCGGACCATTCGGCCTTTGCGTGTCGGAGCAGGACAATCCGGCGGGGTGTATCGACGCTCATACGTCCCAGCTTCGCATGAAACCCGGCGCCCGGCGCGGGGTGTTGAGGCGCTCCGCTCGGCCGGGTGATGCGCTCTTGGACACCCGCGTACGGGGCTCGCGTCAGCCCCCGAGCCGGAGCACGCGGGCGAGGAACTCCAGCAGCGGCGCGAGGCTCTGCGAGGCCCGCGCCGCATCGGCCGCGCCGGCCTCGCCGGGATTGGCGACCAGCAGCATCAGGGCGGTGAAGGAGAGCACCGGCAGCACCAGTCCCCACCACGGCAGCGCCTTCCGCAGGCGGGACGCCTTCGCTGCGGACGGGTGGCTGAACGCGGTGGACATGGCGGTCTCCCGGAGAGGTCGCGGGCCGTGTGCGCCCGCGGAGCCGCGGCGCACCCACCGCCGTTCCGCGGTGTGACCATGACGCTACGGATCCCCGGCGGCCGTTCCCATCGGGGAAGCCACCCATTCATCCCTGAGACCGGCCCCCTAGGGGATGGGGGGACAACCCCACCCCGGGCCGGTGCCGCCGGTCATCGTGCGGCGATGCTCGCGATGACGGCGACGACGACGGTCACCCCGAGCATCAGGCCCAGGACTTGCAGCAGCTTCTTCTGGCCGCCTTGCGGATTCGGTTCGAGCACTGGCATGCGCCCAGTGTCGCACCCGCCCCCCGCACCTCCCCCGCCAGGGCTCGCGTTCGGGTGCGCGGGGCGGGGAACGGCGCCCTGACCGGCGGCCGCGCGCCCCCGGGCCGCGCGGCCGCCGGCCGTCACCGCTCGTCCTCGATGCGGCGGTTCCGGCCCGCCAGCACGCCCACCGCGATCTGCGGCACCATCAGCACGACCATCAGCCCGATCGGCAGCCCCCAGCCCCCGCTGTGCTGGTAGAGCGTGCCGACCAGCAGCGGCCCGGGAATGGAGATCAGGTACCCCACGCTCTGCGCGAAGGCGGACAGCTTGACCACCCCGGCCGGGCTGGCGGAGCGCATCCCGATCATCGTCAGGGCAAGCGGGAAGGCGCAGTTGGAGACGCCCATCAGCAGGGCCCAGACCCAGGCCCCGGCGGCCGGGGCCAGCCACAGGCCGGTGTAGCCGGCCAGTCCGCAGACACCGAGGGCGACCACCAGCGGCCCCTGGTGCCGCATCCGGGACGCCCACCGCGGCAGGACGAAGGAGAGCGGGACGCCGACCGCCATGGTGACGGCCAGCAGCACCCCCGCGGTGCCCGCCGAGACCCCGGCGTCGCGGAAGATCTGCGGCATCCACCCCATGGTGATGTAGGCGGCGGTCGCCTGGAGGCCGAAGAAGACGGCCAGCGCCCAGGCGGTCGGCGACGCGGTGATCCGGATGGCGGGCTCCGCGGCTCCCGGCGCGCCGCTTCCCGGTGCCGGTGCCGCGGCGGCGGGCCGCCTCCGGAGCACCGCCAGCCACGGCAGCACCGCGAGCGCGGCGAGCAGCGCCCATACGGTCAGCCCGGTGCGCCAACTGCCGCCCAGCGCGGCCGTCATGGGGACGGTGAGCGCCGCGGCGAGCGAGGTCCCCATGGCCAGCGCCATGGAGTACACCCCGGTCATCGCG
This sequence comes from Streptomyces sp. NPDC093097, assembly GCF_044754325.1. NCBI lineage: Bacteria > Bacillati > Actinomycetota > Actinomycetes > Kitasatosporales > Streptomycetaceae > Streptomyces > Streptomyces sp. NPDC093097. Next base: position 19,374 of record NZ_JBIVOW010000010.1, read on the forward strand.
CCGACCCGGTCGGGGAACCAGGTCTTGATGACCACCGGCAACAGGACGTTGCTGACCGCGATGCCGGCCAGCGCCAGCGCGCTGCCGGCCAGGAACCCGGGCGTACCGCCGGCGTACGGACGCACCGCGACGCCCACCGCGATCGCGGCCATACCGGCGCAGACGACCGCGCCGGGCCCCCAGCGGCGGGCGAGCCGGGGCGCGGCGAAGCCGAAGACCGCGAAGCACAGGGCCGGTACGGAGGTCAGCAGGCCGGCGGCCGTGCCGCTCATGCCGAGCCCTTCGCGGACCTCCTTCATGAGCGCGCCGAGGCTGGTGACGGCCGGGCGGAGGTTGAGCGCGGCGAGCACCAGGCCGGCGACCACGATCCGCGGCAGCCAGCGGCCGGCCGGGCCCGGCTCCGGCCCGCCCTCGGGTACGGCGCCCGCGGCGGGCCGGGCCGCACCGGTCCCTTCGGCGGGCGGAGCGGAGGAGGTCGTGGACCCGGCGGCCGGGCCGAGGGTGGCGAGGTCGTCGTCTGACATAGGGGCCACCATAGAATCATGGGATGAATACCTCCAGTCGTTATCGGTAGCCTCGACACAACCCCACGGCACCACGGACCCCGCCGGCCGGCCCGTGTCCGCCCCGCCGCCGTCCGTCCGGCCCACCGGCCCCAGCCCCCGGAGCCCCCCGATGCCCCTGACCTCGCCCCGCCGGTCCGCGCTGGCGGACCAGGTGATCGCGCAGCTGCGCGCCCAGATCACGTCCGGCGACTGGCCGGTGGGGTCCCGCATTCCGACCGAACCGGAGCTCGTCGAGCAACTCGGGGTGGCCCGCAACACCGTCCGCGAGGCCGTACGGGCACTGGCGCACAACGGCCTGCTCGACATCCGGCAGGGCTCGGGCACCTACGTCGCCGCCACCAGCGAGTTGGCCGGGGTGATGCACCGCCGGTTCGCCGACGCCGACCCCCGGCACGTCGCCGAACTGCGCTCCGCCCTGGAAACCGAGGCCGCCCGGCTCGCCGCGCGCCGCCGCACGGAGCAGGACCTGCGCCAGCTCGACGCGCTGCTGGAGCGCCGCGAGGGGGCCTGGGAGTCCGGCGCCGCCGAGGCGTTCGTGGACGCCGACGCCAGCCTGCACATGGCGGTGGTGGCCGCTTCCCACAACGACGTACTGGCCGCGATCTACGCCGATCTCGGCGGTGTGCTGCGCGAGTTCCTGCGGGCCGACGTCGGCACCGTCCTGCGCCCCGAGGCCCACATGGACCACTCCCGCCTGGTGGCGGCGATCCGTGCCGGGGACGGCGCACGGGCCGCCGCCGAGGCGAGCGCCCATCCCTTCGGGTGCCGGGGCCCGCTCACGGCCTGCGACTGACCTCGGGCCCCGGGCCCGTACCACGCGAAACTGCCCGCCCCGGGCAGTCCGGGACGGGCAGTTCGTCGAGCGCGACGGGCGTCAGGCGCCCATCATGTGCACGCCGCCGTCGACGTGGACGATCTCGCCGGTGGTCTTCGGGAAGAAGTCCGACAGCAGGGCCACGATGCCGCGGCCAGCCGGCTCCGGGTCGGCCATGTTCCACTGCAGCGGGGAGCGGGTGTTCCAGACCTCGGCCAGGTCGGAGAAGCCGGGGATGGACTTGGCGGCCATCGAACCGATCGGGCCCGCCGAGACGAGGTTGCAGCGCACGTTGCGCTCGCCGAGGTCACGCGCCAGGTAGCGGCTGGTGGCCTCCAGGGCGGCCTTGGCCGGGCCCATCCAGTCGTACTGCGGCCAGGCGAACTGGGCGTCGAAGGTCAGGCCGACCACCGCGCCGCCCTCCTCCGGCATCAGCGGGAGGCACGCCATGGTCAGCGACTTCAGGGAGAACGCCGAGACGTGCATGGCCGTGGCGACCGACTCGTAGGGCGTGTTGAGGAAGTTGCCGCCGAGCGCGTCCTGCGGGGCGAAGCCGATGGAGTGGACGACGCCGTCCAGACCGCCGAGCTCGTCGCGGACCAGGCCCTCCAGACGGTCCAGGTGCTCCTGGTTGGTCACGTCCAGCTCGATGACCTTGGCGGGCTTGGGGAGCTTCTTGGCGATGCGCTCGGTGAGCGTCGGCCGCGGGAACGCGGTCAGGATGACCTCGGCGCCCTGCTCCTGCGCGACCTTGGCCGCGTGGAAGGCGATCGAGGACTCCATCAGCACACCCGTGATCAGGATGCGCTTGCCGGCGAGGATTCCACTCATGCTGATCAGTGACCCATGCCCAATCCGCCGTCGACGGGAATGACGGCTCCAGTGATGTACGCGGCCTCGTCGGAGGCCAGGAAGCGGACCGAGGCGGCGACCTCCTCGGGCTGCGCGTAGCGCGCCAGCGGCACCTGCTTCACGATGCCCTCCCGCTGCTCGTCGCTGAGCACGCGGGTCATGTCGGTGTCGACGAAGCCGGGGGCGACCACGTTGACGGTGATGTTGCGGCTGCCCAGCTCACGGGCGAGCGAACGCGCGAAGCCGACCAGGGCGGCCTTGGAGGCGGCGTAGTTCGCCTGCCCCGGGGCGCCCATCAGGCCGACCACCGACGAGATCAGGACGATCCGCCCCTTGCGGGCCCGCAGCATCGCCCGGTTGGCGCGCTTGACCACCCGGAACGTGCCGGTCAGGTTGGTGTCCAGGACCGAGGTGAAGTCCTCCTCGGACATCCGCATCAGCAGCTGGTCGCGGGTGATGCCGGCGTTGGCCACCAGCACCTCGACCGGACCGTGCTTCTCCTCGATCTCCTTGTACGCCTGCTCGACCTGCTCGGCGTCCGTGATGTCGCACTTCACGGCCAAAAATCCCGCCGGAGGTTCGCCCGAGCGGTAGGTGATGGCGACCTTGTCGCCTGCCTCGGCGAAGGCACGGGCAATGGCCAGGCCGATGCCGCGGTTGCCTCCGGTGACCAGAACCGAGCGGCTCAAGAGATCACCCTTTCCGTGTCCTGTCCGTCTTGCGTTCGCTACGAAACTATCGGTCACGGGCCCCTTCCGAGGAATCGAGCCCACACAGGGGCGTGCCCCGGTTCACTGTCGGGTCTCCACAGAATCGCGGCCTGACGCGCCTCCCGGCCCGTCCGACGCCACCGGCCCCGGCCGCACGGTCCGCGGGGCGCGGCGGCGCCCCGGGCGTCGCCTCCGGCGCACGTCCGATCGCGGACGACGCGCCCCGGGCCGCCGCCCGGACGGTGGCGCAGGCCGTCGACAACCTCCTACCGGGGCGCGGGAGTTGGACCGCCCTCGACGCGGGGGCGGACGCCGCCGGGAAGGAGGGCGGAACGGGGCGGCGGCGGCCGCGCCCACCGGGCCACCGGATATCCCGGCGACCCCTTGGGACCGGCCTAATAGACTGTCGCCCTGTCCTCCCGTTTCGGGAACCACGATCGATCAGGGACGCCATGACACGCCTCGGCGAATCCGTCGCCCGCGCCAGCACACTGCTCTCCGCCGACCTCTCCTCGGACGACACCGTCCGGGAGCTGCTCCAGGAGACCCGTGAGCGGCGCTATCTGGACCTGACGGACCTGCCGGCCAAGGAGCAGGCCGAGCTGATCGCGTCCCGCACGGTCGAGGTGCTGCCGGGCGTGACGAAGCTGGCCGAGCGGATCGAGGAGCGCCGGGCCGCGGGCCAGGGCCTGCACATCAAGCTCGGGATCGACCCGACGGCCACCGACGTCCACCTCGGGCACGCGGTGCCGCTGATCGTCCTCAGCCGGTTCCAGCGCCTGGGCCACGCCGTCACCCTCATCATCGGCGACTTCACCGCCAAGATCGGCGACCCGTCGGGCCGTACGGCCGAGCGGCCGCCGCTGACCGACGAGGACATCGCGCACAACCTCGCCACCTACCGCGAGCAGGTCCGCCCCTTCTTCGACTTCGAGAAGGTCAGCTTCCGGCAGAACAGCGAGTGGCTGGCGCCGTACACCTTCCCGGAGCTGCTGGGGCTGCTCGCCCAGGTGCCGGCCTCGCAGCTGCTCCAGCGCGAGGACTTCCGCAACCGGCTCGCGGCCGGCTCGGGCCTGACCATGACCGAGCTGCTCTACCCGATCGCGCAGGGCCTGGACTCGGTGGCGCTGGAGTGCGATGTGGAGCTGGGCGGCTCCGACCAGCTGCTCAACCTCCAGATGGGCCGCAAGCTGATGGAGCTGCGCGGGCAGCGGCCGCAGCTGGTGGTGACCATGCCGCTGATCGAGGGCACGGACGGCACCGGCGCCAAGATGTCCAAGTCCAAGGGCAACTACGTCGGGTTGAGCGCGCCCGCCGACGACGTCTTCGGCAAGATCATGTCGGTGCCGGACCGGCTGATGGAGCCGTACCTCAAGGCGTGGACCGAGTGGACCGACGCCGAGATCACCCTCGTCCTGGGCCGGGTCGCCGAACGGTCGCTGCACCCGATGGACCTCAAGAAGGTCCTCGCCGGCGAGGTCGTCGCGGCGCTGTACGGGCTGGACGCGGCGATGGCGGCCCGGGCCGGTTTCGTGGCCCAGTTCTCCAAGAAGTCGTTCGCGGACGTGGAGTCGCTGCCGGTCGTGGACGCCGGTGAGCACGGTGCGCAGACCGTCGCTGCGGTACTGACCACGGTGCTGGAGTTCACCCCGAGCGCCTCGGCGGCGCGGCGCCTGGCGAAGCAGAACGCGCTGCGGCTGGTGATCGAGGGCGAGGGCGGCCAGTCCACGGTGGTGCTGGCGGAGGCCGACGCGGTGCGGCCGCTGGCCGAGGTGCTGGCGGAGAAGGCTGCCGACGTGACGGGCACCGCGTACCTCAAGGCCGGCCGCAAGCTGGCCCAGATCACCGGCCGTTAACGACCGTCACGGCGGGGTGTCCGGACCTACGACGTCTGCCGGACACCCCGTACGCCGTCGATACGACCCGGCCTCGTCGGGGCGGAGGGGGCGGCGTACCGTGGATTCTGACCGGAAATCGGGGAGAATCCGGCAGGACCGAGCAGGTGGTGGAACGTGATGCGGAAGCAGAGCGGCGGCGTCGAGGCCTTCCGGATCACGGGGGCCCGTCAGGGGCTGACCGAGGACGTGCGGGGCCGCCAGCGGCGGTATGTGATCTCGATGGCGGTGCGGACGGTGGCCGTGGTGCTCACCGCCGTGCTGTGGAACATCGAGCGCCCGATTGCCATCGCAACGCTCGTGATCGGCCTGGGGCTCCCGTACATCGCGGTGGTGATCGCCAACGCCGGCCGGGAGAACGTCCCCTCGCTGCCCTCGACGTTCGTCAAACCCACGCGGCAGATGCTGACTTCGGGCGACGCGGAATCCGTTGCGGAACGGCCGGCGGCGGACTCGACGGAGCCGCCCGGTGAACGCCGCTGAGCTTTGCTGAAGCCGATCGCCCAGCAAAGCTCAAGAAAAGCTCAGATCAATCGTGCGGTTCCGGTGCACCGCGCACCATCCCCCGTGACATACTGCGTACGCGCTCCGCATCCCCCGTCGGAGCGACGGACCGACGCCGGGCGGCTCCCCCCGTGGCTGCCCGGCGTCGCCATGTCCGCGACCGGGCCGGCGCCCCAGGGGCGCGAGGCCGGGACGTAGGGTTGAGGCGTGAACTCCCCGAACGCTCCCGAGAATGCCACCGTCTGTTCGGCCAAGGGCTGCCGCGCCGATGCGGTGTGGGTGGTGGCCTGGAACAACCCGAAGCTGCACACGCCGGACCGGCGCAAGACCTGGCTGGCGTGCGAGGCGCACCGGGAGCACCTGTCGCAGTTCCTCGCCGTGCGCGGATTCCTCAAGGACGTGGTGACGCTTGCGGAATGGGAGCGGCGGCCGTCAGCCTCCGATGGCTGACATGGGGCGCGCCGGCTGGAGGAAGGCCGGGTCGTCGAGACCGGAACCGGCCTTCTTGCCCCACATGGCGAGCTTCCAGATGCGGGCTATCTCCGCGTCGGGGGCGCCGGAGCGCAGCGCGGTGCGCAGGTCCGTCTCCTCGGTGGCGAACAGGCACGTGCGGATCTGGCCGTCGGCGGTGAGCCGGGTGCGGTCGCAGGCGCGGCAGAACGGGCGGGTCACCGAGGCGATCACGCCGACGCGGTGCGGGCCGCCGTCGACGATCCAGCGCTCGGCGGGCGCGGAGCCGCGCTCGTCCTGATCCTCGGGGGTGAGGGTGAAGCGGGTGCGCAGCGAGGCGAGGATGTCGCCTGCGGTGATCATGCCGTCGCGCTTCCAGCCGTGCTGGGCGTCCAGCGGCATCTGCTCGATGAAGCGCAGCTCGTAGGAGTTCTCGACGGCCCAGGCCAGCAGGTCGGGGGCCTCGTCGTCGTTGAGGCCGGGCATCAGGACGCTGTTGACCTTGACGGGGGTCAGGCCGGCGGCGCGGGCGGCTTCGAGTCCCTGGAGGACGTCGGCGTGCCGCTTGCGGCGGGTCAGTGCCTGGAACACGTCGGGCCGGAGGGTGTCGAGCGAGACGTTGACCCGGTCCAGGCCGGCGGCGCGCAGGGCGGCTGCGGTGCGCGCCAGGCCGATGCCGTTGCTGGTCAGCGACATCCGGGGGCGGGGGGTGAGCGTGGCGACCCGCTCGACGATGCCGACCAGGCCGGGGCGGAGCAGCGGCTCGCCGCCGGTGAAGCGGACCTCCTCGATGCCGAGGTCGCGGACGGCGATCCCGATCAGGCGGACGATCTCGTCGTCGGTCAGCAGATCGGGCTTGGCCAGCCACGCGAGGCCCTCTTCGGGCATGCAGTACGTGCACCGCAGATTGCACCGGTCGGTGAGCGAAACCCGCAGGTCAGTGGCGACTCGGCCATAAGTGTCGATGAGCACTGGGCCCCCTCCCCGAGAGTGTGGATCGGTCTGTCGATCAGTACATCGTCGAGCCTACGCGATGGGTCCGACAGTGAGGAGGCGTGAGAAGCACGAGGTGGGTGGGGCGCGGTCGTAGCTCCCTACGAGCGCACCCCGCCCGTGGACGGCTGGGGCGGCTCAGCGCCCGTGGGGGTGGCTCAATGGGCGCCGGTCCCGGTGAGCGAACGGACCTCCAGTTCGGCGTACTTCGCGGCGTCCGGTGCCTCCTTGGAGAGCAGGGAGCCGAGCCAGCCGAGGAAGAAGCCCAGCGGGATGGAGATCAGGCCCGGGTTCTCCAGGGGGAAGAAGGCGAAGTGGGCGCCGGGGAACATCGAGGTCTCCTTGCCCGAGACGACGGGCGAGAAGAGGACGAGGAGGACGGAGGAGAGCAGGCCGCCGTAGATGGACCACAGGGCGCCCTGGGTGGTGAAGCGCTTCCAGAAGAGGCTGTAGAGGAGGGTGGGGAGGTTGGCGGAGGCGGCGACGGCGAAGGCGAGCGCCACCAGTCCGGCGACGTTGAGGCTGCGGGCGAAGACGCCGAGGACGATGGCGACCGCGCCGATGCCGACGGTCGCCCAACGGGCCGCGGCGACCTCCTCCTTCTCGGTGGCCGCGCCCCTGCGGAGCACGTTGACGTAGAGGTCGTGGGCGAAGGAGGAGGACGAGGCGAGGGTGAGGCCGGCGACCACCGCGAGGATGGTGGCGAAGGCGACGGCGGAGATGACGGCCAGCAGGATGGCGCCGCCGGTGGAGCCCGCGCCGCCGCCGATCTCCTGGGCGAGCAGCGGGGCGGCGGTGTTGCCGGCCTTGTTGGAGCCGGTGATGGTGGCGGGCTTGAGGAGGGCCGCGGCGCCGAAGCCGAGCGCCAGGGTCATCAGGTAGAAGACGCCGATGATGCCGATCGCCCAATTCACCGATTTCCGGGCGGCCTTGGCGGTGGGGACGGTGTAGAAGCGGATGAGGATGTGCGGCAGGCCCGCGGTGCCCAGGACGAGCGCCAGGCCGAGGGAGATGAAGTCGATCTTCGAGGTGGCGGTGGCCCCGTATTTGAGGCCGGGCTCCAGGAAGGCCGCGCCCTTGCCGCTGTTCTCGGCGGCGGCGCCGAGCAGCGCGGAGGGGTTGAAGTGGAACCTCCAGGCCACCAGGAAGGTGATCAGCAGGGTGCCGGCGATCAGCAGGACGGCCTTGACCATCTGGACCCAGGTGGTGCCCTTCATGCCGCCGATGGTGACGTAGAGGATCATCACGATGCCGACCAGGATGACGACGAGGATCTTGCCGGCCTCGCTGGTGATGCCCAGGAGCAGGGTCACCAGGGCGCCGGCGCCGGCCATCTGGGCCAGCAGGTAGAAGATCGAGACGACGATGGTGGAGGTGCCGGCGGCGGTCCGGACCGGGCGCTGGCGCATCCGGTAGGCGAGGACGTCGCCCATGGTGAAGCGGCCGGAGTTGCGCAGCGGTTCGGCGACCAGGAGGAGCGCGACGAGCCAGGCGACGAGGAAGCCGATGGAGTACAGGAAGCCGTCGTAGCCGAAGAGGGCGATGGCGCCGGCGATGCCCAGGAAGGACGCGGCCGACATGTAGTCCCCGGAGATGGCCAGGCCGTTCTGGAAGCCGCTGAACTGCCGTCCGCCGGCGTAGAAGTCGTCCGCTCCCTTGGTCTGCCGGCCGGCCCAGACGGTGATGCCGAGGGTGGCGGCGACGAAGACCGCGAAGAGGGTGACGATCAGGGTGCGGTGCTCGCCGGCGCCGCCGGCGGCGAGGTGGTGGGTGAGGTTCATGCGCCGGCCCCCTGGACACCGGTCTGCTCGGGGCCGCCCTCCGGGGCGTCGGTCCGGGCCCCCGGGGAGGCGTCCGCCGGTGGGGCGGTGAGCGGGCCTTCCAGGCGGGCCTTGAGGGCCTCGGCCCGGGGGTCGAGGCGGGCGGCGGCGTGCCGGGAGTACCACCAGGCGATCAGGAAGGTGGTGGCGAACTGCGCGACGCCGAGCACCAGGGCGACGTTGAGATGGCCGGCGACCTTGGTGGCCATGAAGCCGCCGGCGTAGCTCGACAGCAGGACGTAGGCGAGGTACCAGAGGACGAAGGCCACGGTGAGCGGGAAGGCGAACGAGCGGTGTGCGCACCGGAGTTCGGCGAACTCCGGGCTCGACTGCACCTGGAGGTAGTCGGGCGGGGACTGGGGTCCCCGGTCGGCGTGGGGTGCGGTGGTCACGGAGTCTCCTGACGCTCGGCGAGCGGGTGCCGGGGCCGACGACAAGGCCCCGATAAGTGACGTGGGTCACGCATCGTAGGGCCGTCGGACGCAACGCGACAGACGGTGGTTGGTTGAATCCCCGAAGAAAATCGGAGGAACGGGCGCACCGGCCGCCACCGCCACGACAGCGCTTCGTTGGGCCGGTCATGACGCCGCCACCCCGACAGGACCCGCCGCCGCACACCCCTCGCCGACGCCCGTACGGGAGCGCCCGGCTGCCCGCGCCGATCGCCGTCCCGCCGTCGCGGCCGCGCCCGGGGGCGGACGCCCCGCGCTGGTACGGCCCGCGCGTCCCGCTGCCGCCGCTGAGCATGGGAACGCTGCGCCGCCAGACCTGACTACCCGTCACATCACCGCCCCGAAGGGGGTTTCCGTGCTCCCGCCGAGAGCCGCGTGAAGGTTCACATGGAGAGGCGCGCGGGGAGGCGCGCGGAGGTTCAACTGCACGGACGACGCCGGTCGGACCGCCGTCGTTGACGCGGCGGCCCGGGCCGCGAACCAGGCGCGGGAGATGCCGCGGTGCGGTCGGGCCCCGGGGTACGCGCCTCCGCCTTCAGGGCCCCGCGAGCGCAGGATCAGCCCGCGGAGTGCGCCACCGTCGTGCGCGCCCCCTGGGGAGCCGGGTCGGTCGGCTCGGCCGCCGCCGCCAACACCCCGACGGCCAGGGCGCATTGGGCGGCCGCGTAGGTGAACATGACCCAGAACTGGGGGGCGGGCAGCTGGGGCCAGCGGGCGATGCCGGTGGCGATCAGCGAGTCGGAGAGCAGGAAGAGCAGGCCGCCCGCGGCGGCCCAGAGGCCCGCCCGGAGCGCGCCGAACGCCATCGCGGTGAGCAGCAGGCTGTAGCCGGCCACCGGGACCCGCAGGTCGGCCGGCAAGTCGGGCCAGAGCAGCACCACGGTGGTGGCCAGGACGGCCGCGTACAGTCCGGCGGCCGCGGCGGTGCGCGACCTGCGGGGGCTGATCGGCCCGCCGTGCCGGGCGAACAGCACCAGGTAGCAGAGGTGTCCGGCCGCGAACGCGCCCATGCCGACCAGGAACGCGGTGCCGCCGCCGATCTGGAGGAGGGTGTCGCCGCCGCAGCCGAACAGCAGCGCCCCGACCAGCAGCGGCGGGCCGCCGCGGAGCAGGACGTACGCGGCGAGCAGCGGCATCAGGGCCGGCTTGGTGAGGTGGACGACGGTCTCCGCGAAGGCCGCGGGGCCGCTCCCGGGTGCGGCGGCGGTGTGTGCCACCAGGGCGACGAGGTGACCGGCGGCCAGGACGGCGAAGGCCGACAGCAGGACCCGTGCGGCGCGCGGCCGGGGCGTGAGCGGCCTCATGCGGCGGACTCCTTCGCGACCGGCTCCGCGACCAGATCGGCGGCGGGCTCCGCCGCCCCCGCCACCGCGGCGGCGCGGATCCGGGCCGGCTGCCAGCCCGGCCCGCGGAACACCCGCCCGGCGCGCTCGCTCCAGCTCTCCGCGCCCCGGATGTCGCGGGCGATGGCGGCGTACTCGTGGGTGGCGACCCGCAGCGGGTTGAAGCTGTCGATGTTCTTGGTGAGCCCGTAGACGGGCCGCTCGGCCTCGGGGACGAACGAGCCGAACATCCGGTCCCAGATGATCAGGATCCCGCCGAAGTTACGGTCCAGGTAGCCGCCTTGGGAGGCGTGGTGGACGCGGTGGTGCGAGGGCGTGTTGAACACGAACTCGACGGGGCGGGGCAGCGTGCCGATCCGCTCGGTGTGGACCCAGAACTGGTAGACGAGGTTGGCGCCGGAGGTGAAGGCGATCACGGCCGGGTGGACGCCCAGCGCGACCATCGGCACGTAGAACGGCCAGACCGTCCAGCTCGTCCACGGCTGCCGCAGCGCGGTGGTGAGGTTGAACTTCCGGCTGGAGTGGTGGACCACATGGCAGGCCCACAGCACGCGGATGACGTGGTGGCCGCGGTGCGACCAGTAGTAGAAGAAGTCCTGCGCCAGCAGCATCAGGAGCAGCGTCCACCACAGGACGGGGATGCGCAGCGGGGTCAGCTCGTAGACCGCGGCGTAGATCGCCACGATCGGGATCTTCCACAGCGCGTCGAAGACCAGGCTTCCCAGCCCCATGGTGACGCTGGTGACCGCGTCCTTCGCCGCGTACCCCTCGGCCTCCTCGTCGGGGTGCAGGCGGTAGCTCACCATCTCCACGACGGTGAGCAGGACGAAAGCGGGTACGGACCACAGCACGACATCGGGCAGGTGCGGCATGCCCCGCACCATAAGTGCGCCGACGGGCGTACCGCTAGGGGTAGTTACTCAGAAGTATGCGAGACACGGTGTCAGCTTCCGGGCGGGGCGTACCCGCGGTAGCCCCGTTCCCCCTCCGGGGTGGGCGTCGGCGGCGGTGCGTGGCGATCCGTCCGGTTCTGTCCCCCGGCGGTGCGGTGACTGTCAGCGGTGGCCCGTATCCTCAGTGACCATGCTCGAAGACCGCAGCGCAGCCGCCCCCTCGATCGCGCCGAAGATCGGCCGGCAGCCGGGCCCGCAGACGCCGCCGGCCGACTGGCCGGCCGCCTATCCCCAGGGATACGCGGTGGTCGACGTGGAGACCACCGGCCTGGCCCGCGACGACCGGATCATCTCCGCCGCCGTGTACCAACTCGACGCCCAGGGCGCGTTCCAGGACTCCTGGTACACCCTCGTCAATCCGCAGCGCGATCCCGGCCCGGTCTGGATCCACGGTCTGACGAGCGAGGTGCTGGCCGATGCGCCGCTCTTCCCGGAGGTGGTGCCGGAGCTGTCGGTGCGCCTGGCGGACCGGGTACTGGTGGCGCACAACGCCATGTTCGACTGGTCGATGCTGGCCCGGGAGTACGCCCGGGCCGCGGCGGTCGCGCCGGTGCGGCAGCGGCTGTGCACCATCGCGCTGTCCAAGGAGCTGGGCCTGCCGCTGCCCAACCACAAACTGGAGTCCCTCGCCGCGCACTACGGCGTCATACAGGAGCGCGCCCACCACGCCCTGGACGACGCCCGGGTGCTGGCCGAGACGTTCCGCCCCAGCCTCCAGCGGGCCGCGCAGCAGTGCCTGCGGCTGCCGCTGCTGAACTGCCAGCCCCTGACGGAGTGGTCGGACAGCCCGCCGTCCCGCCCGCGCGACACCGGCTCGTCGTACCGCCCGACGTCCTGGCGGCCGGCCCGCAAGCGCCCGGCCTGCCCGTACTCCAACCCGGGGCGCTACGAGCCCGGCGGCCGGCTGGTCCAGGGGATGCGGGTCGCCTTCTCCGGGGACACCTCCGTGGACCGCGATCTGCTGGAGGACCGGACGATCGAGGCCGGGCTGCACGTGGCGACCAGCGTGTCCCGGCTCACCAGCCTGCTGGTGACCAACGATCCCGACGCCCGGACGTCCAAGGCGGTCAAGGCCACCGCGTGCGGCACCCCGGTCATCGACGAGGCGGCGTTCATGCAGCTGCTCCAGGACGTGCAGCCGGCCGCACCGGCGTCCGGGTGAAGCCCGGCCAACACACCCGCCGGCGCCGCGCCCGGCGAGTGCCTCCGCCGCAGTCTGTGGCGCATGACACGTTGTGAGGTCTGCGGAAACGACTACGGCATGACGTTCGAGGTGCACGCCCAGGGCGCGGTGCACGTCTTCGACTGCTTCGCCTGCGCGATCCACCGCATGGCGCCGATCTGCGAGCACTGCCGGGTGCAGATCATCGGGCAGGGCGTGGAGGCCAACGGCCAGTGGTACTGCGGGGCGCACTGCGCCCGCTCGGCCGGGCAGGTGGGCATCGTCGACCGGGTCTGACGCCCGGTGCGGCCGCAGCGCGCGGTGGCCCTCGTCGTCCTCCGGCGGCGCCCCTCCTCGGGGTCGCTGCCGGGGACCCCGCGGGCCGGGCGCCCAGAGTCGCGAGGTACCGTCGCAGCCGTGTACCGCTTCCTGTTGTCCCGGCAGTGGGTGATCCTCACCCTCTTGGGCCTCGTCCTGATCCCCGTCATGATCAAGCTGGGGTTCTGGCAGTACCACCGCCATCAGCACAAGGTCGCGCAGAACGCGCAGATCGCGCACAACCTGACCGCTACCCCGGTGCCGGTCACCGACCTGGCCGCGGTCGGCCGGACCCTGCCGCACGGCGACATGTGGCGCCGGGTCACCGCCAGCGGAAGCTACGACACCGCGCACGAGGTCGTGGTCCGCCAGCGCACCGCCGCCGACGAGCAGTCCATCGGCTACTACGTCCTGACCCCGCTGGTCCTGGCGAACGGCGACGCCGTCGTGGTCAACCGCGGCTGGATCCCGGCCGGCAACGACCTCACCAAGTTCCCCAAGGTGCCGGCCGCCCCCAAGGGCACGGTCACGGTCACCGGCCGGATGATGGTCGACGAGACCACCGAGGCCAGCGGGATCAAGGACACCAAGGGCCTGCCGCCCCGCCAGGTCATGCTGATCAACAGCGAGCAGCAGGCGAAGCGGGTGGGCCGGCCGATGCTCGGTGGCTACATCGAGCAGACCGCGCCGGAGTCCAAGGACAACTCCCCGGAGCTGGTGCCCGAGCCGGACCACGACTCCATCGGCCCGCACATGGCGTACGCGATCCAGTGGTGGCTGTTCGCGGCGGCGGTGCCGGTCGGCTGGGTCGTCCTGGCCCGCCGGGAGCGCCGCGACCGGATGGCGGCCGCGGCCAAGGCCGCCGAACAGGCCGACGCGGAGGCCGACGGGCCCGCGGACGCGAAGACGGACGCGACCGCCGACGCGAAGGCGGACAGCACGGCGGAGGAGACCGCCGACGCGGAGCAGCCCGCGGCCGGCGAGCCGGTAGCCCGGACAGCCGCCCCCGCCGACTGACGCCCGCACCGCGTGGGAAGGGCCGCGGGGTGCACCCACGCATCGAGGACTACGCACTCATCGGCGACCTCCAGACCGCCGCGCTCGTCGGCCGGGACGGCTCCATCGACTGGCTGTGCCTGCCCCGCTTCGACTCCCCCGCCTGCTTCGCCGCCCTGGTCGGCGACAAGGACAACGGCCACTGGACGCTGGCCCCGCGGTCGCCGCAGGCCCGCGCCACCCGCGGCTACCGCGGGGACTCGCTGATCCTCGACACCGTCTGGGAGACCCCCGAGGGCAGCGTCCGGGTCACCGACTTCATGCCGCAGCGCGACCGCGCGCCCGATCTCGTCCGGGTCGTCGAGGGGCTGCGCGGCCGGGTCGAGATGCACGGGGTGCTGCGGCTGCGGTTCGACTACGGGCGGGTGGTGCCCTGGGTCCGTGCCGTCGAGGACAGCCGGGTCGCGGTCGCCGGCCCGGACTCCGTCTGGTTGCGCACCCCCGTCGGCGCCGTCACCTACGGCAAGGACTTCAGCACCCGCTCGGAGCTCACCGTCGCGGCCGGTGAGCGCACCGCGTTCGTCCTGACCTGGCACCCCTCGCACCGGCCCCGGCCCGAGCTGATCGACCCGTTCGCGGCGCTGGCGGACGCCACCGAGGACTGGCACGCCTGGGCCGCGCGGTGCCGCTACCAGGGCCGGTACCGTGCCGCGGTGATCCGCTCCCTGATCACCCTCAAGGGCCTCACCTACGCGCCCACCGGCGGGATCATCGCGGCCCTGACCACCTCGCTGCCCGAGGAGCCCGGCGGGGTGCGCAACTGGGACTACCGCTACTGCTGGCTGCGCGACGCCACCTTGACCCTGAACTCCCTGCTCACCGCCGGCTATCTGGAGGAGGCCGGGGCCTGGCGGGACTGGCTGCTGCGCGCGGTGGCCGGCTCCCCCGAGGACCTCCAGACCATGTACGGGCTGGCCGGTGAGCGGCGGCTGCCGGAGAGCGAGCTGCCCTGGCTGTCCGGTTACGACGGATCGCTGCCGGTGCGGATCGGCAACGCCGCCGTCGAGCAGTGGCAACTCGACGTCTACGGCGAGGTGTTGGACTCGTTCCACGCGGCGCGCGTCGCGGGGCTGCCGGCCGAACCGCACGCCTGGAGCATCCAACGGGCGCTGATGGACTACCTGGAGACCGCCTGGCGCAACCCCGACGAGGGCATCTGGGAGATCCGCGGCCCGCGCCGGGACTTCGTGCACTCCAAGGTCATGGCCTGGGTCGCGGCCGACCGCGCGGTCAAGGCGCTGCGGGCGCGCCCCCAGCTCGGCGGGGACGTGAACCGCTGGCGGGCGATGCGCGACGAGGTGCACCGGGAGGTCTGCACGCGCGGCTACAGCACCGAGCGGGGCGCCTTCACCCAGTCCTACGACTCCACCGAACTGGACGCCGCCACACTGCTGATCCCGCGGGTCGGCTTCCTCCCGGGCACCGACCCGCGGGTGGTCTCGACCGTCGACACGGTGCGCCGCGAGCTCTCCCTCCCCCATGGCCCCAAGGGCATGGGAGGTGCCCCCACCGGCCTGGTGCGCCGTTACCGCACCGAGGGGGCCGGCGTGGACGGCCTTGCGGGCAGCGAGGGCACGTTCCTGGTCTGCTCGTTCTGGCTGGCGGACGCGCTGCTGCTGACCGGGCGCCGGGCGGCGGCCCGGGCGCTGTTCGAGCGGCTGCTGACGCTGCGGAACGACGTGGGGCTGCTGGCCGAGGAGTACGACCCGGCCACCGGGCGGCAGTTGGGGAACTTCCCGCAGGCGTTCAGCCACGTCGGGCTGGTGGGGACCGCCTTCGCCCTGCACGACGAGGGGAGGGGGGCAGACTAGGTCCATGGATCTTGGACTCACCGACCGGACGTACCTCCTCACCGGCGCCACCCGCGGCCTGGGCTTCGCCACCGCCCGCGCACTGGTCGACGACGGCGCCAACGTCGTGCTCACCGGCCGCACCGAGGAGGCCGCCGCCGAGGCCGCCGCCTCCCTGGGCGAACGGGCCCTGGGCCTCGCCGCCGACAACTCCGACCCCGAGGCCCCGGCCCGCCTGGTGGCGGCCGCCCGGGAGCGCTTCGGGCGCTTCGACGGCGTCCTCATCAGCGTCGGCGGCCCGGCGCCCGGCACCACCGACACCACCACCGACGACCAGTGGCGGGCGGCCTTCGAGACGGTCTTCCTCGGCGCCGTCCGGCTCGCCCGCACCGCCGCCGCCGAACTGGACGAGAGCGGCGTCATCGGCTTCGTCCTCTCCGGCTCGGTGTACGAACCGATCGCCGGGCTCAGCATCTCCAACGGCCTGCGCCCCGGCCTCGCCGGCTTCGCCAAGTCCCTCGCCGACGAGCTGGGCCCGCGCGGCATCCGCGTCGTCGGCGTCCTCCCCGGCCGGATCGCCACCGACCGGATGACCCAGCTCGACGCGGCCTCCGGCGACCCCGAGGCGTCCCGCGCCCGCAACTGCGCCACCATCCCGCTGCGCCGCTACGGCGACCCGTCGGAGTTCGGCCGCGCCGCCGCCTTCCTGCTGTCCCCCGCCGCGTCCTATGTGACGGGGGTGATGGTCCCGGTGGACGGCGGGGCCCTGCGGAGTTTCTGAGCGCAGCGGGGCGCCACGGCCCCTCGGGCCCCGAACTCCGGCGCCCCTGCGGCCCGCGCGGTTCCTTCGCTCCGGGCCGGAACCTCGGGCGGAACCGCCTTCCCGAGAGGCCGCCTCCCCGCGGAAGGTGACATGACAAGATCGGACGGTCGATCTTGCGCGAGGAGACCCGAGAGTGAGCTACCCCCAGCAACCGCCGGCGTACGGTTACCCCGCCCCGGGCGGACCCCAGCAGCCCGTCCCGCCCCTTGGCCCGCAGCCTGCGGGAGGTGCCGTGCCACCGGGCGCCGGGCCGGGCGGGCCGGCCGGTTGGGGCGGCCCACCGGTCGCACCGCCCCCGCAGCGCAAGCGCAAGGGCGCGCTGATCGCCGTGCTGTCCGTGGTGGCCGTGCTCGTGATCGGCCTCGTGGTCGGTGGCCTGGCCTGGTCCCAGAAGAAGGACCAGGACAAGGAGATGGTGCCGTACACCCTCTCGCTCCCGCAG
The DNA here is from genome assembly GCF_044754325.1 of Streptomyces sp. NPDC093097. Classification (NCBI taxonomy): domain Bacteria; kingdom Bacillati; phylum Actinomycetota; class Actinomycetes; order Kitasatosporales; family Streptomycetaceae; genus Streptomyces; species Streptomyces sp. NPDC093097. The sequence goes on from NZ_JBIVOW010000010.1 coordinate 36,317, forward strand.
AAGATCCTGCGGGGCGACTACTACAAGAAGGGCGACGACTCCACCATCTGCACGGACTGCCTGACGTCCACCGACGGGATCGAGAAGCTGGGCATCCAGAAGGGGTTCCCCTTCGCCGCCCACTACGTGCAGAACCCGGCGAACGCACCGGCCGACACCAAGAGCCATCCGACGCTCAGCGTCCTCGGCATCGAAGGAAAGGTCACCAACCCGTCCGCCTCGGTGGAGGCGGCCCTGACGCGTATGCACAAGGACGACACGAAGAAGGCGAAGGACCTCGGGGTCAAGCTCACGGTCATCGAAGGGACGAAGGTGTCCGCCTACAAGGGCGACGGCTTCGACGGGACCATCATGAAGTGCGAGTCGTTCATGTTGCAGCCGAAGACCGGCCTCGACAACAACGTGATGGTCACCCGCTGCGTATGGGGCGATCCCAGTGCAGTGGGGATCGTGCAGCAACAGGGGACGGGTATCGCCTCCCACGTGATGGTGACGAACAATCTGACCGAGGCCACGCTCCTGATCCGGAGCGAGGTGCGGCACCCGAGCGCCTGACGCGGGCGCGGCACACCGCGTCCGGCGACTGAACAGCGGGGTGACACCGCGGTGTTGAGGGCGGCACCGTCCGCGGCGAGCGCCGCCGGCTCACCTCGCACACCGCGGGCGAACAGGTCCGCTAGCTCACTCGCTCCGCCCGATGCCGTACCGCCCGCAGCCGGACCTCCGTCGGCAGCTCTGCCAGGCCGGCCGAGGTGCGGGCGTGCACCACCACGTCTTCGGACAGCCGCAGCACCACGATCCCGGGGTCGGCGTGCGGGGCGAGGACCAGGAGGGCGCGCAGCTGCGGCGCGGTACGGCGGCCGGTCAGGGCGACGGCCGCGCGGTCGACGCCGTCCACCGCCGCGGCCTCGGCGGCCACGGCCGCCTCCAGCGCCCGACCGGTCACCACCGCGCCCTCCCCGTCGCCGCTGTCGACCAGCACCGTGCCGAGCCGGCGCCGCCGAAGCTGGGCCAGCAGCCACCACAGCAGCAACAGGACCAGTACGGCCAGTACGGCGATGACCGTCGGCCACCACCAGCCGCGGTCGGTGAAGCGGGTGCGGTCCGCGGCCGGGAGCGGCACCGCGTCCGGACGGGCCCAGGGCCAGCCGGCGGGCAGGGCGAGGTGCCGGCGGGCCGGCAGGCCGAGGCCGCCGAGCAGGACCAGTCCGCCGGTGCCGAACAGCAGCAGTCCGACCAGGCCGAGCAGCGCCCGGTTGACCGTCGCGCCAGCGGTGCGCATCGCGCCCTCACCTCCTCTTGGGGCGCCGGACCTCGACGGACAACCGCGGCCGGCACGTCAGACCGAGCTGTCGCAGGCCGTCGCCGAGCGCCACGGCGAGGTCGCCGCGGACCTCCTCCAGCTCCCGGAAGTGCACCACCGCCCGGGCCCGCGCCCGGTGGCGGCCGACGGTCATCCGCACGGACTGCACGCCGGAGACCTCCATGGCCCGGTCGCGCAGCACCAGCGCGGCGGCCGGCCGGTCGAGTCCGGCCCGGATGCCGGGGGTGGTGCGCCGCATCGGCAGCACCGTCCGCAGCCCCGGGGTGAGCGCCAGCACCAGCAGCCAGATCCCGAGGACCGCCGCGGCCGCCGCGGTGCCCAGCACCCAGGGGTCGTCGAGGTGACGGGTGGCCAGTTCGTGCGCCAGCCGGCGGCGCCAGGCCATCGCGGTGCGGCCGGCCCGCACCGCGGCCACGTCGTAGAGCAGCAGTCCCGTGGCGCCCAGCAGGACCAGCGCGACCAGGGCGGCCGGCACCCGGCGGGCCGACCAGAAGCGCCCGGCGGGCCCGCCGGCGACCGGTTCGGGGGCCACGGCGTCCAGTACCGACGCCGGCAACCCGCCCTCCGCACCCGGCCGTTCACCGGCCCCCGCCCCGCCCGCGCCGCGCCGCGCGCTCATCGCACCCGCTCCCGGCCCCGCGCCGTCAGCAGCGGCGAGTTCAGCCGCTCGACCCGCACCGCCACCTCGGCGACCGTCATGCCCGCCAACTCGGTGACGCGCTCGGTCACTTGACGGCGCACCTCGCCGCACTGCGCACCGATGGGGGCCGGGTAGCCCAGCTCCACGGCGATCCGCAGCCGGGCCTCGCCGAACGGCGGGTGGACCTCGCGGCGGGCCACCGTCACCGTGGCGTGGGCGTCGGTGGGCGCGCCCAGGGACACCGCACGCAGCGCCTCCCGGGCCGCCCGCGCGGCGATCTTGGCGACGACCCGGTCGGCGATCCGGGTCGCACCGCGCTCACCGGCCGGTACGTCGGCGGCAGCGGCGGACGGGGACACCGTCGCCATCCGGGCTCACCGCCGCCGGTCGTCGCGGTCGCCGGTCCGGGTACGGAAGAACTCCCCGCCCTCCAGGTCCCCGTCGAGGAACCTCCCGGCCATGAACCCGACGGCGCCCAGGGCCGCCACCAGGATGAAGGCCCCGAACCCGCCGAAGTACCCGGCGAAGCCCAGCGCCATCCCGGCCACGAGGCCGATCACGGCCATGCTCATCGTGCGCTCCTTCGCTTGCCGCTCCGGCCGGCCCGGTCACTGGATCCGCGGCTCCGCTGCCTCGTCCTCGTCGTCCTCGTCGGGCAGCTTCACATCGCTCACCGCGATGTTGACCTCGACGACCTCCAGACTGGTCATCCGCTCCACGGCGGCGATCACGTTCTCCCGGACCTCCCGGGCCACTTCCACGATGGCGAACCCGTAGTCGACCACGATCTCCAGGTCCAGCGCGGTCTGCACCTCACCGACCTCGGCGTTCACCCCGCGGGTGGCGCTGGACGCCCGCCCGCCGCCGGGCACCCGGTCGCGCACCGCGCCGAGGGTGCGGCTGAGCCCACTGCCCATCGCGTGCACGCCCACCACATCGCGGGCGGCGAGCCCGGCGATCTTCTCCACGACGTCGTCGGCGATGGTGGTCCGCCCACGGGTCGCGGGGTCGCCGCCGCCCCGCTTCACCGGCGGCTTCGGCGCCTCCCCGCCCGGCTGCTCCTCGGTCATCGCCGCACGCCCCTTCTGCCCCGCACCGCCGACCGGCCGCCTGACGGGGCGTCGGCGGGGCGCCCGCCCCGCACGGCGCCCATCGGCACACCCGAACCCACCGCGACGTTCGCACCCTTCAACCAACTCACCCCACTCGCACCGGACATCCCATTCGTCCCCTCGTTCCGCTCCCCACAGTAGGGGCGGTCGGCGGGGTGCGCTCCGGGGACGCGGCAGCGGAGTGCCGGCCTGCCGGGACGCACCGGCTGCGGCAGGCTGAGGAGGGGACCGGGAAGGGGTGACGCGGTGTCCGCGGACGAGGTGGCACGCGCCGTACGGGCACAGCTCGGCATCGGCCGGGTCCTGCCGCTCGGCGGCCCGGCGGACGGGGCGTGGATCACCGAAGGCGCGGCCCGCGCGGCGCTGCTGCGGGCCCCCGGCGCCCCACCGGGCGTCCGCCTGGGCACACTGCGGCTCTCCCTCGCCGCCCCCGACGACGCTCCCGCACCGGCCGTCCCCGCGCCGCCCAGCGCCCTGCCGCCGGGCCCGCTGCGCCTCACCGCGGACTTCGCCGCACCGCCCGGCCGCCCCCTGCCGGCGCTCGCCGCCCGGCTGCGCACGGCCCTGCTGGCCGCGGCGGAGGACGGCCTGGGGCTACGGGTGAGCGCGGTGGACCTCCGGGTCGGCGACCTGGTGGACGAGACGGCCGGGCCCGCCCCGGCGGACGTCGTGGAGGAGAGAGGGAGGGAGACCGGGGCAGGAACCGCCCCGGGCCGGGCCGGACGCCCGGGCGCGGAAGGCCCGGACGACCTCGCCGCCCGGGTGCTCGCCGTCCCCGGGGTGGCCCGTCTCGCCCCGGCCCCGGCCGGACGCTCCGGCCCGCTCACCCGCACCGGCGACGGGAGGCATGTCCTGGTCCAGCTGGTGACCGCCGGCGGTCACCGCCCCCTGGACGTGGCCCGCGCCGTCCGCCGGGCGGTGACCGGTCCGCCGCCGGCGCCAGCGTCGGCGGCGGTACTGGTCACGGCGGTGAGGAGCCGGTGACGTCCCGCGGGGATCAGTCCCCTATGCCGGCCAGGTCCCGCAGCCGGCGCGCCTGGGCGGCGCGCTCGGCCCGGCGCTGCTCCTCGTAGGTGCGGTCCACGGCACCGCCCAGCAGGGCCTTGGTCTCGATGACGGCGTCCCGGGGCGCGGCCAGCAGCGCCGCGGCCAAGTCGGCCACCGCGCCGTCGAGTTCGTCCCCGGGCACGACGACGTTGGCCAGGCCGATCCGCGCGGCCTCGTCGGCGTGCACGAAGCGCCCGGTGGCGCAGATCTCCAGCGCCCGGGCGTAGCCGACCAGTCCGACCAAGGGGTGGGTGCCGGCCAGGTCCGGGACCAGGCCGAGGCTCGTCTCGCGCATGGCGAACTGTGCGTCCTCGGCGGCGACCCGCAGGTCGCAGGCGAGGGCGAGCTGGAAGCCAGCGCCGATGGCGTGCCCCTGGACGGCGGCGATGGACACCAGGTCGGTCCGCCGCCACCAGGTGAACGCCTCCTGGTACTCGGCGATCGTGGCGTCCAGCGCTTCGTCCGTGCCGCGCGCCAGATCGAGGAACGACGGCTCGCCGTCGAACCCTTCGGGCGTGAACGCCTGGCGGTCCAGCCCCGCGGAGAAGGACCTGCCCTCGCCGCGCAGCACCACGATCCGCACGTTCCCCGGCAGCAGCGCGCCCGCCTCGACCAGCGCCCGCCACATGGCGGGGGTCTGTGCGTTGCGCTTCTCCGGATTGGCGAGGGTCACTGTGGCGATCGCATCGTCCACGGTGAGCCGCACACCGTGCTTGTCGAGCAGAGTCATGAGGGCGCCTCCGAGTCAGCCACCGCACCTTCGTGCGTAAGTGACTGAACGGTAACCTCCCGGCCGACTGCTCGGACGGCCGGGGGCACCGCAAGCACCCGGAGCCGCGGCCCTCAGACCGAGGCGGCCTTCTTGCCCCTCGTGGCTCCGCCGCGGCCGCGCAGGACCACACCGGATTCGGTGAGCATCCGGTGCACGAATCCGTAGGAGCGGCCGGTTTCCTCAGCCAGCGCCCGGATGCTCGCACCGGAGTCGTACTTCTTCTTCAGGTCTGCCGCGAGCTTCTCGCGCGCGGCGCCGGTTACCCGGCTGCCCTTCTTCAGAGTCTCGGCCACCCGTGCCTCCTCGTGGGAAGTGCGCTCTGGACTCTCATGATCACCCCTCCTCGGCTTCCTGGCCACCCATTCCGCAAGGTATGTGGGACTTCCTTTGCCGCCCCGCGGGCGCCCGGGGCGGTCCGCACTCCCTCTTCCGCGCGCCCCGGGACGCGCGGACGCGCCCTGGTGCGCGAGAAGTGCCAGGTCAGGTGGTATGTCGCGGAAAAGGCGACGGCCGGGCCCGAGGGGCCCGGCCGCATATTGCAGGCTCGCCGGTGTACGAGCCGTTCTCACTCAGATGATGGATCACCCGTGGGCCGAATGATCCAGCAGGCATGATCCGACCGGCGGCACCGGCGCCGCGGGGATCAGGCCAGCGCGACCAGGTCCGCGTAGTCCTGGCCCCACAGGTCCTCGACGCCGTCCGGCAGCAGGATGATCCGCTCCGGCGCCAGGGCGTCCACGGCGCCCTCGTCGTGCGTCACCAGCACCACCGCGCCCGTGAAGGTGCGCAGCGCGCCGAGGATCTCCTCGCGGCTGGCCGGGTCGAGGTTGTTGGTGGGCTCGTCGAGGAGGAGGACGTTGGCGGAGGAGACGACCAGGGTGGCCAGGGCCAGGCGGGTCTTCTCGCCGCCGGAGAGCACGCCGGCGGGCTTGTCGACGTCGTCGCCGGAGAACAGGAAGGAGCCCAGCACCTTGCGGACCTCGACGAGGTCCATGTCGGGGGCGGCGGAGCGCATGTTCTCCAGGACCGAGCGGTCCGGGTCCAGGGTCTCGTGCTCCTGGGCGTAGTAGCCGAGCTTGAGGCCGTGGCCGGGGCGGACCTCGCCGGTGTCGGGCGTCTCCACGCCCGCCAGCATCCGCAGCAGGGTGGTCTTGCCGGCGCCGTTGAGGCCCAGGATGACGACCCGGGAGCCCTTGTCGATGGCCAGGTCGACGTCGGTGAAGATCTCCAGGGAGCCGTAGGACTTGGAGAGGCCCTCGGCCGTCAGCGGGGTCTTGCCGCACGGCGCCGGGTTCGGGAAGCGCAGCTTGGCGACCTTGTCGGAGGCGCGCACCGCCTCCAGGCCGGCCAGCAGCTTGTCGGCGCGCTTGGCCATGTTCTGGGCGGCGACGGTCTTGGTGGCCTTGGCCCGCATCTTGTCGGCCTGGGAGTTGAGCGCCGCGGCCTTCTTCTCGGCGTTGGCGCGCTCGCGCTTGCGGCGCTTCTCGTCGGCCTCGCGCTGCTGCTGGTAGAGCTTCCAGCCCATGTTGTAGACGTCGATCTGGGAGCGGTTGGCGTCCAGGTAGAAGACCTTGTTGACGACCGTCTCGACCAGGTCGACGTCGTGGGAGATCACGATGAAGCCGCCGCGGTAGGTCTTGAGGTAGTCGCGCAGCCACGCGATGGAGTCGGCGTCGAGGTGGTTGGTGGGCTCGTCGAGCAGCAGGATGTCGGAGTCCGAGAAGAGGATCCGGGCCAGCTCGACGCGGCGCCGCTGACCGCCGGAGAGGGTGTGCAGCGGCTGGCTGAGGATGCGGTCGGGCAGGCCCAGGCTGGCGGCGATGGTCGCGGCCTCGGCCTCGGCGGCGTAGCCGCCCTTGGTGAGGAACTCCGTCTCCAGCCGCTCGTACTTCTTCATGGCCTTCTCGCGGGTGGCGCCCTGGCCGTTCGCCATCCGGTCCTCGTTCTCCCGCATCTTGCGCAGGACGGTGTCCAGGCCGCGGGCGGAGAGGATGCGGTCGCGGGCCAGGATGTCGAGGTCGCCGGTGCGCGGGTCCTGCGGGAGGTAGCCGACCTCGCCGGAGCGGGTGACCGAGCCGCTGGTCGGCATGCCCTCGCCGGCCAGGACCTTGGTGAGGGTGGTCTTGCCGGCGCCGTTGCGGCCGACCAGGCCGATGCGGTCGCCCTTGGCGATACGGAAGGAAGCGGACTCGATGAGGATGCGAGCGCCGGCGCGCAGCTCAAGGCCGGAAGCGGTGATCACGGAAAAACTCCAGGGCAGGAAGACGGCGGGTTGGACGGACGGTCCGAGAGCGGTCTACGCCGTCTAATGAACCCAGAGGAGAACTGCCATGCAGGCAAGTCTAACGGGACCGTGCAAGTAGTTTTCGGGCGTTGTCAGACCCCGCCGCGAGACTGTGAGGCAGGACACAGGAGTCCGGGCGGCGCGGCGCCGTCCGGCGGCGCGGGAGGGGTGGTGATCGACATGGCGGACGGGACGGCGACGGCCCCCGCACCGCTCCCGCGGGGCGCCCCGGGAGCCGTCCGGCAGGTGGCGGCGTCCGGACGCAGCGGCGGCGCGCGGTACGGCGGCCCGGAAGGGGCGGCGCGGCACGCCGAACTCGCCTACCGCGGCGGGGAGATGACGCCCGATCCGCAGCCCAAGGGCCCGGCGGCCCGTTCGGCGAGGCGGGGCGGCGGCGACGGGCCGCGCGGTGTGCGCGTCCTCGGCGACGGGCCCGAGGCGCACGGCGGGCGGACCCGGCGGGCCGAGGCGGAGCGCCTGGCGTCGCCTACGGGCCGGGAGCACGGTGCGCGACGCCGAGGGCGGCGTCCGGAGCTTCGGCGGCCACCGGCCGGGCGGGGCGGGGGCATGACCCGCCGGCGCCCGGCCGGGGTGCGCGGCGGCTTACGCGCCGCCGGTGTGGACCTGGAACGCCGCCCGGCGCACGGCCTTGGCGAGCGCCGGGTCCGGGTGGGCGGCGGCCAGCGCCACCAGCACCTGCACGGTCCGCGGGTGGCCGACCGCGCGGACCTCCTCCAGCAGCCGCGGCACCGAGCCCTGGACGGCCGAGTCCAGGTGCCGGACCAGCAGTTGGGTCTCGCCGTGGTCGGCGACGGCCGCCGCGGTGTCCACCCACAGCCAGGTCGACTCCTCGCGGGTGAGGACGTCCGGCGCGGTCTCGGGGTCGCCGCCCTCGTGCTCGAAGAGCCACAGCAGGGCGTAGGGCCGCAGCCCCGGCTCCTCGGCGATGGCGCGCACGGCCGGTTCGGCGGGCGCGCCGACCGCGCGCAGCGCCTCGAAGGCCAGCCCGCGCAGCAGCGCGTCCTCGCCGCGGGCGACGGTCAGGAGTTCCTCGACGGCGGCGCCGACGGAGCGGGCGGCGAGCCAGGCGCGGTATTCGGCGCGGGCCGGGCCCGGGGTGAGCCGGGCGCAGCCGCGCAGCATCGCCTCCGCGGACTGCTCGATATTGCCGGCCGGGCTCTGCGCGGCGACGCAGATCTGCTCCAGCTTGACCCACACCGACCAGTTGCCGAGCGGCGTCAGCTGCGCCTCCTGGCCGTGGTGGCGGCCCTCGTCGACGCCTGCGGGGGCGCCGTCCTGCGGCACCAGCGCGCCGACCGCGAGCAGTGCGCCCAGCGCCCAGTCCAGCAGCTCGGCGAGCGGCGCCCCCGCGGCGTCGCTCGCCGGTCCGCCGGCGGCGTCCGGGTCGGGCCCGTAGGGCACCTCGCAGCGTTCGGTGCGCAGTTCGGCGACGCGCTGGGTGAGCATGTCGAGCAGCACCGGCAGCCGCACCGGCCCGGCGGACAGGTGCAGCAGGGACAGCAGCTGCGGGACGGCCTCGACGACCTCGGCGACGGCCGACGGGCCGGCGTCGGCCGGGGCGGGCAGCGCCAGCGACCAGGCGTCGAAGAGCGCGACCCAGCCGCGCAGGGCGGCGATGTCGTCGCGGTCCCAGGCGCGCAGCCGCCAGCCGGGGCGGGCGAGGCCGTCGTGGAGCTCGACGAGCCCGGCGAGGCGGGCCCGGTCCCAGTCGGCGCGGACCTGGTGGGGCGTCAGGGCCAGGGCCTCGGCGGCGTCGGTGACGGCGGCCTGCGGGAGCGATCCGTCGGAACCGGCGCGGAGGCTGCCCGCGCGGTCGGCCCAGTGCGCGAGGCGGGCCGCGCCGGCCAGTGCGGCACGGGCCTGGCGGGCCAGTTCCGCGGGCGGCGGGGTGCCCTCGGGGGGCCTGGGCGCCGGGCGGGTGGCCCGGGTGCTCACCGCCCGGCGGGCGGCCGCAATCGGTTGTCGGGGGACGAGTCGGAGCCGGGAGTCGCGCGGTGTACGGGACGTCACAGGAGCAGTCTTGCTGCTGACGGCCCGAAAGCCCAATCGGAACCCTGCGTGCGGTCTGCCGGCCGCGCGCCATCCCGGTGTCCCGTCCCGGACAGGGGGAGTTGTCCGCCCGTACACCTCCCGGCCCGCGCGGCGTCGGCCGGCTCCGCCGTCCCGGCGTCACATCAGCGGGGTGAGGAAGCGGCGCAGGGTCTCCTCGTAGCGGTCGGGGGCGGCGTTCCACATCGCGGCGTGCGGGGCGTGCGGGACGGCCTGAAGCGTGATCAACTCCGGGCGGCGGGCGGCGAAGCGGCGGGAGGCGTCCCAGGGGGCGACGGTGTCCTCCGGGCCGTGGAAGAGGAGGACGGGCGCGTCGAGGGCGTCGGGGTCGACGGCGTCGGCGGGCCGGTCGACGGGCAGTCCGGTGTGGCCCTCGGCGGCGCGGACGGCCAGCGGGAGCAGGGCGCGCGGGATGCGCCGGGCGGCGGCCAGCGCGCGGACGGTGGCGTGCCGGTCGAGGACCGGGGAGTCCAGGACGAGGCCGGAGATGCGGTCCCGCAGCGAGGAGTTGACGGCGGCGCGCAGCGCCATGGTGGCGCCGGTGGACCAGCCGTGGAGGACGACCGCGCGGGCGCCGTAGCGGACGGCGTAGCGGATCGCGGCGTCCAGGTCGCGCCATTCGGTGTCGCCGAGGTGGTGCAGGCCGTCGGCGGTGCGGGGCGCGCCGGGGTCGTTGCGGTAGGCGAGGTCGAGGACGGGGAAGCGGTGGCGGTGCAGGAACGGCAGTACCACCATGGGGTGTTCGCGGGTGGTGCCCAGGCCGTGGACGGTGATGACCCAGGTGTCGCGGGCGCCGGGCACGAACCACGCGGGCAGCGCGCCGAGTTCGCCGGGGACGTCGACGTCCGCGGCGGTCAGGCCGAGCGCGTCGCGGGGGTTGCCGGCGTGCACCTGCGGGGTCAGCCGCATCCGGGAGCCGGGCCGCAGGGCGCCGTGGGTGACCCGCTCCAGGCGGCGGACGACGGCGTCGGCCGGGTGCGGGGTGCCGTGGACGACGGGGCCGACCACCGCATGGCAGCCGGCGCCGGTGAGGCCGTAGATGCCGGGTCTGAGGGAGGCCAGGCTGCGGGTGAGGACGATGTGGTCGCCGTCGGCGGAGTGGACGGTGAGCCGGGAGTCCCCGGGGAAGGGATGGCCCGGCGACGGTTTCAGGGCAACATCGCCGGCGTACCGGCCGGCCGCCACGGCCGCCGCCGCGGCACCGATCACGGTGGTGGCGGCCACCGCCGCCACGGTCCCCAGTCGCATCTCTCCAGTGTGCGCAGCGCCGCCGGACCCGGCCACCGGGCGCCGGGGCGGACGGCCGGACCAGCGGTGTTGTGCGGTGCCAAGGACCGTGCGGGGTGCGGGGACGGGGGCGTTCGGGGGCTACGCGGGGTCGTCACCGGGCTGGCCGTAACCGCGCAGCCGCTCCCCCGCGGCGGCGAGCTGGGCGGCCGACAGCAGGCTCGGGGTGTGGCCGGGCACGGAGACCGCGGTGAGCCAGACCCGGCACATCCACTCCAGTTGGGCGGTGCGGTCCAGCGCCTGGGCGAGGCCGGTGCCGTGGGCGATGGTGCCGTGGTTCTGGAGGAGCGCGGCCGAGCGGTCGCGGAGGGCCGCGGTCATGTTGGCGGCGAGTTCGTCGCTGCCGTAGAGGGCGTAGGGGGCGACGCGGACGGGGCCGCCGAGCGCGGCCGCCATGTAGTGGACGGGCGGGAGTTCGGTGACGAGGGTGGAGACGGCGGTGGCGTACGGGGCGTGGGTGTGCACGACGGCGGTGGCGGTGGTGTCGCGGTAGACCGCCAGGTGGAGCGGAAGTTCGCTGGTCGGGCGGAGCCTGCCGATGACCTGGCGGCCTTCGGGGTCGACCCCGGTGAGGTCGGCGGGGCCGAGCCGGTCGTAGGGGACGCCGCTGGGGGTGACGAGGATCAGGTCCTTGATGCGGACCGAGACGTTGCCCGAGGTGCCGACGACGAGGCCGTCGGCGACCGTCCGGCGGGCGGTGGCGACGAGCTCGCTCCAGGCGGCGGCGAGGTGGTCCGGGTGGTCCTTCATGGTCTCCTCCGGTGCGGCGCGGCGGGACGTGCGGATACGCACGAGGGCGGTGCACGACACCGTACGAGCAGGCCGGGGCACAGTACGCCCGGGCGTCATCTGCCAGGTATCCGCCATAGGGGGATACCTGCCCCCTGGGGGCGATTGGCCGGAGAACGACCGCCTTGCGTTGATCACCCATTAACGTCGTGTGAACTACACCCCTCACATGTCATCACCCAGGGGGACCCATGACCTGTGACCGCTCCACCCCCCGGACCAGGCTGGCGACCGCGATAGCGGTGGCGTCGCTGGCCGGCACCGCACTCGCCGAACACTCCGCCTGGGCCGCCGCGGGCGGCCGGCCGTTGGGGCACGACGTCTCCTCGTACCAGAAGCACATCGACTGGCGCGCGGCCCGCGCGAAGGGCGCCCGGTTCGTCTACGTCAAGGCCACCGAGTCGGACCGCTACCGCAACCCCTCCTTCTCCGTGCAGTACCGCGGCTCCCGGGCGGCCGGACTGCTGCACGGCGCCTACCACTTCGCGGTGCCCAACTCCTCGTCGGGCACCCGGCAGGCCCGCTACTTCCTCCAGCACGGCGGCCACTGGAAGCGGGACGGCTGGACGCTGCCGCCCGCCCTCGACCTCGAGCACAACCCGTACAACACCCGGCAGCCGTGCTTCGGGCTGAGCCGCGCGGCGCTGGTGCGCTGGATACGGGCGTTCAGCGACGAGGTGCGGCGCAGCACGGGCCGGCGGCCGGTGATCTACACCACGGCCCGCTGGTGGGAGCTCTGCACGGGCGGCAGCCGGGCCTTCGGCGCGACCCATCCGCTGTGGCTGGCGGACTATTCGGGGGCGGCGCGGCTGCCCGCGGGCTGGTCGGTCCTGAGCATCCGGCAGTACGCCGCGCACGGCCCGCTGCCGGGTGACCAGGACCGCTGGAACGGGACCCTGGCCCAGCTCAGGAGGTTTGCCAACGGATGAGACGGGTGTGGCGGCTGAGACGCCTCCGCGTGAACACTGCGGGGGTGTCACCGTGGCGCCCGGCCCAGTTCATCTTCCGTTCACCCGTCGTCCGTACGGTCCCGACGACACTGACCATCGAACGGATTGCCTGGGTGAATGGAACACATCACGCTTCTCATCGGGATCGTGATCGTCACGGCCTTGGTGTTCGACTTTACGAACGGCTTCCACGACACGGCCAACGCGATGGCCACCACCATCTCCACCGGGGCCCTGCGGCCCAAGACCGCGGTGGCGATGTCGGCGGTACTCAACCTCGTCGGGGCGTTCCTGTCCGTTGAGGTGGCCAAGACCATCTCCGGCGGCATCATCGACGAGAGCGCCGGCATCAGACCAGAAGTGATCTTCGCCGGCCTGGTCGGCGCCATCGTCTGGAACCTCGTGACCTGGCTCGCCGGCCTCCCCTCCAGTTCCTCGCACGCCCTCTTCGGTGGTCTCATCGGCGCGACCCTGGTGTCCGTCGGCACCGGCGGGGTGCACGGCGAGGCCGTCGTGATGAAGGTCCTGATCCCGGCGGTGGCCGCGCCGTTCGTCGCGGGTCTCGCCTCGATGGCGGCGACCCGGCTCACCTACCGGCTGGCCCGCGGCCGCGACGAGGCCGACACCGCCAAGGGCTACCGCGCCGGCCAGATCGCCTCGGCCGCGCTGGTCTCGCTGGCCCACGGCACCAACGACGCGCAGAAGACGATGGGTGTGATCACCCTCGCGCTGATCACCGGCGGCGTCGTCGCCCCGCATGCCGACCCGCCGATGTGGGTGATCGCCTCCGCGGGCCTGGCCATCGCGCTCGGTACCTACCTGGGCGGCTGGCGGATCATCCGCACCATGGGCAAGGGCATCACCGACATCCAGCCGCCGCAGGGCTTCGCCGCCCAGACCAGCGCCGCGGCCACCATCCTGGCCTCCTCCCACCTCGGCTTCGCGCTCTCCACCACCCAGGTCTGCTCCGGCGCCGTGATGGGCTCCGGGCTCGGCCGCAAGGGCGGCGTGGTGCGCTGGGCCACGGCCGGCCGGATGGTCGTGGCGTGGTTCCTGACGCTGCCGGCCGCGGCGCTGGTCTCCGCGGGGGCCGCGCTCCTCGTCGACCAGGGCACCTGGGGCGTGGCGGCCACCGCCGGCCTGGCGCTGGCGGTCTGCGGCGGCATCTGGGTCGCCTCCCGGCGCAAGCCGATCGACCACACCAACGTCAACGAGGGTCCGGCGGAGCCGGCCGGTGTCGTCACCGCCGCGCTCCAGACCGTCGCCCCGCCCCCGGCGGGTCCCCTCGCCCCGGCGGCCACCGAGGCGGCCGCGGCCACCGTGCCCGCCCAGGCCACCGCGGCCGTCATCCCCACCCAGCACGGCCCGGCCGACTCCCCCGCCCAGCCCGCGACGGCCTCCTCCTGACGGCCCGGCCGCACCGACCTTAAGGACAACGCAATGCACATCGACTGGGCAGCTCTCGGCGAGGTCTTCGGCGTCACCCTCGCGGTGACGGTGGGGCTCGTGGGCCTGTTCACCGTCGGCATCGTGGGCACCTCCCGCAAGCCGGCCGCGGACGGCGGGGCCTCGACCGCACCGGGCGCGGGCGCGCGGGCCGGGGCGCTGGTGGCCTTCGCGCTCTGCGCGGCGGCGGTGGCGTACGGGATCTATCTGATCGTCGCCGCCTGAGAACGACGCCGGCGAAGCCGGCGGGACGGGGCGTCCGGAGGGCGCGGCAGCAGCCGCGGCGCCGGGCGCCCCGTTCGTGCGCCGGGGCCCCTCTGTGGTCTTGGCCACAGGTCCCGCGGTGGCGCTGCGTCGCAGGTCAAGGGCGAGTTGACGGGCGTCGCGGGGCGTGGTGGACTGCCGGGGCCAATCGGCGACAGCAGAGGAAGTCCGGTGCGAATCCGGCGCGGTCCCGCCACTGTCACCGGGGAGCGCTCCTCCGACGAGGGCCACGGTCCGTACGTTTCCGTACGGGCGGGAAGGCCGGGGGAAGCGCCGATCCGGGAGCCAGGAGACTCTGGTCGCCGTCACGTCGAGCCAGGGCGCGGACCCTGAGTGAGGACATACCGCCATGCCCGGCTGCCCATCGAGAGCCTCTCTGCCCGTTGCCCACGGGCCCCTTCGGTGCCTGACGGCGGCCTGATCCGGTGCGCGGCGAACACGCGGGATACGCGTGCGGCGCGGTCCTGGGCTTCCTCGGTGATCTGATCGCGGCGGATCCGCGGCGCGGCCATCCGGTGGCCGCGTTCGGCCGGGCCGCGGCCGCCGTCGAACGCCGGCTGTGGCGCGACCACCGCGGCCACGGCGCGGCCCACGCGGTGCTGTGCGCGGGCGGCGCGGCCGCCGGCGCCGCGCTGCTGGAGCGTGCCGTGCGGCACCGCCCTGGCGCCCGGACCGCGTTGACCGCGGCCACGGTGTGGGCGGTCCTGGGCGGCACCTCGCTCGGCCGGGAGGCGCGGGCCGTGGGTGGTGCGCTGGCCGCCGGTGATCTGGAGGTGGCGCGGGAGCGGCTGCCGCATCTGTGCGGGCGCGATCCGCAGGCGCTGGACGGCCCGCAGATGGCCCGCGCGGTGGTGGAGTCGGTCGCCGAGAACACCTCGGACGCGGTGGTCGGCGCCCTGGTGTGGGGCGCGCTGGGCGGGGTGCCCGGACTGGTGGCGTTCCGCGCGGTGAACACCCTGGACGCGATGGTCGGTCACAAGTCGCCGCGCTACCGGCGGTTCGGCTGGGCCGCGGCCCGCCTCGACGACGTCGCCGGCTGGCCCGGCTCCCGGCTGACCGCCGCGCTGACGGTCCTGGCGGGCCCGGACCGGCGCGGTGCGCTGCGGGCCTGGCGGGCGGACGGCGGCGCGCACCCGAGCCCCAACGCGGGCCCGGTGGAAGCCTCGTTCGCCGGTGCGCTGGGCATCCGGCTGGGCGGCACCCTGGCGTACGGCGGGCGGGTGGAGCACCGGCCGGTGCTCAACGGTGGGGCGCGGCCCCCGAAGGTGTCCGATGTCGAACGGGCGGTGCGGCTCTCCCGGCGGGTGAGCGCGCTGGCGCTGGGCGTCACGGTTGCGGGACGGCTGGCGGCGGACGCCGTGCGGCGCGGGAAACTGAGCGGGAGGGGCGCGCGGTGAACGGGCGCGGGAAGACGGCCGGTGGGCTGCTGGTGGCCGGGACGACGTCCGACGCCGGCAAGAGCGTGGTGACGGCCGGGATCTGCCGCTGGCTGGTGCGGCAGGGCGTGAAGGTCGCGCCGTTCAAGGCGCAGAACATGTCGCTGAACTCGTTCGTGACCCGCGAGGGCGCGGAGATCGGCCGGGCGCAGGCGATGCAGGCGGCCGCGGCCCGGGTGGAGCCGACCGCGCTGATGAACCCGGTGCTGCTCAAGCCGGGCAGCGACCGCAGCAGCCAGGTGGTGCTGCTGGGGAAGCCGGTGGGCGAGTTGAGTGCGCGTGGCTACCACGCCGGCCGGCAGGAGCAGTTGCTCGGGACCGTGACCGACTGCCTGGCGGAGCTGCGGCGCACCCACGACGCGGTGATCTGCGAGGGCGCGGGCAGCCCCGCGGAGATCAACCTGCGGCGGACCGACCTGGTCAACATGGGCCTGGCCCGGGCGGCACGGATACCCGTGGTGGTGGTCGGCGACATCGACCGTGGCGGGGTCTTCGCGTCGTTCTTCGGGACCACCGCGCTGCTGGCGAAGGAGGACCAGGCGCTGATCGCCGGCTACCTCGTCAACAAGTTCCGCGGCGACGTGACGCTGCTGGAGCCGGGGTTGGAGATGCTGCGCTCGCTCACCGGGCGGCGCACCTACGGCGTGCTGCCGTTCGCGCACGGGCTCGGCATCGACGAGGAGGACGGAATGGGGGTCCCCCCTGCTCGAACGAAGTCGAGAGTTTGGGGGAGGGTCTCGCTGCGCGGGGCCGTACGGGAGTCGGTGGTGGCGCCGCCCGCGGGTGAGGACATCCTGCGGGTCGCGGTCTGCGCCGTCCCGCTGATGTCCAACTTCACCGACGTGGACGCGCTGGCCGCCGAACCGGGCGTGGTGGTGCGGTTCGTGGACCGGCCGGAGGAGCTGGCCGACGCGGACCTGGTGGTGCTGCCGGGGACCCGCGGCACGGTCCGGGCCCTGGAGTGGCTGCGCGAGCGCGGGCTGGCCGACGCGGTGGCCCGGCGGGCCGCCGAGGGCAGGCCGGTGCTGGGCATCTGCGGCGGTTACCAGATGCTGGGCGAACACATCGAGGACGAGGTCGAGTCGCGCGCGGGCGCGGTGGACGGGCTGGGGCTGCTGCCCGTACGGGTGCGGTTCGCCCGTGAGAAGACCCTCGCGAGGCCGGTGGGTCGAGCGCTGGGCGAGCGGGTGGAGGGCTACGAGATCCACCACGGGGTCGCCGAAGTGACCGGCGGGGACGAGGCGTTCCTCTGTGATGACCGAGGACAGAGCCTGGACGGCTGCCGGGTGGGCTCCGTATGGGGCACGCACTGGCACGGCTGCCTGGAGAGCGACGGTTTCCGGCGGGCGTTCCTGCGGGAGGTGGCGCGGGCGGCCGGCCGGCGCTTCGTCCCGGCGCCGGACACCAGCTTCGCCGCGCTGCGCGAGGAGCAGTTGGACCGGCTCGGCGATCTGATCGAGGAGCACGCCGACACCGGGGCGCTGCTGCGGCTGATCGAGGAAGGGGCGCCGGAGGGGCTGCCGTTCGTGCCTCCGGGGGCGCCGGACGTGCCGGGCGTCTCCGCGTGCGCGGAGCCGAAAGAGCCCGTACCGCCGCGCACTTGGCGGTCCCCGGAACAGCCCCGCGAAAGCAGAGCCGACGGCGAAACTGTTGCACAGCCTGCGGTCGGTGACGCATCTGATCACAGCGCCTCCTTCGAAAGGGGTACCCGTTAAATGGCCTCGGCCCCATACCCGTTCACCGCTGTTGTCGGCATGTCCGACATGCGGCTGAGCCTGCTGCTCAATGCCCTCTCGCCGGCCATCGGCGGCGTGCTCGTTCGCGGGGAGAAGGGCACCGCGAAATCGACGATCGTGCGCGGCCTCACGGCGCTGATGCCGCTCATCGACGTCGTCCCGGGCTGCCGCTTCGCCTGCGCCCCCGCCGACCCCGACCCCGGCTGCCCCGACGGCCCCCACGAAACGGGCGCCGCCGAGGACCGGCCCACGCGGATGGTCGAGTTGCCGGTGGGCGCGTCCGAGGACCGGCTGGTCGGTGCGCTCGACATCGAGCGGGCGCTCGCCGAGGGGGTGAAGGCGTTCGAGCCGGGACTGCTCGCGGCCGCCCACCGGGGAATCCTCTACGTCGACGAAGTCAACCTGCTCCATGATCATCTGGTCGACGTGCTGCTGGACGCCGCCGCCATGGGTGCCTCCTACGTGGAGCGGGAGGGCGTCTCCGTGCGGCACGCCGCGCGCTTCCTGCTCGTCGGGACGATGAACCCCGAAGAGGGCGAGCTGCGGCCGCAGTTGCTGGACCGGTTCGGGTTGACCGTGGAGGTCGCGGCGTCCCGGGACCCGGAGCAGCGGGTCGACGTGGTCCGCCGCCGGCTGGCGTACGACGACGACCCGGCGGGCTTCGCGGCGCGCTGGGCCGACGAGGAGCGGGAGCTGCGCGAACGGATCGCGGCGGCGCGGGAGTTGCTGCCGCAGGTGCGGCTCGGCGACAAGGCACTGCGGCAGATCGCGGCGACCTGTGCGGCGTTCGAGGTCGACGGGATGCGGGCGGACATCGTGATGGCCCGCACCGCGAGCGCGCTGGCGGCCTGGGCCGGGCGCACCGAGGTGCTGCCGGAGGACGTCCGGCAGGCGGCGCTGCTGGCGCTGCCGCACCGGCGCCGGCGGGCCCCGTTCGACGCGCCCGGGCTCGACGAGGACAAGCTGGACCAGGTGTTGGAGGAGTCCGGCGGGCAGGACCCCGAGGGCGACGACGATCCGGAGCCGGAGGGCCCGGACGGTGGTCCGGACGGGCCGGACGGCGGTCCGGAAGGGGGCCCCGGCGGCGGTCCCGGCGGGCTGCCGCCGCAGGAGCGCGGGCCGCAGGAGCAGTCGGGGGACGCCCCGCGCCCCGAAGTGCCTCAGCAGCAGGAGCCGGAGCGTCCGGCGCGGTCCGAGGAGTCCGAGCGGGCGCCGGAGGGCGAGCCCGCGACGTCCGGGCCGGCGCCGGAGCAGGCCGCGGTGGGCGCCACCGAGCCGTTCCGTACCCGGCGGCTGGACGTGCCGGGGCTGGGCGAGGGCGCGGACGGCCGGCGGTCGCGGGCGCGGACCGCGCACGGCCGCACCACCGGGGCGCGCCGGCCCCAAGGGGCCCTGGGCAAGCTGCACTTGGCGGCGACCGTGCAGGCCGCGGCGCCGCACCAGTGGGCCCGCGGGCGAAGCGGCCCGGGGCTGCTGGTGCGCCGGGACGATCTGCGGGAGGCGGTGCGCGAGGGGCGCGAGGGCAACCTGGTGCTGTTCGTGGTGGACGCGTCCGGGTCGATGGCGGCGCGGAAGCGGATGGGCGCGATCAAGGGGGCGGTGCTGTCGCTGCTGCTCGACGCGTACCAGCGGCGGGACAAGATCGGGATGATCACCTTCCGGGGTTCCGGCGCCGAGCTGGCGCTGCCGCCGACGTCGTCGGTGGAGGCCGGCGCGGCGCGGCTGGCGCAGTTGCCGACGGGCGGCCGGACGCCGCTGGCGGAGGGGCTGCTGCGGGCCCATGAGGTGCTGCGGGTGGAGCGGATGCGGGACCCGTCCCGGCGGCCGCTGCTGGTCGTGGTCACCGACGGGCGGGCCACGGGTGCATCGGCGGCGCGCAGCGCCGGGGACGATGGCCGGGCGACGGGCGGGCCGCTGCGGCGGGCGCACCGCGCGGCGGGGCTGCTGGCCGCCCAGGGCACCGCGTCGGTGGTGGTGGACTGCGAGGCGGGGCCGGTGCGGCTGGGGCTGGCCGGGGAGCTGGCCCGGGAGCTGGGCGGCACCGCCGTCACCCTCGACGAGCTGCGCGCGGACAGCGTCTCCGCGCTCGTACGGACCGTACAGGGCAGGCCCGTCCGCGGCGGCAGCGCCGACCGCGGCCGGGATCGACTGGATCGTCACAACAGGAAGGCCGCGTAATGCCGCAGGGACAGCCGTCCGTCGTCCCCGACGACGGGCTCACCACCCGCCAGCGCCGCAACCGCCCGCTGGTGCTGGTCCACACGGGCCAGGGCAAGGGCAAGTCGACCGCCGCCTTCGGGCTGGCGCTGCGGGCCTGGAACCAGGGCTGGCCGGTCGGGGTGTTCCAGTTCGTGAAGTCGGCGAAGTGGAAGGTCGGCGAGGAGCGGGCCCTGACGGTGCTCGGCGCCACCGGGGAGGGCGGCACCGTCGCCTGGCACAAGATGGGCGAGGGCTGGTCCTGGGTGCAGCGCGACTCCCAGTTCAGCAACGAGGAGGCGGCCCGGGAGGGTTGGGAGCAGATCAAGCGCGACCTGGCCGCGGAGACCTACAAGCTGCTGGTGCTGGACGAGTTCGCCTACCCGCTGAAGTGGGGCTGGGTGGACGTCGAGGAGGTGGTCTCCGTGCTGCGGGACCGCCCCGGCACCCAGCACGTCGTCATCACCGGGCGGGACGCGCCGGAGGCGCTGCGGGACTTCGCGGACCTGGTGACGGACATGACGAAGGTCAAGCACCCGATGGACGCGGGCCAGAAGGGCCAGCGGGGCATCGAATGGTGAGCACGTCGTGAGCGGTGGCACGGTCCCCCGGCTGGTGATCGCCGCGCCGTCCTCGGGCGCCGGGAAGACGACGGTGGCGACCGGTCTGATGGCGGCCTTCGCCGAGGCCGGCCTTGCCGTCTCCCCGCACAAGGTGGGGCCGGACTACATCGATCCGGGCTACCACGCGCTGGCCACCGGCCGGCCCGGCCGCAATCTGGACGCCTTCCTGTGCGGTACGGAGCGGATCGCACCGCTGTTCCTGCACGGGGCGGCCGGCGCGGACCTGGCGGTGGTCGAGGGCGTGATGGGGCTGTTCGACGGGGCGTCCGGAAGGGGCGAGCTGTCGTCGACCGCGCAGGTGGCGAAGGTGCTGCGGGCGCCGGTGGTGCTGGTGGTGGACGCCTCCTCGCAGTCCCGGTCGGTGGCGGCGCTGGTGCACGGCTTCGCGTCGTGGGACCCGGAGGTCCGGCTGGCCGGGGTGATCCTCAACAAGGTCGGTTCGGACCGGCACGAGGAGCTGCTGCGGGACGCCATGGAGTCCTCCGGGGTGCCGGTGCTCGGCGCGCTGCGCCGCACCGAGCAGGCCCGTACGCCCTCCCGGCACCTGGGTCTGGTGCCGGTCGCGGAGCGGCGTGCCGAGGCGGTCGCGTCGGTGCGGGCGCTGGCCGAACGGGTCCGCGCGGGCTGCGACCTGGAGGCGCTGCTGGCGCTGGCGCGGAACGTGCCGGAGCTGCCGGACCGGCCGTGGGACCCGGCCGAGGCGGTGGCGGCGGTGCCCGCCACCGGGGCCGGGCGGCCGGTGGTCGCGGTGGCCGGCGGGCCCGCCTTCACCTTCTCGTACGCCGAGCACACCGAGCTGCTGACCGCGGCGGGGGCCGAGGTGGTGCCGTTCGACCCGCTGCGGGACGAGCAACTGCCCTCCGGTACGCGGGGGTTGGTGATCGGCGGCGGTTTCCCCGAGGTGTACGCGCCGGAGTTGTCGGCGAACGCGCCGCTGCGGGCGGCGGTGGCGGCGCTGGCCGCGTCCGGGGCGCCGGTCTCGGCCGAGTGCGCCGGGCTGCTGTATCTCTCCCGTTCGCTCGACGGGCGGCCGATGTGCGGGGTACTGCCCGCCGACGGCCGGATGACGGAGCGGCTCACCCTCGGCTACCGGGAGGCGGTGGCGCTGACCGACAACGCGCTGGCGGCGGCCGGGACCCGGGTGCGCGGTCACGAGTTCCACCGCACGGTGCTGGAGCCGGGCGCGGGCGCGTCCCCGGCGTGGGGGGTGACGCACCCCCGGCGCGGTGTGGAGGGTTTCGTGTCGGGCGGGGTGCACGCCTCGTATCTGCATGTGCACTGGGCGGCCGAACCGTCGCTGGCCGGACGGCTGGTGGCGGGCGCGGTGCGGGACGCGGCGCCGGCCGCCGGCGGGGGCCGGTGAACAGGACGCCGGGCGGTGGGCGGCCGGGCGGGCCGACCGCGTGCACGGCGGAGCGGCACGGGCCGGTGCTCCTCGGCCGCGCGGCCGTCGCGGCATGACCGGTCCACGGCGGCCGGACACCGTCCTGGTCGCGGGGGTCGGGGCGCGGCGCGGTGTCGCGACGGCCGAGGTGGTGGCGCTGATCGGTGCGGCGCTGGCGGCGGCCGGGCGGCGGCCGGCGGCGCTGACCGGGCTGGCCACCGTGGCCGGCAAGGCCGCCGAGCCCGGACTGCTGGGCGCCGCGCGGCACTTCGGGGTTCCGCTGTGGTCGTTCCCGGCGGCGGCGCTGGCGGCGGTAGGGGTTCCGGCGCCGTCGGCCGCCGTGCGGGCCGCGGTCGGCACGCCGAGCGTCGCGGAGGCGGCGGCGCTGCTGGCCGCGGGGCCGGGTGCCCGTCTGGTCGCCGGCAAGCGGGTTTCGGCGCCGGAGGGCCGGCCGGGCGCGGCGACCTGCGCGCTGGCCGCCCCCGGCGATGCCGGCGGTGCGGCCGTGACCTCCGGTAAGGCCGACGCGGCCGCTGCCCCCGCGGCGGGGGTCGCTATCGTCGTCCCCTCCTCCGCCCCGTCCGGCCCGCCCCGGACCGACGCGCGGCGGAGTCCGGCGGCCGACGCCCCGACCAGCGCACATCCCGGTACCAAGGAGACGTTGTGACCACCCGTCCCGCACTGCTCATCGCCGGTCACGGCACCCGTCACGAGGGGGCGGCCGACGCGCTGCGCACGCTGGTGCGGCGGCTCGCCGAGCGGCACCCCGACGTGCCGGTCGCCGGCGGCTTCTTCGGCGCCCCGGCGTCGCCGCTGCCGCTGTCCGACGCGGTCGGCGACCTGGCGGCGCGAGGCGCGACCGACCTGGTCGCGGTGCCGCTGCTGATGGCGCCGACCGGGCCGATAGCGGAGGGCCTGCCGGACGCGATGGCCCGGGCGGCCGCCGCCCACCCCGGCCTCCGCTACGCCTGCGGGCCCGAACTGGGGCCGGATCCCCGGCTGTTGGGGGCGCTGGAGCGGCGGCTGGACGAGGCGCTGGGCGGCGGCGCGCGACGGCCCGAGGACCGGGTCCGCACCACGGTGCTGCTGGTGGGGCGGGGCGCGACCGCTCCGCACGCCAACGCCGAAGTGGCCCGGGCCGCCCGGCTGTTGTGGGAGGGCGGCGGTTTCGCGGGCGTGGAGAGCGCGTTCGTCACGCTGGCGGCGCCGGACGTACCGGCCGGGCTCGACCGGTGCCGGGTGCTGGCCGCCGCGGCGTCCGGTGGCGCGGGGCCGTGCCGGACCGTGGTCCTGCCGTACTTCTTCTTCGCCGGCGAGCTGCTGGAACGGCTGCGGATGCAGGCCGAGGGGTGGGCCGCGGCGCATCCGGGGACGGAGGTGCACTGCGCGGAACCGATCGGCGCGGCCCCGGAGTTGGCCGAGGTGGTCATGGCGCGCTACCGGGCGACGGTGGCGGACGGGGCGGCCTTCGGCGGACGGGCGGCGGACGCCTTGCCGGCGGCCTGCGCGACGGCCGGCGCGGGTGCGGGCGCGACGGACGCGGGGAGCCGGCGATGAGGGGCCCGACGCTGTCCACGCCCGGCACCGCTGCCGACTCCCCTGGTGTCACTGCCGGTTCCGCCGGCGCCGCCACCGGTTCCGAAGAGGTGGATCTGCGGCACCACGGGGACGCCGAGGTGCGCGGCGCGGATCTGACGGACCTGGCGGTCAACGTCCGCACCGGCACTCCCCCGGCCTGGCTCAAGGCCCGGATCGCCGCGTCGCTGGACGGCCTGGCCGCCTACCCCGACGGCCGTCCGGCGCGGGCGGCGGTCGCCGCCCGGCACGGGCTGCCGGCCGAGCGGGTGCTGCTGACGGCCGGCGCCGCGGAGGCGTTCGTACTGCTCGCGCGGGCGGTACGGGCCCGCCGGCCGGTGGTGGTGCACCCGCAGTTCACCGAGCCGGAGGCGGCGCTGCGGGACGCCGGGCACGAGGTCGGACGGGTGCTGCTGGCCGAGCGGGACGGTTTCCGACTGGACCCGGCGGCGGTGCCGGACGAGGCGGACCTGGTCGTCGTCGGCAACCCCACCAACCCCACCTCGGTGCTGCACCCGGCGGACGCCGTGGCCGCCCTGGCGCGGCCCGGCCGGACGCTGGTGGTGGACGAGGCGTTCATGGACGCGGTGCCCGGGGAGCGGGAGTCGCTGGCCGGGCGGGTGGGTGAACTGCCGGGGCTGGTGGTGCTGCGCAGCCTCACCAAGACCTGGGGGCTGGCCGGGCTGCGGATCGGCTATGTGCTGGCCGGTGCGGACACCCTCACGGAACTGGCGCGGGCGCAGCCGCTGTGGCCGGTCTCCTCGCCGGCGCTGGCCGCCGCCGAGGCGTGCTGTGCGCCGGCGGCACTGGCGGAGGCGGAGGCGGCGGCCGAGCAGATCGCCGCGGACCGGGCCCATCTGCTGGCCCGGCTGGGCGCGTTGCCGTCGGTGACGGTGGCCGGACCGGCGGCCGGACCGTTCGTGCTGGTGCGGCTGCCCGGTGCGGCGGCGGTCCGGACCGGGCTGCGGGCCCGCGGCTTCGCGGTCCGCCGCGGCGACACCTTCCCCGGCCTGGGCCCGGACTGGCTCCGGCTGGCCGTACGGGACCGGGCGACCACCGACCGGTTCACGGCCGCCCTGGCGGAGGTGCTCGGGGCGGCCCCCCGGTGACGACGGAACCCCTCGCCGGGGCGGCGCGCCGGGCCCCACACCCTGGCGGGCCCCGGCGAGGGGCGGGGTGCGCCGCGCGGGCCCACGCGGCGCACCCGGGCCGTACCCTCCGCCGGCGCCCCCACGGCACCGGTGGCGGGTACGGAGCCGGTCAGCCGCGCCCGTCCGGCGCGGCGTTGCGACGGCGGCGGGCGTAGACCAGCGCCCCGGCGCCGCCGGCGACCAACACGGCCGCGCCACCGGCGAGATACGGGGTCGCGGAGCTGCTGCCGGTCTCGGCGAGGTCGTGCCCGGCGGTCGAACGGGTGCCACCGGCGGTGGAGTTCACCTGGGTGCCGCCGGTCTGGCCGCCAGTGCCGGGCTGCTGGGGGTGCCCGGGTTGCGACGGGGTGCCGGGCTCACCGGGCCGGTCCGGGGTGCCGTGCGGGGTGGTGCAGGTGGCCTGGGCGAGCGTGACCTCGCCGTGCACCTGGGCCACGTTGAGTTTCAACGGATTGACGGAGACCCCCAGTCGGAGCGCGGTGGCGGCGGCGCTGTTCGAGGCGCTGTTCTTCCGCGACAGATCGAGCCGGACCTCCCCCACCCCGGGCACCTTGACCTCGGTGGTCCCGCCCGCGCGCAGCGCGACCCGCTTGCCCAGCACCACGACGTCGCCGAGCACCTGGGCCTCGGCCCGCGGCCGCCGGCCGGCGGCGCAGACGGCCCGGGCGGTGACCTGCTGGACCTCGACCAGCGGGGTCGCCGGGAGGCCGGGCAGCTGGACCCTGGCCCGGACGAGGTCGGCGTGGCCCTCGGCGGTCCGTCCGTCGGCGGTGGCGCGGGCGGTGGCGGCGTCGGCCCGCAGCAGGCTGACCGGTCGGCCCTGGTCGATGCCGTCCAGGCGGACGGTGAGCGCGGTCCGGTCGGCCGAGGCCGGGGCGTGGACCTCGTCGAGGACGGCCCGGACGGGGACGTCCAGGGTCTTGTCGAGCAGGCCGACGTCCAGGGCGGCGCGCAGCACCACCGCCCCCGAAGTGCCGTGGGTGCGGCCGTCGTTGCCGGTGGCGTGGGCGGCGGGCGCGGCGGCGAGGGCGACGGCGGGACCGGCCGTCAGGACGGCGGCGGCCAGGACGGCGCCGAGCCGTCCGGGCGCGCCGAAGGAGCCGGTGGAACTGGTGGGACTGGCGGACACGGGTGTGGAACCCCCACAGGAGAGATGGAGCCGCCGACCGCGCCAATGGGGGACATCACGCGGGCCGACGGCCTCGACCCGCACATCGTGTCCGTACGGAGGGTGAACGGTCAGCCACGTGCGGTCAGTTCACACCAAAGGGTGGTTTCCGTGCCCTTATTCGATTCCTTCCGGCTCCTCCGTCACGACGGCCACCGCACGCCCCGGCCGTACCGTTCCGACCGGGACCGGAACCCCGCGCGGGCCCCGTCGCTCGACCCAACGGCGCAGCGGCGCACGGCCGTTGGCGTCGTGGGCGGCACCGGCGCACGGGCCCGCCCGACCGGGGCGGCGGGCCCGCGCACGGCCCCCTTCGGGCCCCTGCGCCTCAGCCGACGACCTGCCCGCGCAGCATCACCAGCCGCGGCGCGGCCAGCACCCGGACATCGGCCCGCGGATCGGCCTCGTAGACGACCAGGTCCGCCGGGGCGCCCTCGGTGAGCCCCGGGCGGCCGAGCCACTCCCGGGCGCCCCAGGTCGTCGCGGAGAGCGCGGCCTCCACGGGCAGCCCGGCCTTCATCAGCTCGGCGACCTCGTCGGCGACCAGGCCGTGCGGCAGCGAGCCGCCGGCGTCGGTGCCGGCGTAGATCGGGACGCCGGCGTCGTAGGCGGCCCGCACGGTGTCGTAGCGGCGGGCGTGCAGCCGCCGCATGTGGTCGGCCCAGCGGGGGAACTTGGTGTCGCCGCCGGCCGCGAGCTGCGGGAAGGTCGCGATGTTGACCAGGGTGGGGACGATCGCGACCTGGCGCTCGGCGAAGAGCGGGATGGTGTCCTCGGTCAGCCCGGTGGCGTGCTCGATGCAGTCGATGCCGGCCTCGACCAGCGGGGCCAGGGACTCCTCGGCGAAGCAGTGCGCGGTGACCCGGGCGCCGAGCCGGTGCGCCTCGGCGATGGCGGCGGCCACCTCGCCGGGCGGCCAGCAGGCGGCCAGATCGCCGACCGAGCGGTCGATCCAGTCGCCGACGAGCTTGACCCAGCCGTCGCCGCGCCGGGCCTCCCGGGCGACATAGGCGACCAGGTCCGCCGGCTCGATCTCGTGCGCGTAGTTGCGGATATAGCGCCTGGTGCGGGCGATGTGGCGGCCGGCGCGGATGATCCGCGGCAGGTCGGGGCGGTCGTCGATCCAGCGGGTGTCCGAGGGCGAGCCGGCGTCCCGGATCAGGAGGGTGCCGGCGTCACGGTCGGTGAGCGCCTGCTTCTCGCTGGTCGCGGCGTCCACCGGGCCGTGCGCGTCCAGTCCGACGTGGCAGTGGGCGTCGACCAGGCCCGGCAGCACCCAGCCGGTCACCGTCCTGGCATCGCGTGCCAGGGTCGGCCGTTCGAAGGTGACCCGGCCGTCGATGACCCACAGCTCGTCGCGGACTTCGTCCGGCCCGACGAGGACCCTCCCCTTGAGGTGCAGCACCGCACCTTCACTCATGGACGTCATGTCCGCACTGTATGCGGGCGGCAAAGGCGGCGGCCACGGTGTGCGGACGGCCCGCCGCACACGGCCTTGCGGAGGGTTATACGAAATCCCCCCGCCGTATCCGGCGCCCCGTCTTACCGGACTTCCGCCATACCTTACGGTGCGCACTCCTCACACCTTCTCGCGCACCTTTAGCGAACTGCCTGCGGCATCTTCCGGCGGCAAATTCCAAATTCCCAAGAAGCACAGCTTCCCGTATCCGTATGCCCGCTCTCCCGATTCTCAAACGCCAAGATTTCGCTAGCGTCAAGACCCCTTATCCAGACGCCTCCAGTGAGCGTTATCGAGCTGTGACCGACTACACAGCGTGCCCGATTCGCCCCGAACTTCCGTGACGAATCGTGACATTCCCAAGCCATCTCGCGCGCTCGCGCGCCCCCGCGTGATAACACGAACGCGCTTCTCGCGTAACCCGGACCCGCGATGCAATTTGCTTTTCGCCTGGGTAAATTCAATTCCATGACCGCCGCACAAGCAGCCCATGCAGGTGCCCGAAGCGAAATCAGAGAAATACCGGAGGGCTACCGGCTCGACACCCCCCGGGCGGAGGACGGATCCGCGATCTGGCGCATCGCCCGCGACTCGAAGGTGCTGGACCTGAACTCGTCCTACAGCTACCTCCTGTGGTGTCGCGACTTCGCCGCCACCTCCGTCGTCGCCCGCGACGCGGCAGGCGAACCGGCCGCCTTCCTCACCGGCTACCTGCGCCCGGACCGCCCGGACACCCTCGTCGTCTGGCAGATAGCCGTCGACGCGGCGCACCGCGGACGGGGCCTGGCCGCCGCCCTGTTGGACGGGCTGACCACCCGTGCCGTCGACGAACTGGGCGTACGTCGCGTGGAGACCACGATCACGCCCGACAACACGGCCTCCAAGGCGCTGTTCACCTCCTTCGCCGAACGGCACTCGGTGCCGGTCGCGCACGAGGTCCTCTTCGACGCGGCGCTCTTCCCCGAACAGGGCCACGAACCCGAAGTCCTGCACCTGATCGGCCCGTTCGCGGCGCCGCCCGGCACCGGCCGCTGAGCCGGGTCGTGCGCGCGGCGCCCACCCCCAGACTTCTCCCCCTCCCGCACTCATCTCCCAGGAGCATGCTGTGACCATCACCCAGCCCGATCTGAGCGTCTTCGAAACCGTCGAGTCGGAGGTGCGCAGCTACTGCCGCGGCTGGCCCACCATCTTCGACCGCGCGCAGGGCAGCCGCCTGACCGACGAGGACGGCCACACCTACCTGGACTTCTTCGCCGGTGCCGGCTCGGTCAACTACGGGCACAACAACCCGGTCCTCAAGCGCGCCCTGATCGACTACATCGAGCGGGACGGCATCACCCACGGCCTGGACATGTCCACCACGGCCAAGCGGGCCTTCCTGGAGTCGTTCCAGAACATCGTCCTGCGGCCCCGCGACCTGCCCTACAAGGTCATGTTCCCGGGCCCGACGGGCGCCAACTCCGTCGAGGCCGCACTGAAGTTGGCCCGGAAGGTCAAGGGCCGGGAGGCGATCGTCTCCTTCACCAACGCCTTCCACGGCATGTCGCTGGGCGCGCTCGCGGTGACCGGCAACTCGATGAAGCGGGCCGGCGCCGGCATCCCGCTGGTGCACGGCACCCCGATGCCGTTCGACAACTACTTCGACGGCCAGGTCCCGGACTTCCTGTGGTTCGAGCGGCTGCTGGAGGACCAGGGCTCCGGCCTGAACAAGCCCGCGGCGGTGATCGTGGAGACCGTCCAGGGCGAGGGCGGCATCAACGTCGCCCGCGCCGAGTGGCTGCGCGCCCTGGCCGATCTGTGCGAGCGCCAGGACATGCTGCTGATCGTCGACGACATCCAGATGGGCTGCGGCCGCACCGGCGCCTTCTTCTCCTTCGAGGAGGCGGGCATCGTGCCGGACATCGTCACGCTCTCCAAGTCCATCAGCGGCTACGGCCTGCCGATGTCGCTCACCCTGTTCAAGCCGGAGCTGGACATCTGGGAGCCGGGCGAGCACAACGGCACCTTCCGCGGCAACAACCCGGCCTTCGTCACCGCGGCCGCCGCCCTGGACACGTACTGGGCCGACGGCCAGATGGAGAAGCAGACGCTGGCCCGCGGCGAGATCGTCGAGACGCATCTGAAGGCCCTGGTCGAGGAGCACCCCGGCACCTTCGTCGAGTACCGCGGCCGCGGACTGGTGTGGGGCCTGGAGTGCACCGACAAGAGCCTCGCCAACAAGATCGCCAAGCGCGCCTTCGAGCTGGGTCTGCTGATCGAGACCTCCGGCCCGGAGAGCGAGGTCGTCAAGCTGCTGCCGCCGCTGACGACCACCCCCGAGGAGCTGGACGAGGGGCTGCGGACCCTCGCCCGCGCGGTCCGCGACCACGTCTGACCGCTCCCCGCGTCCGTACACCGTTCCAGAGAAAGGCACCCGACGCACCATGATCGTCCGTTCGTTCCAGGACATCGAAGGCACCGACCGCCACGTCAAGGCCAAGACCGGCACGTGGGAGAGCAAGCGCATCGTCCTCGCCAAGGAGCGGGTCGGCTTCTCGCTCCACGAGACGATCCTCTACGCCGGCACCGAGACCTCGATGTGGTACGCCAACCACATCGAGGCGGTGGTCTGCGTCGAGGGCGTGGCCGAGCTGACCAACGAGGAGACCGGCGAGAAGCACACCATCACGCCCGGCGTGATGTACCTGCTGGACGGGCACGAGAAGCACACCATGCGGATCAAGGAGGACTTCCGCTGCCTGTGCGTCTTCAACCCGCCGGTCACCGGCCGCGAGGACCACGACGAGAACGGCGTCTACCCGCTGCTCACCGAGCCGGAGCCCGAGGCGGGCTGAGGTAACGGCGAGCAGATCCGGACCGCCGCGCGTCGTCACCGCGAGCCGCGAGGTGTTCCGTTCGAGAGGAGAGGAAGGCACCACCATGACCACCGCACCCGAGCGCACCGCCGACCTGTACCCGACCCGTGGGACCACCGAGGTCATCACCCCGCGGAAGGACCCGGTGGTGTGGTCGCAGCCCGGAGCGGAGGGGCCCTTCTCCGCCTCCGACCTGGGCGACTTCGAACGTGACGGCTTCTTCGCCATCCCGGAGCTGCTCACCGCGGAAGAGGTCGCGGTGTACCGCGCCGAGTTGGACCGGCTGGTGCACGACCCGGACACCCGCGCCGACCCGCGCTCGATCATCGAACCGCGGTCCCAGTCGGTCCGCTCGGTCTTCGAGATCCACCGGATCAGCGAGCTGTTCGCGCAGCTGGTCGCCGATCCGCGGGTGGTCGGCCGGGCCCGGCAGATCCTCGGCTCGGACGTCTACGTCCACCAGTCGCGGATCAACGTCAAGCCCGGTTTCGGTGCCTCCGGCTTCTACTGGCACTCGGACTTCGAGACCTGGCACGCGGAGGACGGACTGCCCGCCATGCGCACGGTGTCGGTCTCGATCGCGCTGACCGAGAACCACGACACCAACGGCGGCCTGATGATCATGCCCGGCTCGCACCGGCACTTCGTCGGCTGCGCGGGCGCCACCCCGAAGGACAACTACAAGAAGTCGCTCCAGATGCAGGACGCGGGCACGCCGTCGGACCAGGCGCTGACGACGATGGCGGACCGGCACGGCATCCGCCTGTTCACCGGCAGAGCCGGCTCGGCGACCTGGTTCGACTGCAACGCCATGCACGGCTCCGGCGACAACATCACGCCGTATCCGCGCAGCAACGTCTTCATCGTCTTCAACAGCATGGAGAACACCGCGGTGGAGCCGTTCGCGGCCCCGGTCCGGCGCCCGGAGTACATCGGGGCGCGCGCCCCGTTCGTCCCGGTCCGGTAGCGGCGCGCCGGTGCCCGGGCACCGGCGACGGTGGCGCGAGACGCATCGCGGCCGCCGCACGGCACCCTCTGCGGTGCGGTGCGGCGGCCGTCGCGTCTCCGCCGAGGCGACCTGACGCTACGTCAGTTGTCGGCCAGGGCCGGGTAGTCCAGGTAGCCTCTGTCGTCGCCGCCGTAGAAGCCGGCCCGGTCGGGGGTGTTGAACGGGCCGCCGGCCGCCAGTCGGCGGGGCAGGTCGGGGTTGGCGATGAACATCGCGCCGTAGACCAGCAGATCGGCCTCGCCCCGCTCGACCAGCGGCAGTTCCTCCAGGCCGGTGGGGCGGCCGTCGGTGACCGGGTTCAGCAGGAAGGTCCCGCCGAACCGCTTGCGCAGCCGGGCCAGCAGCTCCAGGTCGTGGACGTCGCAGGTGTGCAGGTAGGCCAGGCCCAGCGGGGCGAGTGCCTCGACCACCGCGGTGTAGGTGGCCTCCGGCGCGGGCTCGTCGATGTCGTTGAAGGTGTTGCCGGGCGAGAGCCGCAGACCGGTGCGGTACGCGCCGACCGCGTCGGCGACCGCCTTGACCACCTCGATCGCGAACCGTGCGCGGGCCTCGTCGGAGCCGCCCCACTCGTCGGTGCGCAGATTGGCGTTGGGGGCCAGGAACTGGTGGACCAGATAGCCGTTGCCGCCGTGGATCTCGACGCCGTCGAAGCCCGCCTCGATGGCGTTGCGGGCCGCGGCGGCGAAGCCCTCGATGGTCGCGCTGATCTCCTCGCCGGTCATCTCGCGCGGGGTGACGAAGTCCGTGGGGCCGTCCTGGGTGAAGCCCTGGCCGGCCGCCCTGACCGCGGACGGGCCGACCGGCACCAGCCCGTCGGGCAGCAGGGTCGGGTGGCCGATCCGGCCGCTGTGCCACAGCTGCGCGAAGATCCGGCCGCCGGCGGCGTGCACGGAGTCGGTCACCCGGCGCCAGCCGGCGATCTGCTCGGCGGTGTGCAGCCCGGGGGTGAGCGGGTAGCCGCGGCCGACCACCTCGGTCTGGGCGGCCTCGGTGATGATCAGGCCGGCCGAGGCCCGCTGGGTGTAGTAGGCGACCATCGAGTCGGTGGGGACGCCCGCGGCGGAGGCGCGGTTGCGGGTCATCGGCGCCATGACGAGGCGGTTGGCGAGCGGGATGCCGGCCAGGTCTATGGGGTCGAACGCAGTGGTCACTGACGGCCTTTCAGCGGGGTGTCACGGGGCATCAACTCGCCGGACGAGCTGAATCATTGGCCATTACATCAGCCGCCGTTTCCCGGGCCGCATGGCCCCCGGGCTGCGGAAACACCGCGGAAACCGCCCGGTCGTCGCACCGTCACGGAGCCAGCAGCGCCAGCGCCCGGGCCACGTCGTCGGAGGAGTTGTAGAGGTGGAACGCCGCCCGGAGCAGTCCGGCGCGGACGCTGACCCGCACCCCGGCCGCGGCCAGCCGCGGTTCGGCGTCCGCCAGCCCCGGGGCGGAGACGATCGCCGACCCGGGCGCGGTCCGCGGGGTGTGCCCGGCCGCCACCAGGCCGGCGCGGTACTGGTCGGCCAGTGCGACGTTGTGGGCGTGGACGGTCGCCACGCCGATCTCGGCGAGGAGTCCGAGGGAGTGCTCGGCGGCCACATAGCTGTAGTGGGCGTGCGGCTCGTCGTAGCGGCGGGCGGTGGCCGCCGGCCGGTCGACCGGCCCGTAGTTCGACTCCCCCGGGACCTCCCCGGCGGCCCACCCGGCGTGCACCGGCACCGGCCAGCCGGGGCCGCCGATGTCCCCCCGCTCCCCGCCGAAGACCATGAACGTCGTCCCGCGCGGGCACAGCAGCCACTTGAACGCCCCGCACACCACGTAGTCGAAGTCCGCGATCCGCAGCGGCAGCCACCCCGCGGCCTGGGTGACGTCGAGATACGTCCGCGCCCCGTGCGCCCGGGCGGCCTCCCGCACCGCGTCCAGATCGGCGATCCTGCCGTCGAGTGCGTGCACCGCGCTCACCGCGACCAGCGCCGTCTGCGGCCGGACCGCGTCGGCCAATGCCTCCCAGGGCACCGTCCGCACCGTGCACCCGGCCCGGGCCGCCAGCGGATTGACCAGCGAGCTGAAGTCCCCCTCGGTGACCAGCACTTCGGACCCCGGCGGCAGCGAGGCGGCGACGAAGGCGGACTGCACCGCGACCGAACTCCCCACCGCCACCCGCTCCTCGGGCACCCCCATCAGCCGCGCGAACGCCCCGCGGGCCCGGACCGCCGGCCCGAAGTAGTCGCGCCCCATCGTCCCGTGCGAGAACGACTCCTCCAGGGCAGCGCGGACCGCGGCGGCGCTCCGGGCAGGCAGCAGCCCACTGGACGCCGAGTTCAGATAGACCGTCTCGGGCGCGAACTCGTCCCCGCCCAACGCCGTGTGTCGCTGCATGGGCCCCACTCTGGCCGATCAACGGCCCCGCGTCCACGGGGAATCCGCCCCGGATGCGGGCCCGTTCCGGCCGGCGGCTCGGGGCCTGCCGGTCGTCACCTTCCCGTCTGCCGGACGGCAGACGGGAAGGTGACGACACCCCTAGTCCTGCGGGACGGCGCAGCCCCCGTCGCCGCAGACGTCCGCGTCGTCGGCGGCCAGCACCTGGACGGCCGAGTCGGCGTGGGCGCGCTCCAGGGCCTGGCGGAAGACGTCGGCGGGCTGGGCACCGGAGACGCCGTAGTGGCGGTCGATGACGAAGAAGGGGACGCCGGTCGCGCCGAGTTCGGCGGCGGCGCGCTCGTCGGCGCGGACGTCGTCGGCATGGGCGTCGGGGTCGGCCAGCACCCGCGCGACCTCGGCGGCCGGCAGCCCGGCGCCGACCGCGATGCCGGTCAGGACGTCGGGGTCGGCCAGCTGCCGGGCCTCGGCGAAGTTGGCGCGGTACAGCGCGGTGAGCAGCGCGTCCTGGACGCCGTGCGCCTTGGCCAGGTGGAGCAGCCGGTGCAGATCGAAGGTGTTGCCGTGGATCCGGTCCGACCGGTACCCGAGCCCCTCGCCGGCGGCCGCCTCGGCGACCCGGGCCTCCATCGCCTCCGCCTGCGCGCGGCTGACGCCGTACTTCGCGGCGAGCATGTCGAGGACCGGGACGTCGGTGGCCGCCGGCGCCTGCGGGTCCAGTTCGTAGGAGCGGTGGACCACCTCGACGTCCGCCCGCTGGGCGAACGCGGCCAGACCGGCCTCGAAGCGGGCCTTGCCGATGTAGCACCAGGGGCAGGCGATGTCCGACCAGATTTCGACGCGCATGGGGCTTGCTTGCTTTCCTCGGGGGTGGACCGACCGGGGGCCGGTCGGGGGTACGGAGGGGTGTAACGGTCGGGAGGGCGGGGTTATTCCGGCGGGCCCGGACGGTGCGCGGAGGTGGACCGGTCCGCTGCGCCGGTGGCGCGGGGGCCGCTGCGGGCGGCGGGCTTCGCGGTGCCGCGGGAGCGGCGGGGGACGGTGCCGCCCGTGGACGGCCGCACCGCCGGGCGGTTGCGGGTCATGACGCGGCGGAAGCCGGCCGGGGTGCCGGCGGGGCCAGCGTCAGGGTGAGCGCGAGGTGGGTGGCGTCGGGGGCCGGACGGCGGTCCGGGTCGGGGCACCAGCCCAGGCGCGTGTAGAAGGTGCGGGCGCGGTGGTTGTGCCAGAGCACGTCGAGGCCGGCCCGGGTGAAGCCGGCGGTGTGCCAGGCGCGCAGGCAGGCCGCGTGCAGGGCGCGGCCCACGCCGGTGCCCCAGTGGGCCGGATCGACGTGCAGTTGGTGGAGCGTGACGGTGGCGCCGGGCCCGCGCGCCGTCGAGGTGTGCGGGAGGTAGGCGGCGGCGCCGACCACGCGGTCGCACCGGATGGCGCAGAGCGCCGGGGTGCCGTCGCCGTGCAGGACGCGGGCCCAGGCCTCGCGCCGGCGGGCGTGCTCGGCTCGGGCGTCGAACGGCGCGTGCGGCACCCGGCCGCGGAGGTAGGCGGCGCGGGCGGCGGTGTGCAGGGCGGCGATCGGCTCCAGGTCGGCGGCGGTGGCGGGGCGGACCTGCGGGGTGGGGTGCGGATGGGGGTGGGGGTGGGGAGCGGTGGTGGTCACGGGCCGGGCTCCTCCCCCGCCGTCGGGGCGGCCGTGCGGGGTGCGGCCGGCGCCTCGGGCCGGTCGTCGACGCGGCGCGGCAGCCCCAGCGGATTCGCCTCGCGCAGCTCGGGCGGGAGGAGGACGGGCGGTGTGTCCTGGTAGACGACGGGGCGGAGCCAGCGCTCGACGGCGGTGCCGCCGACGGAGGTGGCGGTGGAGGTGGTGGCCGGGTAGGGGCCGCCGTGGTGCTGGGCGGGGGCGACCGCGACGCCGGTGGGCCAGCCGTCGACCACGACCCGGCCGGCGAGCGGGGTGACCGCGGCGAGCAGCCGGGCGCCGCGGCCCTCGGGGTCGGTACCGGCGCTCTCCGCCGCGGCGAGCTGGAGGGTGGCGGAGAGGGTGCCGGGCATCCGGGCGAGGACCGCGCCGGCCTCGTCCTCGCCGGCGTAGCGGGCCACGACGGTGACCGGTCCGAAGCACTCCTCCAGCAGGAGGTCGTGCGGGCCGGCGGCGGTCAGGCGGGCGGCGGGAACGGTGAGCACGGCGGCGTCGACGGTGTGCCCCTCCGCCTCCACGACGGGCGCCAACGGCAGCTGCACATCCGGCAGTTGGGCACGCTCGCGGACGCCGGCGAGGTAGCCGTCGCGCATCCGGTGGTCGAGCATCACGCCCGGCCCGGTGGCGCCGGCGGCCGCGGTGAGCGCCGCCAGCAGCCGGTCGCCGGCCGCGCCGTCGGGCAGCAGGACCAGGCCCGGCTTGACGCAGAACTGGCCGGTGCCCAGCGTCATCGAGCCGGCCAGCCCGGTGCCGATCTCCTCGGCGCGCTCGGCGGCCGCGGCCGCGGTGACCACCACGGGGTTGAGGCTGCCCAGTTCGCCGTGGAACGGGATGGGGCGCGGGCGGGCCGCGGCGGCGTCGTGCAGGGCGCGGCCGCCGCGGACCGAGCCGGTGAAGCCGGCCGCGGCGACCAGCGGGTGGCGGATCAGGTCCAGGCCGGCCTGGAAGCCGTGCACCAGGGTCACCGTGTCCGCCGGCAGTCCGGTGTCGGCGGCGGCCCGGCGCAGCAGGGCGGCGCACCGCTCGGAGGTGGCCGGGTGGTCCGGGTGGGCCTTGACGACGACCGGGCAGCCGGCCGCGAGAGCGCTGGCGGTGTCGCCGCCGGGGACGGAGAAGGCGAGCGGGAAGTTGCTGGCGGCGTAGACCGCGACCACGCCCAGCGGGATCTTGTAGCGGCGCAGGTCGGGACGGGGCGGGGTGAGCTCCGGGGCGCGGTGGTCGATCCGGACGTCGAGGAAGGCGCCCTCGTCGACGAGGTCCGCGAAGGACCGCAACTGATGGGCGGTGCGGGCGAGTTCGCCGGTGAGGCGGGCGGCGCCGAGCGCGGTCTCCGCGTCGGCGATGGCGAGGACGCCGTCGGCGTCGGCTTCGAGGAGGGCGGCGGCGCGGCGCAGCAGGGCGGCCCGCCGGCCGCGGTCGGCGAGCGGGCCACGGGCGGTATGGGCGGCGCGCACCGCGGCGTCCACCGCGTCCGCCGTGGCCTCCACGGCGACCCGCTCCCGGCGCTTCCCGGTTCGGGGGTCGAGGCTCCAGACTGGTGCTGCCACCGGTGCTGCTCCCGCTGCTGTCACCGTGCGTTCCTCCCGGGCGAGTTGGGGGCCGCGCGAACCGTGCCGCACACGGGGCGACGTTCTCTATGCTGAACGCTGTCCCAGGTGAGGAGCCCCTGGGACTCTAGGGCTGTCCGAACAGAGGGGTCAAGGGCGATGCCGGCTGCCGAGGGCGGAGGAGCACAGGTCAAGTCCGCGGTACGGACGGTGGAGTTGCTGGAGTACTTCGCGGGCCGTCCCGGCATGCACAGCCTCGCCTCCGTCCAGGAAGCCGTCGGCTACCCCAAGTCCAGCCTCTACATGCTGCTGCGCACCCTCGTCGACCTCGGCTGGGTGGAGACCGACGCCACCGGCACCCGCTACGGCATCGGCGTCCGCGCCCTGCTGGTCGGCACCTCCTACCTCGACGGCGACGAGGTGGTGGCCGCCGCCCGCCCCACCCTGGACCGGCTCTCCGACGACACCACCGAGACCATCCACCTCGCCCGGCTCGACGGCGTCGACGTGGTCTACCTCGCCACCCGCCAGTCGCAGCACTACCTGCGCCCGTTCACCCGGGTCGGCCGCCGGCTGCCCGCGCACTCCACGTCGCTGGGCAAGGCGCTGCTCGCCACGTACACCGACGACCAGGTGCGGGCGATGCTGCCGCCCACTCTGGCCGCGCTGACCGCGCACACGGTCACCGACCGCGAGCGGCTCATCGAGGAGCTGCACACGGTCCGCGCGCGGGGCTTCGCGGTGGACCGCGAGGAGAACACCCTGGGCCTGCGCTGCTTCGGCGTGGCCCTCCCCTACCGCAGCCCGGCCCGGGACGCGATCAGCTGCTCGGTGCCGGTGGCCCGGCTGACCCCCGGCCACGAACAGGCCATCAAGGACGCGCTGTTCGACGCCCGGGACCGGCTGGCACTGGCCACCCGGCGCCTGTGAGGCGCCCGGCGGCGCGGCCCCGTGCCCCGCACCGCCGGCCCGGGCACCGGCCGCTCCCCAGCGGCCGACACCGCGCGCCCCGCCGCCGGCGGGGCCGCCCGCCCGTTCACCCGATCACCGTAGGCCAGCAGGACCGCCCGGCCGCGGCGGGCTTACCTCGTGGGAGGAGGCGCGGAACTCCACGACTTCCCCAGTGGCGCACCGGTGCCACATCCGCGCTTCGCGGAGGTTGTTCCCATGCGTTCCACCCGACTGCTCACCGGCGCCGCACTGTCCGCCGCCGCCCTCGGCCTGGCCGCCACCGCGGCGTACGCCGGCGACTTCGGCACCATCGAGGTCTCCCCGGGCACGGCCACGGCCGGCTCGACGATCTCCCTCTCCACCACGGGGTGCGGCGCCAGCCGCTCGGCGAGCGTGGACACCACCGCCCTGGGAGGCGGCATGGTCGCCTTCGCCCCGGGCACCGCCAAGGGGGCACTGGAGGGCAAGGTGGCGGTCAAGTCCGGCACCAAGCCCGGCAGTTACGGGATCGGCGGCCACTGTGCCGACGGCACCCAGCTCGCCGGCACCGTCCGGGTCGGCGCGGGCGACGCGCCCGCCGACCCGAGCATGAGCCCCGGCGGCAAGAGCAGCGAGAGGGGGCACCCCGGCATGGGCCCGAGCGCGTCCCCCATGGCCCCCATGGAGAAGAGCGGCCCGGGCATGAAGGGCAAGGAGCACGCGGCCCCCACCATGCCGCCCAAGGGCAAGATGAAGACCGGTGAGGGCTCCACCAGCGAGGACGGCCTGAGCACCACCGAGATCGCGGCGGGCGCCGGTGTGGTGCTGGCCGCGGCCGCCGGCGGCGTCTGGCTGGTCCGTCGGCGCGGGGCCGGCGGCCGGTACTGACCCGGACCCCGCTCCCGGCCGGCCGTGCCCCCCGAGCACCCCGCAGCACCCGGTCCCCCGCCGCCGCCCGGCGGCGGGCGGCCGGCGCGGGCGGGCGCGGGACGGCGCGGCCCGGCGGGTGCGGGGCGCCGGCACCGGGTGGCGCTGGCCGGCGGGCTGCTGGCCGCCGCCACCGCCGCCGCCTGCGGCGCCGGGGCCTGGCTGATCGCCGACGGCAGCCGGGGCACCGCACCGCCCCAGCCGTCCGTCGCGCAGCGGTTCACCGGCCGGCCGCCGGACGCCGCACCGACCGCGCGACCGGCCGCGCCGCCCCTCCCGGCGGCCGCGCCGCTGCGGGTGGCGGTGACGTCACTGCGCATCGACGCACCGCTGACCCGCCTGGCGCTCGCCGCCGACGGCAGCCTCGCCCCGCCGCCGGCCGGCGACCGCAATCTGGCGGGCTGGTACGCCGAGGGCACCCCGCCGGGCGCCACCGGCACCGCGCTGATCGCCGGCCATGTCGACACCCGCGCCGGCCCCGCGGTCTTCTACCGCCTGGGCGCCCTGACGAAGGGGGACACCGTGCGGGTGCTGCGCGCGGACGGCCGGACCGCGGTCTTCACCGTCGACGCGGTGGAGGTCTACGACGGCCGGCACTTCCCCGACGAGAAGGTCTACGGCCGGGCCCACCGGCCCGAACTCCGCCTGATCACCTGCGGCGGCGGCTTCAGCCGGGCCCGGCAGGAGTACCTGGGGAACGTCGTGGTCTTCGCCCACCTGACCGGAAGTCAGCACGCGGCGGCCGGGTCCGCGCCGCTGCCCTGGGCCCGGCCGCCGGCCGACCGGTTCAGCGCCCGCAGCGCACCGCGCACCGCCGCCAGGTCCGCCGCGGTCGCCAACCCCGCGTGGTAGAGCCGCAGTTCGTCGGCGCCGAGCGCGGCCGCGTGCGCGGCGTCGGCGGCGAGGCGGTCGGGGGCGCCGCCCATCCCGGCGACCACGGTGAGGTTGGCGGCCACGGTCGTTCCCGCGGGGCGCGGCGCGAACGGGCCCAGTGCCGCGGCCCGCGCCGCCGCGTCCCCGGCGCAGCGCACCACCACCCCGTCCGCGAACGTCCAGACCGCCGCCGGGTCCACCCCGGCGTCGGGTCCGCACCGGTGCGGGGCGGGGTCGGCGTGCAGCAGCACCCGGAAGCCGTCCGGCGCGGCGTCCCGCACGGCGCGCACCACCGCGCGCTGCACCTCCCCCGCCGCCCGGTCCCGCCAGGCACGCACCGCGCCGGCGACGTCCGGGCCCAGCAGTTCCTCGACGGCGGCCCACTCCCCCGCCCGGCCACCGCCGTCCGGCACCGCCGCCCCGGCCCACACCGGCGCCAGCGCCCGCCGCACCGCGGCGGTCAACTCCGCGCCGTCCAGCCCCAGTTCCGCGTAGCCGTCCAGGCACACCCGGCAGCAGCACACCGACATCAGGTACTCCGCCGCGCCGCCCAGCCGCACCCCCGCGAGCTTGTCGTGGCCGTGCAGATGCGCCAGTCCGTACCACCCGCAGGACTCCAGTTCCACGCCGCGGGCGCCGGGCCGCACCGCCGCCTCGGCGGCGAGGCGGACGAGGTAGTCGCGCACCTCGGGGCGGGCGATGCAGGGCGCCCACGGGTACCGGTCGCCGTAGGCGTTGCGGACGACGGACGACGGGTGGTCCGCGCCCAGACGGGAGTTGTGGGCCAGCACGACCCAGCTGTGCACCTGGAGGCCGACCGCGGCGAGCGCCCGCGCGGCGGTGCCGAAGGGGTCCGGGTCCGCGACCCAGTCCTGGGCGTACGGGCGCAGGGCGCGGCCGGCCCAGCGGTCCGGGTCGGGCGGGTAGAGGGCCGCGGAGTGCCGGGCGGTGACGATGCGGTGGCGGGGGTGGCGCGGGGTGAGGGCGCGGGTGGAGTGGTAGGCGGCGGCCAACGTGACCTGCTGGACGCCCAGTTCGGCGAGGCGGGCGGGGGCGTCCGGGTCGCCGACCACGTCCCAGGGGTAGAGGAAGGCGGCGGCACGCATCAGGCGCCGCTCCCGGGCGCGGCCGCGGCCAGCGCCAGCCCCCGGTCGAGGAGGCGGGCCAGCTGTGCGACGTGCGCGGGCGCGGGGTCGGACAGCGGCGGCCGCACCCCGCCGACGGACGGCCCGCCGCGCAGCCCCACGCCCGCCTTGACCAGCGAGACGGCGTATCCCCTGCCCTGGTCGCGCAGTTCGACCAGCGGCCGGTAGAAGCCGTCCAGCAGCGCGGTGACGGTGGCGTCGTCGCCGGCGGCCAGCGCCCGGTGGAAGGCGCACGCGATCTCGGGGGCGAAGGCGAAGACGGCGGAGGAGTAGAGGCGGACGCCCAGGCCCCGGTAGGCGGGGGCGGTGAGTTCGGCGGTGGGCAGGCCGTTGACGTAGCAGAACGGCCGGCCGGGGGCCTCGGTGCGGACCGCGCTGATGATGCGCTGGAGGAGGTCCAGGTCGCCCAGGCCGTCCTTGAGGCCGAGGATGCCGGGGGTGGTGGCCAGGGCGGCGACGGTGTCCGGGGCGAAGACGGCGTTGTCGCGCTGGTAGACCATGACCGGCAGCGGGGTCGCGGCGGCGAGTGCGGTGTAGTGGCGGAGCAGGCCGGACTGGTCGGGCCGGACGAGGTAGGGCGGCAGGGCGAGCAGTCCGTCGGCGCCGGCGGTGTGCGCGAGGCGGGCGAACTCGGCGGCGAGCGCGGTGCCGTAGCCGGTGCCGGCGAGCACCGGGACCCGGCCGGCGGCCTCGTCCACCGCGACGGCGACGCAGGCGGCGTACTCGTCGGGGGCGAGCGCGGAGAACTCGCCGGTGCCGCAGCAGGGGAAGACGGCGCCCGCGCCGGCGTCGACACCGGCGCGCACATGGGCCCGGAAGGCGTCCAGGTCCAGCGCGCCGTCGGCGGCGTACGCGGTCACGGGGAAGAACAGCAGTCCGTCGAGGCGGTCGGCGAGCCGGGGGCGCGGCCCGTCGGCGGCCGGGGAAGGGGATGCGGCGGTCATGGGCTCTCCTTGGCATACGCGGGCGCGTGCTCATCTACGTGCATGACCGATGTCCAGGTGCCTGAACGGCGTCACGGTAGGGCCGCCGTCCCGGGTGGGTCAAGGGTCCCCGGCCGCCACCGCACAAGCCCTTTCGCGCACCCCGTCAACCGTCTTGACCGGCCGGGATCGGCCTCCCTAGCGTGGCCGGCCAGCTGAACCCGGATCGCGCACCCGACCCCACCGTCCCGCCCGAGGAGTACCGCCCATGACCGCACCCCGCACCGTTCTGCTCACCGGCGCCGCCGGCGGCGTCGGCACTCTGATGCGCACGCTGCTGCCGCCCCTCGGCTACCGGCTGCGGCTCTTCGACCAGCGGCCGGTCGAGGGCGAACCGGACGCCGTCACCGCGGAGTTGGCGGACGCCGAGGCGCTGCGCGCGGCGGTCCACGGGGTCGACGCCATCGTCCACCTCGCCGGCATCTCCCTGGAGTCGTCGTTCGAGAAGATCCTGCGGGCCAACATCGAGGGCACCTACCGGCTCTACGAGGCGGCCCGCGAGGCGGGCGTGCGCCGGGTGGTCTTCGCCTCCTCCAACCACGCCGTCGGCTTCGCCCCGCGCCCCCCGGACGGCTCCGCCGCCCTCCAGGCCGACACCCCGCACCGCCCCGACACCTTCTACGGCCTCTCCAAGTGCTTCGGCGAGGACCTCGCCGCCCTCTACTGGGAGCGGCACGGCATCGAGACCGTCTCGCTGCGCATCGGCTCCTGCTTCCCGGAGCCGACGACGGTGCGGATGCTCTCCCTCTGGCTGAGCCCGGCGGACTGCGCCCGGCTGCTGCACGCCGCGCTCACCGCCGAGGGCGTCGGCCACACCGTCGCCTACGCCTCCTCCGCCAACACCCGCCTGTGGTGGGACCTGTCCACCGCCCGCGCCCTCGGCTACGACCCGCAGGACGATTCCGAGCCCTACGCCGCGGCCCTGCTCGCCGCCCAGGGGGAACTCGCCCCGGACGACCCCGACCACGCCCATCTCGGCGGCACCTTCTGCACCAATCCGCCCATCTGGCCTCATTGACCCCGATACCGGGGCGAACCAGCCGAGCACGGAACCTCGCCAGGCCCTGTCGCGTCCTTGGGGAGACACCGCCTGTCCGACCCCGGTACACCGCGTTCGGGCAGGTCAGCACGGAACACGGAACGAGGTAACACACCATGGGCATCGTCAGCTGGCTCGTACTGGGTCTGGTCACGGGCCTGATCGCGAAGGTCCTGCTGCCCGGGCGGGACCCGGGCGGCCTGGTCGGCACCACCCTGATCGGCATCGCCGGCTCCTTCATCGGCGGTTGGCTCTCCACCCGCATCCTGGACCGCCCGATCCCGCGGGACTTCTACGACCCATCGATGTGGATCGCCGCGGTGGCCGGGTCCCTGGTCCTGCTGATCGCCTACCGGCTGCTCTTCGGCAGCTCCCGGGCGCGGCGCTGACCCGCCCGGGCACCCGCCGGAACCGCGCACACCCTCCTGGTCGTTAGGGCTGTCATGACCGCAATGACTCCTGGCTCGAACCTCCCGCTCACCGCCGCGCGGGTGGCGGTGACCGTCACCGCCCCCGCGCGGCTGGACGTGTCGGGCCTGCTGCTCACCGCCGGCGGCTCGGTGCGCTCCGACGACGACTTCGTCTTCTACAACCAGCCCACCGCGCCCGGCGTGAGCCACCACGCGGCGCCCGGCGGCGACACCATCACGGTGGACACCGCCGCGGTGCCGCCGGACATCGACAAGGTCGTGGTCACCGCGAGCCTGGACGCGCCCGGCACCACCTTCGCCGGCACCGAGCCGACCGGCACGGTCCGCGACGCGGACGGCGGCGGCGTCCTGGCCACCTTCACCCCGCCGCGGCTGGGCCCGGAGACCGCGCTGGTGGTCGTGGAGCTCTACCGCCGCGGCGGCGGCTGGAAGGTCCGCGCCGTCGGCCAGGGGTACGCGAACGGGCTCGCCGGCATCGCCACCGACTTCGGGGTGGACGTGGCCGAGCCCGCCCCCGCGCCCGGGCCGCCGGCCCCGCCGATGCCCGCGGCGCCCCCGGTCCCCCAGGCGCCCCCGGCGCCCGTGCCCCCGGCCCAGTGGGCACCGCCCACCGGTCCCCCCGCTCCGCTCGCCCCGCCGCCGGCGCCGCCGGGTCCCGCCCCGGTGCCCCCGCCGCCCGCGCCCGCGCCCGGCAAGGTCAACCTCGACAAGGGCCGGGTCAGCCTGCGGAAGAACGAGACCGTCTCGCTGGTCAAGGGCGGTCGCCCGCTGCTCACCGCGGTCCGGATGGGCCTGGGCTGGGAGCCCGCCCGGCGCGGCCGGAGCATCGACCTGGACGCCTCGGTCATCGCCTACGGCCCGGACCGCGGCAAGGTCGACAGCTGCTACTTCGGCAAACTCCTGATCCTGGACGGCGCCGTCCAGCACTCCGGCGACAACCTCACCGGGGACGGCGCCGGCGACGACGAGGTGATCACCGTGCACCTCGGCGGAATCCCCCCGCAGGTCACCGGCCTGGTCTTCACCGTCAACTCCTTCAGCGGCCAGAAGTTCTCCGACGTCGCCCAGGCGTACTGCCGGCTGACCGACGCCCAGACCGGCGAGGAACTGGTCCGCTTCGAGCTGACCGACTCCGAAGCGCGCACCGGCGTGCTGATGGCCAAGCTGATCCGCCGGCACTCCGGCGAGTGGGAGATGACCGCGCTGGGCAGCTTCGTCGACGCCCGCACCGTGCGCGGCATGGTCAAGCCCGCGGCCGCCGCGCTGTAACCGCAGGCAGGGGGTGCGGCGGGCCGCCCCGGCCCCTCGCACCCGCCG
Source organism: Streptomyces sp. NPDC093097 (assembly GCF_044754325.1). Classification (NCBI taxonomy): domain Bacteria; kingdom Bacillati; phylum Actinomycetota; class Actinomycetes; order Kitasatosporales; family Streptomycetaceae; genus Streptomyces; species Streptomyces sp. NPDC093097. The sequence goes on from NZ_JBIVOW010000010.1 coordinate 80,152, forward strand.
GCCCTGCTCCACGGCGCCCCGCACCGCCGCCGTCGGCCGGTTCCGTGCCCTGGTGCCGGAGCGCTCCAGGACCGAGAATTGTGTCGTCCGCATCGTCCAGCCCCCGCCCCGCGACACCCGCCCGCGTCCGGGACCCCGCCCCACGCCCCCTCGGTCCCTTCCTCCACGGCCAACGACGAGGAGCGTCCGATGACCCAGCAGCCGCCCCCGGCCGGCGGAAACGGCCGGCCCGCGCACCCGGACCACCCGGACGGCGCAGCCCGGCCGGACCTGCCCGACCGGGTCGCCGCCACCTACGGTCCGGAGGACCTCAGCACCGTCCCCGCGCTCACCGGCGGCTTCATCAACTTCGGCTACTGGGCCTGGCTGCCCGAGCCCGCTGACCGGCCGCTGACCGAGGAGGACCGGCTCCGCAGCGAGCAGGACCTCTACCGGCTGGTGCTGGACACCGTCGACCGGCCGCGCGGCCACACCGCCCTGGAGGTCGGCTGCGGGCGCGGCCTGGGCTGTGCGCTGGCTCTGCGGGAGTTCGACTTCGCCTCCGTGATCGGCCTGGACGCCCACCCGGACCAGATCGCCCGCGCCCTGGAGGCCAACGCCGCGCTGCTCGCCCACGGCGCCGGCCCCCGCCGGCTGGAGTTCGTGCTCGGCCCGGCCCAGCGGATGCCGCTGCCGGACGCCTGCGCCGACGTCGTCTACTCCGTCGAGGCCGCCCAGCACTTCCGCGATATGGCCGGCTTCGCCCGCGAGACGGTGCGGGTGCTGCGCCCGGGCGGCCACTTCGCACTGGCCACGTTCCTCGCCCGGGTCCCGGACGCGGTGCAGGTCCTGCCCGAGCTGCTGCCCCCGTACGCCGACGGGCTGGACGTGACGCACCTGGTGGACGACGTGGCCGCGACGTTCGACGCGGCCGGCCTGCGGGACATCGCGGTGACACCGATCGGCGACGGCGTCTGGGAGTCGTACGACCGCTATATGGCGCAGCGGGCAGAGCTGCGCGACAAGTGGCCCCGGCAATATCTGACGGCGTATCAAACGGGGCTGCTGGACTACTACTTGATCACCGCGACGGCCCCGGCCGGCTGACGCCGCGCCCGCGGGGGACGCGGCGCCGGCCGCCGCAGTGGAAGCGGCGCGCGCGCCCGGGGCTTCAGTCGGACTGCCGCGACCGCGCCTTGAACGCCGCCTTGCGCGCCTCCTTGGCGGCCTTCTTGTCCGGGTGCAGCTGCCCCATGGCCTCCAGCACATCGGCGGCGGCCGGGTGGTCCACCCGCCAGACCTCGTCGAAGAACCCGCTGTGCTGCTCGGTCAACCCCCGTACCAGCTCCTGGAGTTCGGCGGCGGCCTCGTCGTCGGGGTCGCCCAGCTGGGCCGCGATGGTGTCCACGGTCAGCCAGAAGACCATGTCCTGGGACGGCTCGGGGATGTCGGGCAGCCCGCGCTCGGCGAGCCAGACCCGGGCCAGTCCGCCCAGGTAGCGGTCGTCGAGCACCTCGCGCAGTGCCGGCTCGGCGTCGGGGGTGATCAGGGAGAGGGCCTGCTGGGCGGCGAGCCGGCGCAGCGGGCCGCGCTCGTCGTCACCGCGGGCGGCCGCGAGCAGGTCGCGGGCCGCGTCCAGCGGGGTGCGGGCGGCGAGCCACTGCTCGGACTCCGCCTGGGCCAGCACCTCGGGGTAGTCGGGCAGCGCCTCCAGCAGGGCGTCGGCGCTCTTGTCGGCGAGGTCGCCGACGGCCGGGGCGTCCACGCCGGCATCCAGCATCCGGGCGCGGACCGCCCAGACGCCGAGCGGGGTGAGCCGCACCATGCCGTAGCGGGCGACGTCCTCGTCCTGGAGCGGCTCGGCCGCCCGGACCGTCTCGCCGTCCTCGTCCAGCTCCTCGATGAGCGCCTCGTCGACCGGCCGGTAGGCGACCAGCCCGATCGGCTCCAGCACCCGGAACTGGTCGTCCAGCCGCATCATCGCCTCGGAGACCTCTTCGAGGATCTCGTCGGTGGGCTCGTCCATGTCGTCCGGGACGATCATGGAGGCGGCCAGTGCGGGCAGCGGGACGTCCTGGTCGGAGGCGTCGCTCAGGGCGCTGAGGAGGTAGAGGTTGCCGAGGATGCCGTCCAGCAGCTCGGCCTCCTCCTCCGGATTCCAGTCGAGGGCGTCCAGGTCCAGCTCGCCGCCCTCGGCGAGCTGGTCGGCGAGGTCGGAGAGGTCCGGGGCGACCGCGTCGGCGAGCACGGTCTCCATGCCGCCGAGCCAGATGTCCAGGATGTCCTGGGGGCTGCCGGAGCTGAGCAGAGCCAGCTCCTCGCCCGGGGTGGCGGTGCCGACCTGGGCGTCGTCGGGGAGGTCGTCGGCGTCCGCGTCCTCGGTCTCGGTGATCTCGACCAGTCCGGTGTCCACCGCCAGCTGCCACGCCTCGGCGGTGTAGGCGGGGCCGTCCTCGTCGGCGGCCAGGCCCAGGTGCTCGGTGGCGGCCGCGAGCGACTTCTCGACCAGCTCGCCGCCGACGGCGACCGGGACGCCGGAACCGGCCCAGCGGGCGAGCCCGGCGGCCCGGGCCATCAGCGGGGCGCTCAGCGCCTCGCGGGCCAGCTCCGCTTCGGAAGCCAGCCGCACCGGCGGCATGGTGGGGCGATCTGCGGACATCTGGCTCAGCTCCTCGGACGGACATCGGCTTGTGCGCCGCCCAAGCGTAGACGTAATCCTGCCCATCCCGGGCGGTTCACCTGCCCGTACGCCGCCGTCCACCCGGAGAACCTTGACAACTCCCTTGCGCGCACAAGAGATTGACGCGCGTAGCGCGGCGCCGGTTCCGGCCCGCCCCCCTCTTCTCCCCCCTTCTCCCGGAGGCATGGATGCCATCCCGTCGTACGCTCCGCAGACCGGCCCTCTACAGCGCGGTGGCCGTCGCCGCCCTCGCCGGCGGGCTGCTCAGCGTGCAGCCCGCCTCGGCGGCCGGCACCCGGATCCACGACATCCAGGGCACGACCCGGATATCCCCGCTGGCCGGGAAGCAGGTCGCCGACGTCCCCGGCACCGTCACCGCGATCCGGTCCTTCGGCTCGTCCCGCGGCTTCTGGGTGCAGGACCCGCACCCGGACGACGACCCCGCGACCAGCGAGGCGGTCTTCGTCTTCACCGGCACGGTGACGCCCCAGGTCGCGGTCGGCGACGCGATCGGCTTCAGCGGCACGGTCAGCGAGTACTACCCCGGCGGCAAGGACGCCGGCGGCCAGTCCGTCACCGAGATCACCGACGCCACCTGGACGGTCAGGGCGAGCAACCAGCCGCTGCCCGCCCCGGTCAGGCTCGACGCCTCCGCGATCCCGGCGGCCTACGCGCCCGACGCGGGCGGCCGGAGCATCGAGTCCCGCACCCTGCGACCCGCCAAGTACGCGCTGGACCGCCTGGAGTCGCTGGAGGGCATGCGGGTCGCCGTCTCCGACGCCCCGGTCGTCGGCCCCACCAACACCCACAACGAGCTGTGGGTGACCGCCACCCCGAACCACCACCGCACCGCCCGCGGCGGCACCCTCTACGGCGGGTACGCCGACCCCAACGGCGGCCGCGTCAAGGTGCAGTCGCTGGTCCCCTTCTCCCAGCGGCCGTTCCCCGTCGCCAACGTCGGCGACCGGCTGACCGGCACCACCGCCGGCCCGCTGGACTACGACAACTTCGGCGGCTACACCCTCCAGGCCACCGAGTTGGGCACGCTCACCGCCCGCACCCCGGCGCCCGAGGTCACCCGCAAGCAGACCGCCCACGAGCTGGCGGTGGCGACGTACAACGTCGAGAACCTCGCCCCGGACAACCCGCAGGCCAAGTTCGACCGGCTGGCCAAGGGGCTGGTGCACAACCTCGCCGCCCCCGACGTCGTCGCCCTGGAGGAGGTCCAGGACGACAGCGGTGCCAAGGACGACGGGACGGTCACCGCCGGGACCACCCTGACGAAGCTCACCGACGCCATCGAGGCGGCCGGCGGCCCGGCCTACCAGTGGCGCTCGATCGACCCGGAGAACGACCAGGACGGCGGGCAGCCCGGCGGCAACATCCGGGTGGCGTTCCTCTTCAACCCGCAGCGGGTGGCGTTCACCGACGTCAAGGGCGGCGACGCGACCACGCCGGTCAAGGTCGTCGACGACCACGGCCGGGCCGGGCTGTCCGCCTCGCCGGGCCGGATCGCGCCCACCGACGCGGCGTGGAAGACCAGCCGCAAGCCGCTGGTCGGCGCGTTCGCGCTGCGCGGCAAGCCCGGCAGCCGGGTCTTCGTGATCGCCAACCACTTCAACTCCAAGGGCGGCGACCAGGGCCTGGACAGCCGCTTCCAGCCGCCGGCCCGGACCTCGGAGGTCCAGCGCACCGCCCAGGCGAAGCTGGTCAACACCTTCGTCAAGGAGCTGCTGGCCAAGGACCCCAAGGCCGACGTGGTGGTGGCCGGAGACCTCAACGACTACCAGTTCTCGCCCGCGCTGAAGACCCTCACCAGCGGCGGCGTGCTCACCGACCAGGTCACCAAGCTGCCCCCGGCCGAGCGCTACAGCTACGTCTACCAGGGCAACTCCCAGGTGCTGGACCACCTGCTCACCAGCAGGGCGCTGACCCGCACCGACTACGACATCGTGCACATCAACGCCGAGTACGCGGACCAGACCAGCGACCACGACCCGCAGGTGCTGCGGATCAAGCCCTGAGCCGAGCCCCCTGCCTCACCCACGGTGAGCGACGCGTCACTCCACCGGCCCCTCCCCGGGCGCCGACCGGGCCCGGCGGTGCGGTACTGGGCTGGTAAGCACCGTTTCGGCGAGACAAAGGGAGTCATGATGCCGAAGTCGCAGAACCGTAAGTCGGGCAAGCAGGACCGGGCCGCCGAGCGGCGCTCCGAGCAGCACCGGCCGCAGTCGGAGGAGTCCGCCTCAGAGCGCACCCAGGACCTGAAGCCGCGGTCGCGCAAGGCTGACTGACGCGGGCAGAGCAGGGCAGGGCATGCTCGAACGGCCGCCGCACCTCAGGGTGCGGCGGCCGTTTCCGTCGTGTCGGGCGTGCGCGGGGTCGTGACGTGTGTGCGCGGGGCGCGGTCACCAGGAGGCCGGCACCGCCTGCTCCTCGGGCCCGGCCCCGTCCGCTGCGGCCGGCCCGGCGCCCGGACCGGCCGGCGCCACGTCCCGCACCAGCAGGGTGGCCCCGGCCACCGCACCGGGCATCAGCACCACCGCCGCGAAGGGGATCAGGAACAGCAGCACCAGCGGGGTCCCGAAGCCGATCGCCAGCCCCAGCCGCCCGCGCAGCAGCCGCAGCCGCGCCCGGACCGGGACGTCCCGGCGCTGCATCGCCGCCGTGGTCAGCTCGACGGTGAGGAAGAACCCCGAGACGCAGAAGCCGACGGCCGGGACGACGGTCTGCCCGACGACCGGCAGGAAGCCCAGCAGGAAGAGCAGCACCCCGAACCCGGCGGCCCGCAGCAGCACATGGGCCATGTCCCGCAGCGCGATGCCGATCTCCCGCCACAGCGGGCGGTCCGGGCCGGGCGGGCAGCCGCCCTCGCCCTCCTCGACGTGCTCCGACAGCGACTCGTAGAAGGGGTCGCCGATCAGCAGGGTGACGGCGGTGAACGTCAGCACCGACAGGGTCAGCCCGCCGGCCAGCAGCAGCGCCACGAACACCCCGCGCAGCAGCCCCTGCCAGGGCGAACCCCAGCCGTCGGCGAACGGCGTCGCCCAGGCGGCGAACTCGCCGGCCCCCAGGACCAGCGCGACCATCGCCCCGGCGTAGAGCACCAGCGCGATCAGGGCCGGGATCAGCCCGAACCCCCACCACCGGCCGTGCTGGGCGGCCCAGCGCACGCCCCGGCCCACGTACCGTATGCCCGCCACAAGATCACGCATGGCCGTCACCCTACCGGCGCCGGGCGGGAGTTGACCGGTTCGGGACCGGCCGCCCGATGGGTCCGGACGCGCGGGCGCCCCGGGCCCAGCGGGTCGGCCGGCCGGGCCCGGGGCGCCGGCTGCGCAGGCGCTGCCACTCAGTTGTGGCTGTGCAGGATCTCGTTCAGACCGCCCCAGACCGCCTTGTTCGGGCGGGCCTCGACCGTGCCGGTGGTCGAGTTGCGGCGGAAGAGGATGTTGTCGGCGCCGGACAGCTCCAGCGCCTTGACGATCTGGCCGTCGGGCAGCGTGACCCGGGTGCCGGCGGTGACGTACAGACCGGCCTCGACCACGCACTCGTCGCCGAGCGCGATGCCGATGCCGGACTCGGCGCCGAGCAGGCAGCGCTCACCGATCGAGATGACCTGCTTGCCGCCGCCGGAGAGGGTGCCCATCGTGGAGGCGCCGCCGCCGATGTCGGTGCCGTCGCCGATCACCACACCGGCGCTGATCCGGCCCTCGATCATGGAGGTGCCCAGCGTGCCGGCGTTGAAGTTGACGAAGCCCTCGTGCATGACGGTGGTGCCGGCGGCGAGGTGGGCGCCCAGCCGCACCCGGTCGGCGTCGGCGATCCGGACGCCGGCGGGCGCCACGTAGTCGGTCATCCGCGGGAACTTGTCGACGCTGGTGACCTGGAGGTGCAGGCCCTCGGCGCGGGCGTTGAGGCGGACCGTCTCCAGCTGGTCGACGGCCACCGGGCCGAGCGAGGTCCAGGCGACGTTGGCCAGCAGGCCGAAGACGCCCTCCAGGCTCTGGCCGTGCGGCTTGACCAGGCGGTGGCTGAGCAGGTGCAGACGCAGGTAGGCGTCGTGCGCGTCCAGCGGCTTGGCGTCCAGGGAGGCGATGACCGTGCGGACGGCCACGACCTCCACGCCGCGGACCGGGTCGGGGCCGACGGCCTTGCGGACGGCGTCGCCCAGCAGCTCGGCGGCGCGGTCGTCGGCCAGCTGCTCGGTGCCGGCCGGGCCGGGCGCGTCGACCAGCTGGGGCGCGGGGAACCAGGTGTCGAGAACGGTGCCGTCGGAGGCGACGGTGGCGAGCCCGGCGGCGACGGCGCCGGTGGTACGAAGAGTTGCAGCATCGGTCATGCTGGAAACCTAACCGGAGCCCGCCCGCCGAGGCGAACCGGTCCCCGGCCCCGGCCACCGGCCGCCCGGTCGCACGATCCGAACCGGCCGCCCCGCCCCGACCCGCCGGTCAGCGGCCGGCGCCCAGCACGCCCGCCAACCCCTCGCGCACCACGGCCGGTTGGAACGGCTGGCCGGTCAGCAGGTGCTGGAGCAGCAGCCCGTCGGTGACGGCCACCACCACCCGGGCGGTGGCCGCGTTGCCGATCCGCCGGCCGAGCAGCGCCACCATCTCGTCCTGGCACTCGGCCGCGATCGGCCGCACCGCCGCATGGCGCAGCGCGGCCAGATACAGCTCGTACTCCAACTCCACCCGCGCCCGGTCCCCGGCGAGGGTCTCGGCGACCAGCCGGGCCACCTCGTCGGCGAGCGGGACGGCGGGGTCGATACCGTCCACCCAGCGGGCGAAGTCCGAAAGCCACCGGCCGTTGGCCTGCCGCAGCGCGGCGACCAGCAGGTCGTCGAGGGTGGCGAAGTGGTACGTCGTCGAGCCCAGCGGGACGTCCGCCGCGGCGGCCACCGCGCGGTGGCTGAGCCCGGCGATGCCCCGCTCGCCGACCACCGCGAGGGCCGCGTCGATGATCCGCTGCCGTCGGTCCGGGTCGTAGCGCCGGGCCATCAGTGCGCACCGTCGAGGTTGAGCACCACCACGCCGGCGATGACCAGCAGCACCCCGAGGATCTTGAGCGTGCTGGTGCTCTCGCCCAGGAACACCATGCCGATCGCGGCGATCACCGCGGTGCCCGCACCGGACCAGATCGCATAGGCGGTGCCGATGCTCATGGACTTGAGCGTCTGGGCGAGCAGCGCGAAGGCGAGTACGTACCCGAACGCGGTGCCGAGCGAGGGCCACAGCTTGCTGAAGCCATGGCTGTACTTCATCGATGTGGTCGCGAGGATCTCGGAGAGGATCGCGCAGGCGAGCGTCACATAGGCCATGCGTACGAGCGTACACACCGATGCGTACGGGCGTACATAACGCCGGGCATGCCGGGCGGCGGACAACGGAAAACGGCCGTGCCCGCCGGGAGAACCGGCGGGCACGGCCGTGACATCGTGTGCGGCAGGGCCGCTGCGGGGTGCGTCAGACGTTGAACCCCAGTGCACGCAGCTGCTCGCGACCGTCGTCGGTGATCTTGTCGGGGCCCCACGGCGGCATCCAGACCCAGTTGATCTTCAGCTCGTTGACGATCCCGTCCGTGGCGGACTTCGCCTGGTCCTCGATGACGTCGGTCAGCGGGCAGGCCGCCGAGGTCAGCGTCATGTCGATGGTGGCGATGTTGGCATCGTCGACGTGAATGCCGTAGATCAGCCCGAGGTTGACGACGTCGATGCCGAGCTCGGGGTCGACGACGTCGTACAGCGCCTCGCGGACCTCTTCCTCCGAGGCCGGCTTGGTGGTGGTCGGGGTGTCGGTCATGCGGTCTTCGCCTCCTGGGAAAGGGCCTTGGCCGTGGCGTCCTTCCAGGCCATCCAGCTGAGCAGGGCGCACTTCACGCGCGCCGGGTACTTGGAGACGCCGGCGAACGCCACCGCGTCCTCCAGCACCTCCTCCATGGCGTCGTCCGGCTCCACCTGGCCCTTGGACTGCATCAGCTCCAGGAAGGTCTCCTGGATCTTCTGCGCCTCGCCGAGCTCCTTGCCGACCAGGAGGTCGTTGAGCACCGACGCACTGGCCTGGCTGATCGAGCAGCCCTGGCCCTCATAGGACACGTCCTCGACGGTGGTGCCGTCGAGCCGCACACGCAGCGTGATCTCGTCGCCGCACGTGGGGTTGACGTGGTGCACCTCGGCGTCGCCGTCCCGGAGCCCGCGCCCGTGGGGGTGCTTGTAGTGGTCCAGGATGACGTCCTGGTACATGGAATCCAGCTTCACGACTCAGTCAGTCCTCGTCCTCATCCGCTGTGTCTGCATGACCGCGGTACTCATCAACCGAAGAAGTTGCGGACGTGTTCCAGGCCCTCGACCAAGGCGTCGACCTCGGCCGGGGTGGAATACAGGTAGAACGACGCTCGCGTGGTCGCGGGAATTCCGTAGCGCAGGCAGACCGGACGCGCGCAGTGGTGCCCCACCCGGACGGCGATGCCCTGCTCGTCCAGCACCTGGCCGACGTCGTGCGGGTGGATGTCGCCGAGCGTGAAGGAGATCGTCGCACCGCGGTCCTCGGCCGTGCTCGGGCCGATGATCTTGAGGTCGGGGACCTCCAGCAGCCGCTTGACGGCGTACTCGGTGATCGCGTGCTCGTGGCGCTCGATGTTCTCCATGCCGATCGAGGTGAGGTAGTCCACCGCCGCACCGAGGCCGACGGCCTGGGCGATCGGGGGCGTACCGGCCTCGAACTTGTGCGGCGCGGGGGCGTAGGTAGAGGAGTGCATCGAGACGGTCTCGATCATCTCGCCGCCGCCGAGGAACGGCGGGAGGTCCTCCAGCAGTTCCTGACGGCCCCACAGCACGCCGATGCCGGTCGGACCGCACATCTTGTGGCCGGTGAAGGCCACGAAGTCGGCCTGGAGCGCCTGGACGTCCAGGACCATGTGCGGTGCGGCCTGCGAGGCGTCTATGACCACCAGCGCGCCGACTTCCTGGGCGCGCCGGACGATCGCCTCGACCGGGTTGACGGTGCCCAGGAGGTTGGACACCAGGGTGAAGGAGACCACCTTGGTGCGGTCGGTGATGACCTCGTCGATGTTCGTGAGGTCCAGCCGGCCGTCGTCGGTGAGACCGAACCACTTCAGCTTCGCGCCGGTGCGCTGCGAGAGCAGCTGCCACGGGACGATGTTGGAGTGGTGCTCCATCTCCGTGATGACGATCTCGGTGTCGCGGTCCACCCGGTAGGGCTCGTCGGCCCAACCGAGCATGTTCGCCACGAGGTTGAGCGACTCCGAGGCGTTCTTGGTGAAGATCACCTCGTCGCGGCTGGGCGCGTTGATGAAGGCGGCGACCTTGTCGCGGGCGCCTTCGTACAGCGCCGTGGCCTCCTCGGCGAGCACATGCACGCCGCGGTGGACGTTGGCGTTGTGACGTTCGTAGTAGGCGCTCAGGGCGTCGAGGACCTGGCGCGGCTTCTGGGACGTCGCCGCGTTGTCCAGGTACACGATCTTCTTCCCGTCGTGGACCTGACGGTCCAGGAGGGGGAAGTCCTTACGGATCGCCTCTGTGTCGAGGAGGCCCGGCAGCTGTGTCACGCGGTCGTACCACCCTTCACGTAAGCCTCGTAGCCCTCGGCCTCCAGCTTGTCCGCCAGCTCCGGGCCGCCGGACTCGGCGATCCGGCCGTTGGCGAAGACGTGGACGTGGTCGGGCTTGATGTAGCGCAGGATCCGCGTGTAGTGGGTGATGAGCAGGGTGCCCACCTGGCCGGTCTCGCGGATGCGGTTGACGCCCTCGGAGACGATCCGCAGCGCGTCGACGTCGAGGCCGGAGTCGGTCTCGTCGAGGATCGCGACGGCCGGCTTCAGCAGCTCCAGCTGGAGGATCTCGTGGCGCTTCTTCTCACCGCCGGAGAAGCCCTCGTTGACGTTGCGCTCGGCGAACGCCGGGTCCATCTGAAGGCGCTCCATGGCCTCCTTGACCTCCTTGACCCACAGCCGCAGCTTGGGGGCCTCACCGCGGATCGCGGTGGCGGAGGTGCGCAGGAAGTTGGAGACCGAGACACCGGGGACCTCGACCGGGTACTGCATGGCGAGGAAGACGCCGGCCCGGGCGCGCTCGTCGACGGACATCGCAAGGACGTCCTCGCCGTCGAGGGTCACGGTGCCGCCGGTGACGGTGTACTTCGGGTGACCCGCGAGGGAGTAGGCGAGAGTCGACTTGCCGGAGCCGTTGGGGCCCATGATGGCGTGCGTCTCGCCCTGCTTCACGGTCAGGTCGACGCCCTTCAGGATCTCGCGCGGACCGTTCTCGGCCTCGACGGAGACGTGCAGGTCGTGGATCTCAAGCGTTGCCATGGGTGACTCAGGACTCCTGGGTGACGGAGACGAGCACGTCGTCCCCTTCGATCTTTACGGGGTAAACGGGGACGGGGCGCGTCGCGGGAAGGCCGGACGGCTTGCCGGTGCGCAGGTCGAAGCTGGAGCCGTGCAGCCAGCACTCGATGGCGCAGTCCTCGACCTCGCCCTCGGCGAGCGAGACGTTCGCGTGCGAGCAGATGTCGTTGATCGCGAACACCTCGCCCTCGGTGCGCACCAGCGAGATGGGCGTGCCGTCGATCTCCACCCGCTTCGGGGTGTCCTCCTCCAGCTCGCTCAGTGCGGCGACGCGTACGTAACTCATGCCGCGGCCGCTTCCAACTCGGCTTCGACCTTGTTCATCAGGCGCTCCTCGACGTCCGGGAGGCCGATCTGCTGGACCAGTTCGGCGAAGAAGCCGCGCACGACCAGCCGGCGGGCCTCGTCGGCCGGGATGCCCCGGGCCATCAGGTAGAAGAGCTGCTCGTCGTCGAAGCGGCCGGTCGCCGAGGCGTGGCCGGCACCGACGATCTCGCCGGTCTCGATCTCCAGGTTGGGCACCGAGTCCACCCGCGCGCCGTCGGTGAGGACGAGGTTGCGGTTGAGCTCGTAGGTGTCGGTGCCGGTGGCGGCCGCCTGGATCAGGACGTCGCCGATCCAGACCGCGTGCGCGTCCTGGCCCTGGAGCGCGCCCTTGTACGTCACGTGCGAGCGGCAGTTGGGCGTGTCGTGGTCGACGAAGAGGCGGTGCTCCTGGTGCTGACCGGCCTCGGTGAAGTACAGGCCGTAGAGCTCGGCCTCGCCGCCGGGGCCGGCGTAGTCGATCCGCGGGTGCAGGCGGACCAGGTCGCCGCCGAAGGTGACGACCACGGACTTGAAGGAGGCGTCCCGGCCGACCAGGGCGTTGTGCTGGCCGCAGTGGACGGCGTCGTCGTCCCAGTCCTGGACGGAGACCACGGTCAGCTTGGCGCCGTCGCCGAGGAGGTAGTCGACGTTGGCGGCGAGCACACCGGAGCCGGTGTGGTCGATGACCACGACGGCCTCGGCGAACGCGCCGAGCTCGATGACCTGGTGGCCGAAGGCGGTGCCGCCCTCGCCGTGCACCTTGATCCGGATCGGCTCGCCGAGCACCGTCTCCTTCGGGACGGAGAGCACCGACGCCTTCTCGAAGGAGCTGTACGCCTGGGCGGCGATCCGGTCCACCGGCTTGCCGGCCTTGCCGACCCGCGGGTCGGCGCGGTCGACGAGCTCGTGGGTGACGCCCTCGGGCGCGGTGATGTCGACCTTCAGGTCGGGACCGCCGGCCGCGGCGGTGCCGTCGTGCAGGCCCTTGAGGCGGGCCAGCGGCGTGAACCGCCACTCCTCTTCGCGGCCGTGCGGCACCGGGAAGTCCGCCACGTCGTAGGACGGCGGGGCGCTCATCCGGGTGGCGACGGTGGACTCCGCGGCCACCGCGATGGAACCGGTGGTCGTGGAACCCGCCGGGATAGTCGTCTGAGCCTCAGCCATGGCTGTCGTCTAGCTCGCTTTCTGCGTTCTTGAGGGAGTCAGTCGCTGCGTGGGGACGCCGGTCAGCCGACCGCGCCTTCCATCTGCAGCTCGATCAGCCGGTTGAGCTCCAGCGCGTACTCCATCGGCAGCTCACGGGCGATCGGCTCGACGAAGCCGCGCACGATCATCGCCATCGCCTCGTCCTCGGACAGGCCGCGGGCCATCAGGTAGAAGAGCTGGTCCTCGCTGACCTTGGAGACCGTCGCCTCGTGGCCCATGGACACGTCGTCCTCGCGGACGTCCACGTAGGGGTAGGTGTCGGAGCGGGAGATGGTGTCCACCAGGAGCGCGTCGCACAGCACGTTGGACTTGGAGCCCGCGGCGCCCTCGCCGATCTCGACCAGACCGCGGTAGGAGGTCCGGCCGCCGCCCCGCGCCACCGACTTGGAGACGATGTTGGAGGAGGTGTTCGGCGCCATGTGGACCATCTTGGAGCCGGCGTCCTGGTGCTGGCCCTCGCCCGCGAAGGCGATGGACAGGGTCTCGCCCTTGGCGTGCTCGCCCATGAGGTAGACCGCCGGGTACTTCATCGTCACCTTGGAGCCGAGGTTGCCGTCGACCCACTCCATGGTCGCGCCCTCGTAGGCCACGGCGCGCTTGGTGACCAGGTTGTAGACGTTGTTCGACCAGTTCTGGATGGTCGTGTAGCGGCAGCGGCCGCCCTTCTTGACGATGATCTCGACGACCGCGGAGTGCAGCGAGTCGGACTTGTAGATCGGCGCCGTGCAGCCCTCGACGTAGTGGACGTAGGCGTCCTCGTCGACGATGATCAGCGTCCGCTCGAACTGGCCCATGTTCTCGGTGTTGATCCGGAAGTAGGCCTGGAGCGGGATGTCCACGTGGACGCCCTTGGGCACGTAGATGAACGAACCGCCGGACCAGACCGCGGTGTTCAGCGACGCGAACTTGTTGTCACCGACGGGGATGACGGTGCCGAAGTACTCCTGGAAGAGCTCCGGGTGCTCCTTCAGCGCGGTGTCGGTGTCGAGGAAGATGACGCCCTGCTTCTCCAGGTCCTCGCGGATCTGGTGGTACACGACCTCGGACTCGTACTGCGCGGCGACACCGGCGACCAGGCGCTGCTTCTCCGCCTCGGGGATGCCCAGCTTGTCGTAGGTGTTCTTGATGTCCTCGGGCAGCTCCTCCCAGGAGGCGGCCTGCTGCTCGGTGGAGCGGACGAAGTACTTGATGTTGTCGAAGTCGATGCCCGACAGGTCGGAGCCCCAGGTCGGCATGGGCTTCTTGTCGAAGAGCTTCAGCCCCTTGAGGCGCAGCTTGAGCATCCACTCCGGCTCGCTCTTCTTCGCCGAAATGTCGCGGACGACGGCCTCGGACAGGCCGCGCTTGGCGGCGGCACCGGCCGCGTCGGAGTCGGCCCAGCCATATTCGTAGTTGCCCAGGCCCTCAAGCTCAGGGTGAGCAGTCTCCGTGGGGAGCGTCATGCGGGGTTCCTCCCGGCCGTGCTTGCAGATGCTGTGGTGGTCTTGGTGGTGTGCTCACCCGTGCGGTGAGCGGCCTTGCCGGCGCCGGCCTTCGGGACGAAGGTCGTGCACACCCCGTCGCCGTGGGCGATGGTGGCGAGGCGCTGTACGTGGGTCCCGAGCAATCGGGAGAAGACTTCGGTCTCCGCCTCGCACAGCTGCGGGTACTGCTCGGCGACATGGACGACCGGGCAGTGGTGCTGGCAGAGCTGTTCACCGAGCTGTGGGTTGGGCGCACTGCGCGCCGTAGCAGCGTACCCGTCCGCGGTCAATGCCTTGGCCAGGGCCTGGGTGCGGGCGTCCGGCCCGGCGGCCTCGACCGCCTCGCGGTACCCCTCGGCCTGCGCGGCGAGCCGTGCGCGGGCGAACGCGGCGACCGCCGCCTCGCCCTCGGCGCCCCCGCCCGCGCTCTGCGCGATCCAGCGCAGCGCATCGGCGGCGAGGCCGTCGTAGGCCTGGTCGAAGGCGTCCCGGCCGCAGTCGGTGAGGGCGAAGGCCTTGGCCGGACGGCCGCGGCCGCGGGTGCCGTAGACCCGCTTCTCGCGGGGCTCCACGACGCCCTCGGCGACCAGCGCGTCCAGATGGCGGCGGACGGCGGCCGGGGTCAGCTCCAGGCGGAGGGCGAGATCGGCCGCGGTGGACGGGCCGTGGTCGAGGATGGAGCGGGCGACGCGGTTGCGCGTGCCGCGCTGCTCGTCGTGCGCGGGCGCGGAGGAGACCGGGCCGACGCCCTGCCGGGCGGCTGGCCCCTTCCGGCCCTCGCTCGCGTTTTTCACAACGCCATTGTTGCGTAATTCGTCAAAGCGATTCAAGCCTGTCCCATCTCGTGGACCGGTGGCCTCCATCACTAAGGGTTACCTAATTATCGGCGTGTCCGTCACGCTCCGGAACCACCGCCGGCCCGTCCGGAGCGCCTGCCCCGGATGCCCTCCGTAGAGGTTCCGGCCCCCGCTCCCGGCGCCCCGGCCCGCTCCGTAGACTTCCCGGCATGCCCAGCACCTCCCCCGGGGGCGACGCCCGCCCCTCCGGCCGCGAGCCCGCCGTCGAGGTCGTCGGCCTGGTGAAGCGGTACGGGACCAAGACCGCCGTGGACGGGCTCGACCTCACCGTCGCGCGCGGCACCGTGACCGCCGTCCTCGGCCCCAACGGCGCCGGCAAGACCACCACGGTCGAGACCTGCGAAGGCTATCGCCGCCCGGACGCCGGCACCGTCCGCGTCCTGGGTCTCGACCCGGTCGCCGACGCCGCCGCGCTGCGTCCCCGGATCGGCGTGATGCTCCAGTCCGGCGGTGTCTACGCCGGCGCCCGGGCCGCGGAGATGCTGCGGCACACCGCCACCCTGCACGCCCACCCCCTGGACGTCGACGCGCTGATCGACCGGCTCGGCCTGGGAAGCTGCGGGCGCACCCCCTACCGGCGGCTGTCCGGCGGCCAGCAGCAGCGGCTGGCCCTGGCGATGGCCGTGGTCGGCCGCCCCGAACTGGTCTTCCTCGACGAGCCGACGGCCGGACTCGACCCGCAGGCCCGCCGCGCCACCTGGGAGCTGGTGGAGGAACTCCGCGCCGACGGCGTCAGCGTGGTGCTGACCACCCACTTCATGGACGAGGCCGAGCGGCTCGCCGACGACGTCGCGATCATCGACGGCGGCAAGGTCATCACCCAGGGCAGCCCGGAGCAGCTGTGCAAGGGCGGCGCGGAGAACAGCCTGCGCTTCAGCGGCCGCCCCGGTCTGGACGTCGCCTCGCTCCTCAAGGCGCTGCCCACCGACAGCGCCGCCGCCGAACTGACCGCCGGCACCTACCGCGTCCAGGGCCGGATCGACCCGCAGCTGCTGGCCACCGTGGCCTCGTGGTGCGCCCAGAACGGGGTGATGCCCGACGCGATAGCCGTCGAGCGGCACACCCTGGAGGACGTCTTCTTGGAACTCACGGGCAGGGAGCTGCGCGCATGACCACCGCGACCGGTACGTTCGCCCCGCGGCCCGGGGCGGCCCCGCTGCCCCGGATGATCCGCGCGCAGGCCGCGCTGGAGACCAGGATGCTGCTGCGCAACGGCGAGCAGCTGCTGCTGACCGTCGTCATCCCGACGCTGCTGCTGGTGCTGTTCTCGGCCGTCCGCATCGTCGACACCGGCGCCGGCGAGCCGGTGGACTTCCTCACCCCGGGCATCCTGGGGCTGGCCGTGATGTCCACGGCGTTCACCGGGCAGGCCATCGCCACCGGCTTCGAGCGGCGCTACGGCGTGCTCAAGCGGCTGGCCGCCTCGCCGCTGCCGCGCTGGGGGCTGATGACCGCCAAGACCTGCGCGGTGCTGGTCACCGAGGTGTTCCAGGTCGTCCTGCTGACCGCGGTCGCGCTGGCGCTGGGCTGGTCCCCGCACGGCAACCCGCTCGCCGTCGTCCTGCTGCTCCTGCTGGGCACCGCCGCCTTCTCCGGGCTGGGCCTGCTGATGGCCGGCACCCTCAAGGCCGAGGCCACCCTCGCCGGCGCCAACCTGGTCTTCCTGCTGCTGCTCGTCGGCGGCGGGGTGATCGTCCCGCTGACGAAGTTCCCGGCCGCCGCCCAGCAGGTGCTCCAGTTCCTGCCGATCTCCGCACTCTCGGACGGCCTGCGGACGGTCCTCCAGCACGGCGCCGGGATGCCCTGGGGCGACCTGGGCATCCTCGCGGTGTGGGCGGTGCTCGGCCTGGGCGCCGCGGCGAAGTTCTTCCGGTGGGAGTGACCGCAGGTCAGGGCCGGACATCGGCCACCGGACCGCACGAACCGGACCCTCGTGAAAACGCGCACAAGCCGCCGCCTACGATGGCACCCGTGCCGAACACGCTGAATCCCCTTGAGCTGATCGCCCGCCGCTGGCAGCCCTCCGCGCGCCTGGTCGAGCGGGCGGCACTGGCCTCCGTCGTGATGGCCGTGATCATCGTCGTGACCGGCGGCGCGGTCCGGCTGACCGAGTCCGGACTGGGCTGCTCGACATGGCCCCAGTGCACGCCGGGCAGCCTCGCCCCGACCGCCGAGATGGGCATCCACGGCCTCATCGAGTTCGGCAACCGCCTGCTGACCTATGTCCTGTGCGCCTTCATCGGGCTGTTCATCGTGGCGGCACGGGCCCGCGCGCCGCGCCGCCGCTCGCTCACCCGGCTCGGCTGGGCGCAGTTCTGGATCGTGATGGGCAATGCGGTCTGGGGCGGCATCGTCGTGCTGACCGGCCTGAACCCGTACCTGGTCGCCGCGCACTTCCTGCTCACCACCGCCCTGCTCACGGTCGCCGTGCTGAGCTGGCAGCGCGCCAAGGAAGGCGACGACGCGCCGCGCGACGTGGTTCCCCGTCCGGTCCGGCAGCTGGCCTGGCTGCTCGTGGCGGCCACCGCCACGCTCACCCTGGTCGGCACGGCCGTCACCGGCTCCGGGCCGCACGCGGGCGATGCGCGCGAGGTCCACCGCATCCCGCTGGACTGGCAGGAGATCACCCAGCTCCACGTCGACTTCGTCTACATCGTGGTCGGGCTGAGCGTGGCCCTGTGGTTCGCGCTGCGCGCGGTCAAGGCCCCGGCCGCCCCGCGCCGGGCGGTACTGGCACTGTTCGGCAGCCTCGCCTTCCAGGGCGTCATCGGCTACACCCAGTACTTCATGGGCCTGCCCGAGATCGTCGTCGGTCTCCACATGCTCGGCTCGACCCTGGTGTGGATCGCCGTGCTGTACCTCGCCCTGTCGCTGCGCGACCGCGGTCCGCGCCCGGAGGACGCCCCCGGCACGCCGGCCGCCGACGAGGCCTCCGCGACTCAGGCGCCCCAGCCCGTCGCCTAGTCCGCCGCTGAAGTACCAGGAACAGGGCCCGTTTCAGGGGTCTGCGCGGGTCCGCGCAGGTCCGTCGGACGGGCCCTGGGTGCGTCCGCCACGAGCCGGTAGATCCGGCGGGCGGTGCCCGAGCCGACCAGCTCGGCGATCCGCCGCCCGTCGTCCGCGGCGCACAGCCCCTCGTCGGTCCACTCCCCCACGACGCGCGCCATCGCCCGCGTGAAGAGCCGGGCGGCGGTGACGTAGAGCTCGGGCAGCCCCCGCGCGCCCGAGGAGAACAGCAGCTTGCCGAACGGCGCCTGGCGCAGCGCCTCTTCGGGGTACGGACCGGTGTCCGCGTAGACATGGGCGTGCACGGCGGCGAGCTGCGCGGCCTGCCGGTGGTACGGCGGCCCGGGGAACAGGACGAGGTCGGCGCCGAGCCCGGTGGTCGCGCGCAGGAAGGCGGCGAGCGGTTGCGGGTCGGGGCAGTGGAGCTGGACCGGGAGGCCGGCGGCCACCGCGCTCCACAACAGGTGCCGGACCAGCACCGGTTCGCGCAGTCGCTGCCCGGGGCGGCGGCCGCGCAGCCAGCGGTCCGCGGCCCGCCGCACCTCGCCGGCGGCCGGCGCCCGCCCCTCGCAGTGGGCGGCGCCGGAGGCGAAGGCGGTGGCGTGCTGGGCGGCGGAGTAGAGCGCCTCGGCGGTGTATCCGAGGAACGCGTCGACGCTGCCCGAGGTGTCGGCGACCTGCTCGGCGAGCGGTTCCAGCCGGACGATCTCGTGGGCGGGGGCCGCAGCGGCGGCGGCGAGTTCGGCGGCCGAGGTGAGCTCGCCGGGCGCACCGGACTCCACCAGGAACGTGCCGATACCGGCACCGCGCAGCAGCATCCGGCCCGCGTGGAAGGCGCCCACCTCGCGCCGGCGGGCCAGATAGCGCACCGGTGGGCAGTGCGGCTCCAGTCCCAGCAGCGGGGGGCACCAGCGGCGTAGCGCCAGGCCGGTGCGGGTGTCGAAGTGGGTGGTGCCCGCGGGCGCCGGGCCCCGGGCGCCGAGCGCGCAGGCCAGATGGGTCTCGAAGGAGCCAAGGCCCAGTTCACCGTGGACGGCGCCGTGGCTGTGCTGGTCGATGAGCGGGGGGAGTGTGTCCATCCGCCTCTCCTCGCCGTCAGCCCGCCGGACGTGGCCGGTCCTTCGCGCCCGGTGAGCTTAACGGGTGGGCCGGTGGTGAGGTAGCGGACGCTGCGCCCCGGCGCAGCGCACCGGGGCGGGCGTCGGCGGTCAGGAGTTGGCCGGGCCGCCGATCTGGATGCCGGCCATCCGCGACCACTCGTAGCGGCCGGTGCGGACCTTCGCGGCCAACGCGCCGTCGAAGTCGTCCTGGAGGGAGAGGCCGGCCTGCTCGGCGGCCTTCTGGGCCGCGGGGTAGCTGTCGGCGACCAGATTGCCCCACTCGCCGTTGGCGCCGACCAGGGCGATCCGGGTCCGGCCGCGGCCGATGTGGGCGAGCTGGCCCTCGGCGCTGCCGCCGTGCGCGCTCGCGAAGGCCCGGATCTGCTTGGCGAGCCGGACCGCCTGCTTGTCGGCCCGCTGCTCCGCCTTCGTCGCGGCGGCGGAGCCCGCCGCCTGCTCGTCCGCCTGCTGGATGTCTGCCATGGTCAGCATGCTACCGACCGGTACGGCTGCTGTGGAGGTGATCCCCCACACCCCGTCAGCGCAGGAAGGGGTCCACCGCGACGGCGACGAACAGCAGCGACACGTAGGTGATGGACCAGTGGAACAGCCGCATCTCCTTGAGCTTCGCCCCGGTGATGCCGGCCTTGGCGCGGGCCTGGAGGGCGTGCGCCTCGCGGAGCCAGAAGGCGCCGCAGGCCAGGGCCACCGCGGTGTAGAACCAGCCGGTGTAGCCCAGCGGCTGGAGCAGCAGCGAGACCACGACCATCACCCAGCTGTAGACGACGATCTGCCGGGCGACGACCTTGTTGCCCGCGACGGCCGGCAGCATCGGCACGCCGACCCGCTTGTAGTCGTCGCTGACCTTCATCGACAGCGGCCAGTAGTGCGGCGGCGTCCAGAAGAAGATGACGAGGAAGAGGACGAAGGAGGCCCAGGAGACGGTGTTGGTCACCGAGGACCAGCCGATGAAGACCGGCATGCAGCCCGCGATGCCGCCCCAGACGATGTTCTGGGACGTCCGCCGCTTGAGGATCATGGTGTAGACCACGACGTAGAAGAGCAGCGCCCCGAGGGACAGCACCGCCGACAGCGGGTTGACCAGGTACCAGAACCACGCCGTGGAGCCGACCGTCAGGGCCGTCGCGAAGACCAGGCACTCGCGCGGCGAGACCATGCCCGTCACCAGCGGACGCTGGGCGGTGCGGTCCATCAACGCGTCGATGTCGCGGTCCAGGTACATGTTGTACGCGGCGGCGCCACCGGCGGAGAGGTAGCCGCCGATGCAGGTGGCCAGCACCAGCCGCAGGTTCGGCACCCCGCCGGCGGCCAGGAACATCACCGGCACCGTCGTCATCAGCAGCAGTTCGATGACCCGCGGCTTGGTCAGCGCGATGAACGCCTTGGTCCGGGCCCAGAACGGCCGGTTACCGGGACTCCCGGGGACCTGAGAGAGCCCCCCCGCAGGACGGGTTTCGACGGCCGTCACGCACACCCCTGGAAGTAACGTCAGCGGCCGCAGCCGCGGAGATAAGGCCAGCAAGCTCCGCCGGCAGTGAACACCCGGTCAAGGCTTGCGCTTACCACGCCACTTTAGACGTTGGCCATACGGCGGTTCTCGCGGGGGTGGGGTCGTGTTGGGCGCCCGGCCGCGGGGGCTCTCCCGGGGCGCCCCGCGACGGTTCGCCCGGGTCGTTCCCCGGCCGTCGGCCCGGCCTTCAGGAGGCGAACAGCCCGGGCGCCCGGCAGTCTGGTCCTAGGGCCTGTGGTCACCTTCCCGTCTTCCGGGCGGCGCCGCGGAATCCCGGGGCGCCGATCCGGTCGCGCCGAGCGACCGAACCGCCGTGAACGGACCGCCCGCCGAGTGAGCGCCGAACGCCCCGACTGAGCACCGACTGAGCGCTGAAATCGCCGACTGAGCGTCGAAAAGGAGGGCGCATTCACAGGGGTAGGCTCAACATCGCCTGGGCGGAAATTGCCGTCCGCGTTCGTCATGTGGAGAGGAGCCCTGACTCAGGGTGAGCACCAAGCCGACCACCACAGATTTCGAGTGGACCGAACTGGACCAGCGGGCTGTGGACACCGTCCGAGTCCTTGCCATGGATTCCGTGCAGAAGGTCGGTAACGGCCATCCGGGTACGGCCATGAGCCTGGCTCCCGCCGCCTATGTCCTGTTCCAGAAGCTGATGCGGCACGACCCCGCCGACGCGGACTGGACCGGGCGTGACCGGTTCGTGCTCTCCGCCGGCCACTCCAGCCTGACCCTCTACGTCCAGCTCTTCCTCGCCGGCTACGGCCTGGAGCTGGACGACCTGAAGAGCTTCCGCACGTGGGGCTCGAAGACCCCCGGCCACCCGGAGTACGGCCACACCACCGGTGTGGAGACCACCACCGGCCCGCTGGGCCAGGGCGTCGCCAACGCCGTGGGCATGGCGATGGCCGCCCGTTACGAGCGCGGCCTGTTCGACCCCGAGGCGGACCCGGGCACCTCGCCGTTCGACCACAGCGTCTACGTCATCGCCGGCGACGGCTGCCTCCAGGAGGGCATCGCGGCCGAGGCGTCCTCGCTCGCGGGCCACCAGAAGCTGGGCAACCTCGTCCTGCTGTGGGACGACAACCACATCTCGATCGAGGGCGACACCGAGACCGCGGTCTCCGAGGACACCCTCAAGCGCTACGAGTCCTACGGCTGGCACGTCCAGCGGGTCGAGCAGCTGCCCAATGGCGACCTGGACCCGGCCGGTCTGGCCGAGGCCCTCCAGGCCGCGAAGGCCGAGACCGAGCGCCCGTCGTTCATCGCGGCCCGCTCGATCATCGCCTGGCCGGCCCCCAACGCCCAGAACACCGAGGCCGCGCACGGCTCGGCGCTGGGCGACGAGGAGGTCGCGGCCACCAAGCGCGTGCTGGGCTTCGACCCGGAGCAGTCCTTCGAGGTCGCGGACGAGGTCCTGGCCCACACCCGCCAGGCGCTGGACCGCGGTCGCGAGGCCAAGGCCGAGTGGGAGAAGACGTTCGCCGCCTGGCGCACCGCCAACCCCGAGCGCGCCGCGGAGTTCGACCGGATCGCCGAGGGCGAGCTGCCGGCCGGCTGGGAGGAGCACCTCCCGGCGTTCGAGACCGGCAAGGCGGTGGCCACCCGTGCCGCTTCCGGCAAGGTGCTCCAGGCGCTGGGCGCCGTCGTCCCCGAGCTGTGGGGCGGCTCCGCCGACCTCGCGGGGTCGAACAACACCACGATCGACAAGACCTCGTCGTTCCTGCCGAAGGGCAACCCGCTGCCGGGCGCCGACCCCTACGGCCGGACCGTCCACTTCGGCATCCGCGAGCACTCCATGGCCGCGGAGATGAACGGCATCGCGCTGCACGGCAACACCCGCATCTACGGCGGCACCTTCCTGGTGTTCTCCGACTACATGCGCAACGCCGTCCGGCTGTCCGCGCTGATGCACCTGCCGGTGACGTACGTGTGGACGCACGACTCCATCGGCCTGGGCGAGGACGGCCCGACCCACCAGCCGGTCGAGCACCTGGCCTCGCTGCGCGCCATCCCGGGCCTGAACGTCGTGCGCCCGGCCGACGCCAACGAGACCGCCCTGGCCTGGCGCGAGATCATGCGCCGCTGGACCAAGGAGTACGGCGTGGGCGCCCCGCACGGTCTGGCGCTGACCCGTCAGGGCGTGCCGACGTACGAGGCCGACGAGAACACCGCGAAGGGCGGCTACGTCCGCTTCGAGGCCGACGGCGGCGCACCGCAGGTGGTGCTGATCGCCACCGGTTCCGAGGTGCAGCTGGCCGTCGAGGCCCGCGAGCAGCTCCAGGCCGAGGGCGTCCCGACCCGCGTGGTCTCGATGCCGTCGGTGGAGTGGTTCGAGGAGCAGGACCAGGCTTACAAGGACAGCGTGCTGCCGCCGTCCGTGAAGGCGCGGGTCGCCGTGGAGGCCGGCATCGGGCTGACCTGGTACCGCTACGTCGGCGACGCCGGCCGGATCATCTCGCTGGAGCACTTCGGCGCCTCGGCCGACGGCAAGTTCCTCTTCCGCGAGTACGGCTTCACCCCCGAAGCGGTGGCCGCCGCCGCCCGGGAATCGCTGGCCGCCGCGGCGCGCTGACGCACGTATACGAACACGTAGGAGATGCAGAACCCATGACGGACGCACTCAAGCGCCTTTCCGACGAAGGCGTCGCGATCTGGCTGGACGACCTGTCGCGCAAGCGCATCACGTCCGGCAACCTCGCCGAGCTGATCGACCAGCAGCACGTCGTCGGCGTCACCACCAACCCCTCGATCTTCCAGAAGGCGATCTCCGCGGGCGACGGCTACAGCCAGCAGCTGGCCGACCTGGCGACCCGCAAGGTCACCGTCGAGGAAGCCATCCGCATGATCACCACGGCGGACGTCCGGGACGCCGCCGACGTGCTGCGCCCGGTCTTCGACGCCACCGGCGGCCAGGACGGCCGGGTCTCCATCGAGGTGGACCCGCGGCTGGCGCACCACACCGCGGCGACCATCGCCGAGGCCAAGCAGCTCGCCTGGCTGGTGGACCGCCCGAACACGCTGATCAAGATTCCGGCCACCAAGGCGGGTCTGCCGGCCATCACCGAGGTGATCGGCCTGGGCATCAGCGTCAACGTCACGCTGATCTTCTCGCTGGAGCGCTACCGCGAGGTGATGGACGCCTACCTCGCGGGCCTGGAGAAGGCCAAGGCCGCCGGCCTGGACCTGTCCGAGATCCGCTCGGTGGCGTCGTTCTTCGTGTCCCGTGTGGACTCCGAGATCGACAAGCGCCTGGAGAAGCTGGGCACGGACGAGGCCAAGGCACTCAAGGGCAAGGCCGCCCTCGCCAACGCCCGGCTCGCGTACCAGGCGTTCGAGGAGGTCTTCTCCTCCGAGCGCTGGGCCGCCCTGGACAAGGCGGGCGCCCACAAGCAGCGCCCGCTGTGGGCCTCCACCGGCGTGAAGGACCCGGCGTACAAGGACACCCTGTACGTGGACGAACTGGTCGCCCCGGGCACGGTCAACACCATGCCGGAGGCCACCTTGGAGGCCACCGCCGCGCGCGGCCAGATCACCGGCGACACGGTGCGTGGTACCTACGCGTCGGCCCAGGCCGACCTCGACGCGCTCGCCGCCCTCGGGATCTCGTACGACGACGTCGTGCAGCTCCTGGAGGACGAGGGCGTGGAGAAGTTCGAGGCGTCCTGGAACGACCTGCTCAAGTCGACCGAGGCGGAGCTTGTGCGCCTCGCTCCTTCGGAGGGCTGATCCCTTGACCGCTGTTCATGGAGCCAATCCGCTCCGTGACGCCGCGGACCGGCGGCTCCCGCGCATCGCGGGGCCGTCGGGCCTGGTCATCTTCGGCGTCACGGGCGACTTGTCGCGCAAGAAGTTGATGCCCGCGGTCTACGACCTGGCCAACCGCGGCCTGCTCCCGCCGGGCTTCTCGCTGATCGGCTTCGCCCGCCGCGAGTGGGAGGACGAGGACTTCGCGCAGGTGGTGTACGAGGCTGTCAAGCAGCACTCCCGTACGCCGTTCCGCGAGGAGGTCTGGCAGCAGCTGGTCCAGGGCTGCCGCTTCGTCCAGGGCAACTTCGACGACGACGAAGCCTTCGAGACCCTCAAGGCCACCATCGAGGAGCTGGACAAGGCCCAGGGCACCGGCGGCAACTTCGCCTTCTACCTGTCCGTGCCGCCGAAGTTCTTCCCCAAGGTCGTCCAGCAGCTCAAGAAGCACGGGCTGGCCGAGCAGCGGGAAGGGTCCTGGCGCCGCGCGGTCATCGAGAAGCCGTTCGGCCACGACCTGGCCAGCGCCCAGGAGCTCAACCGGATCGTCCACGAGGTCTTCCCGCCCAACGAGGTCTTCCGGATCGACCACTACCTGGGCAAGGAGACGGTCCAGAACATCCTGGCGCTGCGGTTCGCCAACACCATGTTCGAGCCGCTGTGGAACCGCTCCTACGTCGACCACGTCCAGATCACGATGGCCGAGGACATCGGCATCGGCGGCCGGGCCGGCTACTACGACGGCATCGGCGCGGCCCGCGACGTCATCCAGAACCACCTCCTCCAGCTGCTCGCGCTGACCGCCATGGAGGAGCCCGCCTCCTTCGAGGCGGACGCGCTGGTGGCGGAGAAGTCCAAGGTGCTGGGCGCCGTCCGGCTGCCCAAGGACCTGGGCAAGGAGACCGTCCGCGGCCAGTACGCGGAGGGCTGGCAGGGCGGCGAGAAGGTCGTCGGCTACCTCCAGGAAGACGGTATCGACCCCAAGTCGAAGACCGACACCTACGCCGCGATCAAGCTGGGGATCGACAACCGCCGCTGGGCGGGCGTCCCGTTCTACCTGCGGACCGGCAAGCGCCTGGGCCGCCGGGTGACCGAGATCGCGGTGGTCTTCCAGCGCGCCCCGCACTCCCCCTTCGACCACACCGCCACCGAGGAGCTCGGGCAGAACGCCCTGGTCATCCGCGTCCAGCCGGACGAGGGCGTGACCGTGCGGTTCGGCTCCAAGGTGCCGGGCACCTCCATGGAGGTGCGCGATGTGTCGATGGACTTCGCCTACGGCGAGTCCTTCACCGAGTCCAGCCCCGAGGCGTACGAGCGGCTGATCCTCGACGTGCTGCTCGGTGACGCCAACCTCTTCCCGCGGCTGGAGGAGGTCGAGCTGTCCTGGAAGATCCTCGACCCGATCGAGGACTTCTGGGACCGGCACGGCAAGCCCGCGCAGTACCCGGCGGGCACCTGGGGTCCCGTGGAGGCGGACGAAATGCTCGCACGAGACGGACGGAGCTGGCGTCGGCCATGAAGATCGATCTGACGGAAACCACGGCCAGCGCGATCAACAAGGCGCTGGTCCAGGGCCGCCGCGCGGTCGGCACCCCGGCCATCGGCATGGTGCTCACCCTCGTCATCGTCACCGACGAGGAGAACGCCTACGACGCCCTGAAGGCGGCCAACGACGCCTCCCGCGAGCACCCCTCGCGGACCCTCGTCGTCATCAAGCGGGTCAGCCGGTCGCCGCGCGACCGCGCCAAGGCCCGGCTGGACGCCGAGGTGCGGGTGGGCACGGACGCCGGCACCGGCGAGACGGTGATCCTGCGGCTGTACGGCGAGGCGATCGACCACGCCCAGTCCGTGGTGCTGCCGCTGCTGCTGCCGGACGCCCCGGTCGTGGTCTGGTGGGCCGTCAACGCCCCGCTGAACCCGGCCAAGGACCCGCTCGGCGCGCTCGCCCAGCGCCGGGTCACCGACGCCTACGCCGCCGAGCAGCCCATCGAGGAGCTGACCGGCCGCGCCGACTCCTACACCCCCGGCGACACCGACCTGTCCTGGACCCGGATCACCCCCTGGCGTTCCATGCTGGCGGCGGCGCTCGACCAGGCGCCGTGCACGGTCACCTCGGCCGTGGTCGAGGGCGAGGAGTTCAACCCCAGCTGCGAGCTGCTGGGCATGTGGCTCGCCAGCCGGCTGGACGTGCCGGTCACCCGTACCGACTCGGCCGGCCCCGGGCTCACCGCGGTGCGGATGGAGTCCAGCGGCGGAACGATCGTCCTGGACCGCGCGGACGGTTCGCTGGCCACGCTCTCCATGCCGGGCCAGCCGGACCGCGCCGTGGCGCTCAAGCGGCGGGAGACCTCCGAGCTGCTCGCCGAGGAGCTGCGCCGGCTCGACCCGGACGACATCTACGCCGCCGCGCTGAAGTACGGCGTGGAGCGGTTGCAGGTAGCGGGCAAGGGGACGGCGGCCGCGGACGACAAGCCCGCTCCGGCGGGCGGCGAGGCCGCGGCCCAGGGCCAGGACGCTCCCGCCAAGCCGGCGGCGAAGAAGGCGGGCGCGAAGAAGGCGGCCGCCAAGTGAGCGCCCCCCAGGTCGTCGTCCACCGCGACAAGGAGCTGATGGCGAAGGCCGCCGCGGCCCGGCTGATCACCAAGATCGTCGATGCCCAGGCGGCCCGCGGCTCGGCCTCCGTCGTGCTGACCGGCGGGCGCAACGGCAACGGGCTGCTCGCGGCCCTGGCCGAGGCGCCCGCCCGGGACGCGATCGACTGGTCGCGGCTGGACCTGTGGTGGGGCGACGAGCGGTTCCTGCCGGACGGCGACCCGGAGCGCAACTACACCCAGGCCCGCGAGGCGCTGCTGGACAGCGTCCCGCTGGACCCGGCGCGGGTCCACCCGATGGCGCCCTCGGACGGCCCGTTCGGCCGTGACCCGGACGCCGCCGCCGAGGCGTACGCGGCCGAACTCGCCGCCGCGGCCGGCCCGGAGCACTATCGGTCGGCGGCCACCCCCGAGGGCCGCCCGGTGCCGTCCTTCGACGTCCTGCTGCTGGGCGTCGGCCCGGACACCCACGTCGCGTCGCTCTTCCCCGAGCTCCCCGGCGTCCGCGAGCAGGAGCAGACGGTGGTCGGGGTGCACGGTGCCCCCAAGCCGCCGCCCACCCGGATCTCGCTGACCCTGCCCGCGATCCGCGCGGCACGGGAGGTCTGGCTGCTGGCGGCGGGCGAGGACAAGGCCAACGCCGTGGCCATCGCGCTCTCCGGCGCGGGCGAGGTGCAGGCCCCGGCGGCCGGAGCGCGCGGGCGCAGCCGGACGCTGTGGCTGCTGGACGAGGCGGCCGCCGCCCAGCTGCCGCGCAGCCTCTACCCCCCGGCGTCCTCCTGAGCCGGGCGGCGCACCGTCACCACCGGAGCGCCGCGCAGACGCCGACGGCCCCACACCCCGCGCGGGGTGTGGGGCCGTCGGCGTACGGCATCAACGCCCGCGCAGCTCGCGGTACTTGGCGACCAGCCCGGCCGTCGAGGCGTCCAGGCCCGGGACCTCCGCGCCCTCGGTGAGCGCCGGCTCGACCCGCTTGGCGAGCACCTTGCCCAGCTCCACGCCCCACTGGTCGAAGGAGTTGATGTTCCACACCGCGCCCTGGACGAACACCTTGTGCTCGTAGAGCGCGATCAACTGGCCGAGCACCGACGGGCTGAGCTCCGACGCCAGGATCGTGGTGGTGGGGTGGTTGCCGCGGAACGTGCGGTGCGGCACCAGCTCCTCGGCGACGCCCTCGGCCCGCACCTCGTCCGCCGTCTTGCCGAACGCCAGCGCCTGGCCCTGGGCGAAGAGGTTGGCCATCAGCAGGTCGTGCTGGGCGACCAGACGCGGCTGGAGGTCGTCGACCGGGCGGGCGAAGCCGATCAGATCGGCCGGGATCATCTTGGTGCCCTGATGGAGCAACTGGTAGTAGGCGTGCTGGCCGTTGGTGCCGGGGGTGCCCCAGACGACCGGTCCGGTCTGCCAGTTGACCGGATTGCCCTGGCGGTCCACGGACTTGCCGTTGGACTCCATGTCCAACTGCTGGAGATAGGCGGTGAACTTGGAGAGGTAGTGGCTGTAGGGCAGCACGGCGTGCGACTGGGCGTCCCAGAAATTGCCGTACCAGATGCCCAACAGGCCCAGCAGCAGCGGGGCGTTCTCCTCCGGCGGGGCGGTGCGGAAGTGCTCGTCGACGAGGTGGAAACCGGCCAGCATCTCGCGGAACCGCTCCGGGCCGATCGCGACCATCAGCGACAGCCCGATGGCGGAGTCGTAGGAGTAGCGGCCGCCGACCCAGTCCCAGAACTCGAACATGTTGTCCGTGTCGATGCCGAACTCGGCGACCTTCTCGGCGTTGGTCGACAGCGCCACGAAGTGCTTGGCGACCGCTTCCGGCCCGGCCCCGAGACCGGCCAGCAGCCAGTCGCGGGCGGAGGTGGCGTTGGTGATCGTCTCGATGGTGGTGAACGTCTTCGAGGCGATGATGAACAGCGTCTCGGCCGGGTCCAGATCGCGGACCGCCTCGTGCAGGTCGGCGCCGTCCACGTTGGAGACGTAGCGGAACTGCATGTCCCGGTGGGTGTAGGCGCGCAGCGTCTCGTAGGCCATCGCGGGGCCGAGGTCGGAGCCGCCGATGCCGATGTTGACGACCGTCTTGATGCGCCGGCCGGTGTGGCCCTTCCAGTCGCCGGAGCGGACCCGGTCGGCGAAGATGCCCATCCTCGTCAGGACGTGCTGCACGGCGGGGACGACGTTCTCCCCGTCGGAGGTGATGACCGCCGAACCGGGCGCGCGCAGCGCGGTGTGCAGCACGGAGCGGTGCTCGGTGAGGTTGATCTTCTGGCCCCGGAACATCGCGTCCCGCAGCTCGGCCACCCCACTGGCCGCGGCCAGTTCGCGCAGCAGCCGCAGGGTCTCGTCGGTCACCAGGTGCTTGGAGTAGTCCAGGTGCAGATCGCCGACCTGGAGGGTGAGGCGCCCGGCGCGACCGGGATCCTTGGCGAACAGCTCGCGCAGATGCACCTCCCGCAGCTGCTCGCGGTGCTTGCTCAACGCGGTCCACGTAGGGCTCTGGTCGAGCCTGCTGCGGCCTTCTGCGTTCATTCGGACATCAGCCTTCTTCGTCTCGTAGCGACCCCGCCGCCCTCCAACTTAATTGATCAGGGCACGGTATGAGGTATCTGTCCGCTGTCGGGCGAAGCGCTGTCGCCGCTCCGTATGACCGGCAGCAGCGCCAGCGTGCCCAGCCCCAGGAGCACGGCGGCCACCAGTGCCGGGAAGTTGGGCCCCCAGGCCACGGCGGCCGCGCCGCCCAGCAGCGCGCCCAGCGGGACACCGGCGATCGAGACCGTGCGGAACGCGGAGCTGATCCGGCCCAGCAGCGCGGTCGGGGAGCGCTGCTGCACCACCGTGGTCTCCAGGACGTTCCACACCGTGCCGGCGAAGCCGAACAGGGCCAGCGCCAGGGCCGCGGGCCACAGCGCGCGCACCGTGCCGAACACCACCAGCACCGCGGTCTGCGCGAGGCCGGCCAGCAGCAGGGTCCGCAACTGCCCGCCGGCCGCGGCGATGACCCGCCCGGCCAGCAGCCCGCCGAGCACCGAACCGGCCCCGTACCCCGTCGTCACCACGACATAGCCGACGTCCCCGGCACCGAGCCAGTCCTTGACGACCACGACCAGCTCCGCGATCAGCGCCCCGATGCCGACGTTGCCCAACGCCACCGAGAGGCAGACCAGCCGCAGCACCCGGTCCTGCCACAACGCCCGTATGCCCTCGGCGATTTCGCGCCGCAGGGACCGCCCGGAGGCGGCCGGCGGCCGGGGCGGCGCGGCGGTGCGCAGCGCGGCCACCAGGGCCGCGGCGACCAGATACGTCGCGGCGTCGGCGGCGAACGGCAGCGCGGCGCTCACCCCGATGAGCACCGGCGCCACCGGCCCTCCGACGAACCGCCCGACGACCTCCTGCCCCGTCATCAGCCGGGCGTTGGCGGCCGTCAACGCCTCGCGGGGCACCACCGACGGAAGCAGCGTCGTGGCGGCGTTGTCGAACAGCGTCTGGAGGGTGGTGAGCGCGAAGGCCAGCGCCAGCACCAGCGCGATGTCCGCGGCACCGGCCGCCACCGCCACCGCGAAACCGGCCATCAGCAGCCCGCGCAGCAGATCGACCGCCCACATCGCCCGCCGCGCCTCGACCCGGTCGGCGACCGCGCCGCCGAGCAGCCCGAAGAGCAGCCATGGCGCGAAGCCGAAGGCGGTGACCAGCGCGATCAGCAGCGGATCGGCCGTCAGCGCCCGGGCGAGCAGCGGGAGCGCGGTGCCGCGCAGGGCGTCGCCGAAACGGGAGACCACCGCCGCGCTCCACAGCAGTCCGTACCCGCCGCGCCAGGCCGGCGCGCCGGCTCCCGCCGCACCGTCCGCTTCCGTCCGCGCCATGTCCGCCCCCGTACCGCGCGTCCCCGAGGACCCCCGAGCGGGATCCGCTCCTGTGCGCAACCGTACGGTCGGCCACTGACAACGGGCCTAGGGCAACCTCCCCATCCCTCCCCTCAGATCCCGCCGGGCGGGAAGTAAGCGACCGGCCCGGCGGGAGGGGATGTCCCTCCGGCCGGGCCGGTCGTGGTCAGCTGCGTGCGCGTGCGGCGCTTTGAGGTTCCGTCAGATCTCACCGCGGAGCTTGGCGAGCGCCTCGGCCAGGATCGCCTCGCCGTCGGCGTCGCTGCGGCGCTCCCGGACGTAGGCGAGGTGCGTCTTGTACGGCTCGGTACGCGGCGGGTCCGGCGGGCTGTCCCGGTCCTTGCCGGCCGGGAAACCACAGCGGGGGCAGTCCCAGGTGTCCGGCACCTGGGCGTCGCCGGCGAAGCTGGGCTGCGTCTCGTGCCCGTTGGAGCACCAGAAGGAGATGCGGATGCGCGGCGCGGACTCACCGCGCTCGGCCTCCCCCATCGGCCCCGCCCCGACCCGACTTCCTCGGATCGCGTTGCCACTTGCCACGGTCGTAACTCCCTGCGTAATGGTGCCGCGTGCCTCTCACAGCAACTGCGCTGCGGGCGCCCCAGTGTACGTAAGGCCCAACGCGCGTCCAGTGACACGAGTTACCGTCCCGGGACGCTGCCTTCATGATAGGCCGCGTACCCGACGGTATGTCAGCTGCCGAGCTTCATCAGGATTCCGAGCACCACGATGCAGGCGAACCAGAGCAGGCCGATCACGATGGTGATGCGGTCGAGGTTGCGCTCGGCTACGGAGGAACCGCCGACCGAGGACTGCATGCCGCCGCCGAACATGTCGGACAGGCCGCCACCCTTCCCCTTGTGCATGAGCACCAGCATCATCAGCAGCAGGCTGAAGACGATGAGGGCGATCGAGAACCCGATGACCACGGCTGGACCAACTCTCTGAGGACTGTCGGACGGAACATACCCGCCGGGCGGGGCCGGACGGAGCGGGGCCGGGCGGTGCGCACGACACCGGGCCCGGCCCCGACAGGGTACGACGGGCCGAGCCCGTCGTCATAGCTGCTACTGATCGCGGAAACGGACGATCTTGACGAATTCGTCGGAGTCCAGCGCCGCGCCGCCCACCAGGGCACCGTCGACGTCCGGCTGCGCCATGATCGCGGCGACGTTGCCCGACTTGACCGAGCCGCCGTACTGGATGCGGACCTTGTCGGCCAGCTCCTGGCTGTAGAGCTCGGCGAGCCGGCCGCGGATCGCCCCGCAGACCTCCTGCGCGTCCTCGGGGGTCGCGACCTCGCCGGTGCCGATGGCCCACACCGGCTCGTAGGCGATCACGATCGTCTCGGCCTGCTCGGCCGGGACGTCCTTGAGGCCGCCGTCGACCTGGGCGAGGGTGTGCGCGACCTGGTTGCCGGCCTTGCGGACGTCCAGGCCCTCGCCGACGCAGAGGATCGGGGTCAGGCCGTGCCGGAACGCGGCCTTGACCTTGGCGTTGCAGATCTCCTCGTCCTCGCCGTGGTACTGACGGCGCTCGCTGTGGCCGACGGCCACGTACGCGCACTTCAGCTTGGCCAGCATGGCGCCGGAGATCTCGCCGGTGTAGGCACCGGAGTCGTGCGCCGAGAGGTCCTGGGCGCCGTACTTGATCTTGAGCTTGTCGCCGTCGACCAGGGTCTGCACCGAGCGCAGGTCGGTGAAGGGCGGCAGCACCGCGACCTCCACCTGGTCGAAGTCCTTGTCGTCGAGGGCGAAGGCGAGCTTCTGGACGTGGGCGATGGCCTCGAGGTGGTTGAGGTTCATCTTCCAGTTGCCCGCCATCAGCGGGGTACGTGCACTCACGGTTGTTCAGTCCTCCAGAGCGGCGAGGCCGGGGAGCGTCTTGCCTTCGAGGTATTCGAGGCTGGCGCCGCCGCCGGTCGAGATGTGGCCGAAAGCATTCTCGTCGAAGCCGAGCAGGCGCACCGCGGCGGCCGAGTCACCGCCGCCGACGACGGTGAAGGCGTCGGAGTCCAGCAGCCCCTGGGCGACGGCCTTGGTGCCGTTCGCGTAGTCGGGGTGCTCGAAGACGCCCATCGGGCCGTTCCAGAAGACGGTGCCCGCGTCGGCGAGCTTCGCGGCGTAGAGCTCGCGGGCCTTCGGGCCGATGTCCAGGCCCTCCTGGTCGGCCGGGATGGCGTCCGAGGAGACGAGGTCCGGGTGGGCCGGGGCCTTGGTCTTCAGGTCCGGGAAATCGACCGAAACCAGTACGTCGACGGGGAGCACGAACTCCACGCCGCGCTTCTCGGCCTCGGCCAGGTACTCCAGGCAGACCGGGATCTGGTCCTTCTGGAGCAGGGAGATGCCGACCTCGTGCCCCTTGGCCGCGAGGAAGGTGTACGCCATGCCGCCGCCGATCAGGATGCGGTCGGCCTTCTTGAGCAGGTTGTCGATGACGCCGAGCTTGTCGGAGACCTTGGCGCCGCCGAGCACCACCACGTAGGGGCGCTTGACGTCCTCGGTGAGCTTCTTCAGGACGCCGACCTCGGTGGCGATCAGGTCGCCGGCGGCGTGCGGCAGCCGCTTGGGGAGGTCGAAGACCGAGGCGTGCTTGCGGTGCACGGCACCGAAGCCGTCGCCCACGTAGAGGTCGGCGAGCTCGGCGAGCTGGTCGGCGAAGGCACCGCGCTCGGCGTCGTCCTTGCTGGTCTCGCCCGCGTTGAAGCGGAGGTTCTCCAGCACGGCCACCTGGCCGTCGGTCAGCGCCGCGGTCACCGTACGGGCGGACTCGCCGACCGTGTCGGTGGCGAACGCCACGTCCTGGCCGAGGAGTTCACCGAGCCGCCGGGCCGCGGGGGCCAGCGAGAAGGCGGGGTCCGGGGTGCCCTTGGGACGGCCCAGGTGGGAGGCGACGATCACCTTGGCGCCGGCCGCGGCGAGCTTGGCGATGGTCGGCTGGACGGCGCGGATCCGGCCGTCGTCGGTGATGGTGGTGCCGTCCAGCGGGACGTTGAGATCGGCGCGGACGAAGACCCGCTTGCCGGCGACGCCGTCCTGGATCAGGTCGTCGATCGTCTTCATGTGAAGTGACTCCGTTGTAGTCCGTCATGGGACGGGGCTCGTAGGGCGCGTTGCCGCGCCCTACGAGCCCCGTCCGCACATTCCGGTGCCTTGGGTGACGTCAGGCGGAGATCAGAGCTGGCCGCCGACGAAGACGGTGAGGTCCACCAGACGGTTGGAGTAGCCCCACTCGTTGTCGTACCAGCCGACGATCTTGACCTGCTTGCCCTGGGCCATCGTAAGGGAGGAGTCGAAGGTGCAGGAGGCCGGCCAGTTGACGATGTCCGAGGAGACGATCGGGTCCTCGGTGTACTCCAGGATGCCCTTGAGCTGACCCTCGGAGGCCTTCTGGAAGGCGGCGTTGATCTCGTCCTTGCTGACCTCGCGGTCCAGCTCGACGACGAGGTCGGTGACCGAGCCGGTGGGGACCGGGACGCGCATGGCGATGCCGTCCAGCTTGCCCTTGAGCTGCGGGAGGACCAGGGCGGTGGCCTTGGCGGCACCGGTCGAGGTCGGGATGATGTTCTCCGCGGCGGCGCGGGCGCGGCGCAGGTCCTTGTGCGGGAAGTCCAGGATGCGCTGGTCGTTGGTGTACGCGTGGACCGTGGTCATCAGGCCCTTGACGATGCCGAAGCTCTCGTCGAGCACCTTCGCCATCGGCGCCACACAGTTGGTGGTGCAGGAGGCGTTGGAGATGACGTGGTGGTTGGCCGCGTCGTACTTGTCCTGGTTGACGCCCATCACGATGGTGATGTCCTCGCCCTTGGCGGGCGCGGAGATGATGACCTTCTTGGCGCCGGCGGCGAGGTGCTTGGCGGCGTCCTCGCGCTTGGTGAAGATGCCGGTCGACTCGATAACGATGTCAGCGCCCAGCTCGCCCCAGGGGAGCTTGGCGGGGTCACGCTCAGCCATCGTCTTGAAGGTCTGGTCGCCGACCGTGATGGTGTCGTCGGTGTGGCTGACGTCCTGCTTCAGGCGACCCAGGATGGTGTCGTACTTCAGCAGGTGGACCAGGGTGGCATTGTCGGTCAGGTCGTTGACACCGACGATCTCGATGTCCGCACCCTGCTCCAGGAGCGCGCGGAAGTAGTTGCGACCAATGCGGCCGAATCCGTTAATGCCTACGCGGATCGTCACGAACCGATCTCCTCGTTAGTACGCCGGTTTTGGTCACCGGCGAGCTGTATGGGCTGTCCCCGACCGACTACGACCCTACCCCCTGGAAGAGACGTACGTGACATTGACATCGGCGCCGAAAGGTGCTCAAGTGAGCGCCCCCGAGCCCCTCTGACGCCCTTTGAGCGGCACCCCTCTTGACAAGCGCACAGACAGCGCCCCCGGCACCTGAATTCGGGTGCCGGGGGCGCTGTGTGCACTGTGCGTGACGAAGGACCGGGGTGCGGTCAGCTGACCATGCCGTCGGCGAGCTCCTCGGTGAGGTTGGACTCGGTGCCCGGGATGCCCAGGTCCTGGGCCCGCTTGTCGGCCATCGCCAGCAGCCGGCGGATGCGGCCGGCGACCGCGTCCTTGGTCAGCGGTGGATCGGCCAGCGCGCCCAACTCCTCCAGGGACGCCTGCTTGTGCTCCATGCGCAGCCGGCCGGCCGCCGCGAGGTGCTCGGGGACCTCCTCGCCGAGGATCTCCAGGGCGCGCTGGACCCGGGCGCCGGCGGCGACCGCGGCCCGCGCCGAGCGGCGGAGGTTGGCGTCGTCGAAGTTGGCGAGGCGGTTGGCGGTGGCCCGCACCTCCCGGCGCATCCGCCGCTCCTCCCACGCCAGCACCGACTCATGGGCGCCGAGCCGCGTCAGCAGCGCGCCGATCGCATCACCGTCACGGACGACGACGCGGTCGACGCTGCGCACCTCGCGGGCCTTGGCGCCGATGCCGAGCCGGCGGGCCGCGCCGACCAGGGCGAGGGCGGCCTCGGGGCCGGGGCAGGTGACCTCCAGGGAGGACGAGCGGCCGGGCTCGGTCAGCGAACCGTGGGCCAGGAAGGCGCCGCGCCAGGCCGCCTCGGCGTCGCAGGTCGCGCCGGAGACCACCTGCGGGGGCAGGCCGCGGATGGGGCGGCCGCGGCCGTCGACCAGGCCGGTCTGGCGGGCCAGTTGATCGCCGCCGGCCACCACGCGGACCACGTAGCGGCTGCCGCGCCGCAGCCCGCCGGGCGCCATCACCACCAGGTCGGAGGAGTGCCCGAAGATCTCCAGGATGTCCTTGCGGAGCCGGCGGGCGGCGATGCCCGTGTCGAGCTCCGCCTCGATCACGATGCGGCCGCTGACCAGGTGCAGGCCACCAGCGAACCGCAGGATCGACGAGACCTCGGACTTCCGGCAGCAGGTCCGGGTGACGGGGAGCCGGGAGATCTCATCCTTCACCGCAGCCGTCATCGCCATGGGCCGATCCTTCCATGCATCCGAAAAATACGGTCGTACGCGGCTGCCAGCAGTTCCGGATCGTGCCGGTCGGGGGCTCCCCCGGCACCGGACCGGACGTCGTCTCCATGTGCGGCGACCGCCGCCAGCTCGACCTCGCTGCCCACCAGTTGCTTGGCGGCAACCGTCAGACCTTCGATGTCGGGCACCGCGGCCTCGTCGGCCAGCACCACGTCGAAGGCGAGTTTAGGGGCGTGTCGGGCCAAAACCTCCAAATGACGCTGCGGGGAGAAGCCCTCGGTTTCGCCCGGCTGGGGCGCGAGGTTGAGCGAGAGGACCTTGCGGGCCTGGGTCTCCTCCAGGGCTTCGCGCAGCTCGGGCACCAGCAGATGCGGGATGACGGAGGAGAACCACGAACCGGGGCCGAGCACCACCCAGTCGGCGTCGCGGACCGCGGCGACCGCCTCCGGGACGGCCGGCGGATCCTCGGGGACGATGTGCACGGACTGCACCTCGCCGGGGGTGAGCGCGACCGTGGCCTGGCCGCAGACGGTGCTGATCTCGTCCGGGTGAGCAGCGTCCAGCCCCTTGACCTGGGCCTGGAGTTCCAGCGGCACCGCCGACATGGGCAGCACCCGGCCGTGCGCGCCGAGCAGCTTGCCGACCAGGTCCAGCGCCTGGACGTGGTCGCCGAGCTGCTCCCACAGCGCGACGATCAGCAGATTGCCCACGGCGTGGTCGTGCAGCTCTCCCTCGCTGGTGAAGCGGTGCTGGATCACTCGGGACCAGGTCTGGCCCCAGTCGTCGTCACCGCACAGCGCGGCCAGCGCCTTGCGCAGGTCGCCGGGGGGCAGCACGCCGAGCTCGTCGCGGAGCCGGCCGCTGGAGCCGCCGTCGTCGGCGACGGTGACGACGGCGGTGAGGTCCCGGGTGATGCGGCGCAGCGCGGCGAGCGAGGCGGACAGGCCCATGCCGCCGCCGAGCGCCACCACCTTGGGGGTGGCGCCCTTCGTCGTGCGGCCGCCGGGGACGAGGCGGCGTACCCGGCGCAGCCGGGGCGTACGGGAGGTCACTCGCGCCCCATGTCCCGGTGCACGACGACCGTTTCGACACCGTCGGAGATCAGTCGGCGGGCCAGCTTCTCGGACATCGCGACGCTGCGGTGCTTGCCGCCGGTGCAGCCGACGGCGATGGTCACATAGCGCTTGCCCTCACGGCGGTAGCCCGTCGCGACCAGGCGCAGCAGCTCGGTGTAGCCGTCCAGGAACTCCTTGGTGCCGGGCTGGTCGAAGACGTAGTCGGA
The DNA here is from genome assembly GCF_044754325.1 of Streptomyces sp. NPDC093097. NCBI lineage: Bacteria > Bacillati > Actinomycetota > Actinomycetes > Kitasatosporales > Streptomycetaceae > Streptomyces > Streptomyces sp. NPDC093097. The sequence goes on from NZ_JBIVOW010000010.1 coordinate 117,575, forward strand.
GACCTCTTCGTTCAGACCGGTGAAGGGGCGCAGCTCAGGGACCCAGTGCGGGTTGGGGATGAAGCGGCAGTCGACGACCATGTCGGCGTCGACCGGGAGGCCGTACTTGAAGCCGAAGGACATGACCGTGGCGCGCAGTTCGGGAACCTCCTCACCGGCGAACTGGGCGTCGAGCTTGGCGCGGAGCTCGTGGACGTTGAGGCTGGAGGTGTCGATGACCAGGTCGGCGTCGCCGCGCAGCTCGCGCAGCAGGTCGCGCTCGGCGGCGATGCCGTCGACGATCCGGCCGTCGCCCTGGAGGGGGTGCGGGCGGCGGACCGACTCGAAGCGGCGCACCAGGGCCTCGTCGGAGGACTCCAGGAAGACGATGCGGCGCTTGACGTTCTGCGCGTCGAGGGTGGCCAGCGACTCCTTGAGGTTGGCGAAGAAGCGGCGGCCGCGGACGTCGACGACCACGGCGATCTTGGCGACGTTGCCCTGGGAGCGGGCGCCCAGATCGACCATGGGCGGGATCAGCTCGGGCGGGATGTTGTCGACGACGAACCAGCCGAGGTCCTCCAGGCACTTCGCCGCCGTGCTGCGGCCGGCGCCGGACATGCCGGAGATGATCACCAGCTCGGGGATCGCGGCGCTCTCGCCCTGGTCGGCTTCGCGCATCGTGCCCGTACTCACCTGTGCACCGTCTCTCTCGGTTTCCTGCGTCTCGTTGCGTCTGCTGGTCATCGCTCCTGCCCCCGTTCTGCTGACAACGCGGCGGGCGGGGCCCCGTCATCCTCAATGATCTCTCCTGTGGCGGTGTTCACCGCGGGGGCGGGCGGGGCCGCGGCGGACAGCGCCGCGGCGACCGTCTCGGCGGTCTTCCGGCCGACGCCGGGGACCTGGCAGATCTCGTCGACCGTGGCGGCCCGCAGTTTCTTCAGCGAGCCGAAGTGTGTCAGGAGGGCCTGGCGGCGGGTCTCGCCGAGCCCGGGGACGGCGTCCAGCGGGGAGGCCTTCAGCCGCTTGCCGCGCTTGTTGCGCTGGTAGGCGATGGCGAAACGGTGCGCCTCGTCGCGGACCCGCTGGAGGAGGTAGAGCCCCTCGCTGCTGCGCGGCAGCACCACCGGGTCGTCCTCGCCGGGCAGCCAGACCTCCTCCAGGCGCTTGGCCAGGCCGCAGACCGCGACGTCGTCGATGCCCAGCTCGTCCATGGCCCGGCGGGCGGCCGCCACCTGGGGGGCGCCGCCGTCGACGACCACCAGCTGGGGCGGGTAGGCGAACCGCTTGGGGCGGCCGTCCTCGTCGGTGAGGTGGCCGGCGGGGTCGGTGGGGTCGGCGGTGGGCGCCGGGTCCGCGGCCTGTTCCGCGAGCGCGGACCCGGCCGGCTCCTCGCCCCACTCCCCGGACTTCTGCTTCTCCTGGAGGTAGCGCCTGAAGCGGCGGCCGATGACCTCGTGCATGGAGCGCACATCGTCCTGACCGGCGAAGCCCTTGATCTGGAAGCGGCGGTATTCGCTCTTCCGGGCCAGGCCGTCCTCGAACACCACCATGGAGGCGACGACGTCCTCGCCCTGGAGATGCGAGATGTCGAAGCACTCGATGCGCAGCGGGACCGCGTCCAGGTCGAGGGCCTGGGCGATCTCCTCCAGGGCACGGGAGCGGGTGGTCAGGTCGGAGGCGCGCTTGGTCTTGTGCAGGGCGAGCGCCTGCTGGGCGTTGCGCGCGACAGTGGCCATCAGGTCCTTCTTGTCGCCGCGCTGCGGGATGCGCAGCGAGACCTGGGAGCCGCGGCGGTCGGTGAGCCACTGGGCGACCGGCTCGGCGGGCTCGGGCAGCGCCGGGACCAGCACCTCCTTGGGGACCGCGTCACCGCGCTCCTCGCCGTAGAGCTGCTGGAGGGCGTGCTCGACCAGACCGCTGGTGGTGACCGCCTCGACCTTGTCGGTGACCCAGCCGCGCTGGCCGCGCACCCGGCCGCCGCGGACGTGGAAGATCTGGACCGCGGCTTCGAGTTCGTCCTCGGCGACGGCGATCAGGTCGGCGTCGGTGGCGTCGGCGAGCACCACCGCGTTCTTCTCCATGGCCCGCTTGAGGGCGCCTATGTCGTCCCGCAGCCGGGCGGCGCGCTCGTACTCCATCTCCTCGGCGGCCTCCTGCATCCGGCGCTCCAGCCGGCGGAGGTGGGCGCCGGTGCGGCCGGCCATGAAGTCGCAGAACTCCTCGGCCAGTTCGCGGTGCTCCTCGGGGGAGATCCGGCCGACGCAGGGGGCCGAGCACTTGCCGATGTAGCCGAGCAGGCAGGGGCGGCCGATCTGGGCGGAGCGCTTGAAGACGCCGGCGGAGCAGGTGCGCACGGGGAAGACCCGGAGCAGCAGGTCGACGGTCTCGCGGATGGCCCAGGCATGGGCGTACGGGCCGAAGTAGCGCACGCCCTTCTTCTTGGCGCCGCGCATCACTTGGACGCGCGGGAACTCCTCGCCCAGGGTCACCGCGAGGTACGGATAGCTCTTGTCGTCGCGGTACTTGACGTTGAACCGCGGGTCGAACTCCTTGATCCAGCTGTATTCCAGCTGGAGCGCCTCGACCTCGGTGGAGACCACCGTCCACTCCACGGAGGCGGCGGTGGTGACCATCGTGCGCGTGCGCGGGTGGAGACCGGCCAGATCCTGGAAGTAGTTGGCCAGGCGCTGGCGCAGGCTCTTGGCCTTGCCGACGTAGATGACCCGGCCGTGCTCGTCGCGGAACTTGTAGACCCCCGGCGAGTCGGGGATCTGTCCCGGCTTGGGTCGGTAGCTGCTGGGGTCTGCCATGCCCACCACCCTACTGACCGCCACCGACAATCACGCCCGTGGCGACGGAGCCCGCCCCGGTGCGGCCGGTGACGGCGCGACGGGACGGGCTCCGGTGGCGGCGCGGCCGCGGCGGTCAGCGGTTGCGGCGCCGGCGCACCGCCGCGGTGGCCGACAGCCCGAGCGCCAGCAGGGCGGCGGCAGCGGCCACCGACGAGGCCGCGGTCACCGGGAAGGCGTCGCCGGCCGTGGCGTCCGCGGCGACCGGGTGCGGTGCGCGGTCGGGGCCGGCGGCGGCCGTCCCGCCGGTGGGCCCGAAGCCGCCGGCCGCACCGCGCTTGTCGTACGCGGAGCCGGGGAGTTTGTCGCCGTACGCCGTGGTCACCCGCTTCCGGTAGGCGGCGACGGTGGTGCCGTGCGGGCCCACGGCCTTGCGGGCCGCGTCGTCCAGGGGCTCGATGCGGTCGCCGCGCTGGACGTACCAGGCGTCGATCTGCGGCTCGTGGAACACCGTTCCGGCACCGTGCGCGGCGCCGGCCGCGGCGTAGCGGGTCTCGTCGTCGCCGCTGGCGATGTTGACGACCTTCCAGGCCCCGCCCTGGTGGGCGGTCCATACGGACGCCTTGCGGCCGTCCGCGGCGACGGCCTTGGTGGCCATGAACTCCAGCCGGGCGACGGGGGCGTCGGCCCTGCCGCGCACGAAGTCGGGCGAGAGCTCGTAGACCGGGACGGTGGCGCCCTCGATGCGCGGGGCGGTCCGGGCCGGGGCGGCGAGGCCGGCGCCGCCCTTGGGCAGGGCCCCGTCCTCGGCCGGCGCGGCGGCGAAGAAGCGGGCCAGGGTGTCCAGGGTCGCCGGGGCGGCGGCCACGTCGTGGGCGGCGGACACACTGGCGCGGGCCGGCGCAGGCGGCGCGGGCGCGGCGGCCAGCGCCGCCTGCGGGGCGAGGCCGAGGAAGGCGGCGGCGAGGGTGCCCGTGGCGGCGGCGCGGACGGCGGTGCGCTTCGGCATGGCCTCAGGCTCCTATCCGGTAGAGGGAGTGCGTCCAGGAGAAGGAGCTGCCGTTCACGTAGTAGCCGAAGTCGCCCCAGTTGTAGCGGTTGTTGGTGGCCCAGGGGTCGCCCCAGTACACCCAGTTGCGAGAGGTGTCGTAACCGTAGAGAACGTGCATGTGGCCGCCGCCGGAGGCCCATTGGACGCGGGTCTCTATGGGGCGCCTGGCGTTGATCTCGTTCTGCACGGTGTCGTAGCGGAGCCAACCCGTCACATATGAGCCATGTGGCATACCCATCCAGTCAAATGCGGTCTGCACATTTCCCAGCGTGGCCTGGTTGTTGGGGCAGGTGGAGCCCTGCCGGCGGTTGAACGCGGCGTTGCAGAACTGGTTCTGGCTGTAGTTGCGGCCGTACCAGGTGGCGATGGTGTTGCCGGAGGCGGCCCAGCACCAGTTGGTCTCCTGCTGGGCCTGCATGGTGATGTCGAGGCGGTTGGCGCCCTGCGGCGCGGCGTCGGCGGTACCGGGCAGCGCGATGAGGGCCACTGCGGTCAGCGCCGCGGCCGACAGCCATCTGCGGCGCCGGCGCCGGGTGAAGGGAGCGTGAAGCATGGCGTTCCTCCCGTGAGGGGTGAAAGGTGAGAGGAGCGCATCCGGATGCTGCTGTGGAGCATCGGGTGTTGTCGCAGGCAGGTCAACACGCTTCAATGCGAGGTGACATGGGGGTGTGGACGAACGGGCCCGAATGTGAACGGCCGGTGCCCAACGTCCTGCAACGAACGAGCAGGGAGAGCGTGCGCCATGCGTTCCGGTTGTGAACATTCACCGCGCGCGCCGGAGGATTGAGGCAATGGCACAGAACATCCCCGACACCGCGCAAAACCCCTCGGTCCCGGCCGAGTTGGCCCAGCTGCTGCGGACCGGACCGTTCCACCTCGCCCTGCGCAGCGCCCTCACCGCACGCGGTCTGGCGCTCACCCGCGTCCAGCACAAACTCGCCCAGCGCGGCATCACCATCGGTGTCACCAGCCTGAGTTACTGGCAGCAGGGCGCCCGGAGACCGCAGCGCCCCGAGTCGCTGCGCGCGGTCCGCGCCCTGGAGGACGTCCTCGGGCTGCCCGACCGGTCACTGCACCGGCTCCTGGTGCCCGAGGGCGGCGCCCGCCCGGAGACCGAGCGGCCGCCGGCCCGCTCGTACCGCACCCTGGTGGCCCCGGCCGACTGCCTCCAGCAGCTCTTCACGGAGCTGGAGACCCCGGTGGACGGCGGGGTGCACACCGTCGGCCACCACGAGCGGGTACGGATCGGGTCCCGGCGCGAGCTGAGCGAACGGGAATCCCTCCAGGTGGTGCGCGCCCACCGGGACGGGGTGGACCGCTACATCGCCATCCACCGGGGCGATCCGGGCTGCGATCCCCACCGGGTGCGGGTGCGGGCCGCGGAGAACTGCCGGCTGGGGCGGGTGCGCGGGGACGCGGAGAACGGCGTGGTCGTGGCCGAGCTGCTCTTCGACACCCGGCTCCAGGTCGGCGACACCCATGTCTTCGGCTACGCCTTCGAGGACGGCAGCGGCGGCCCGAGCTCCGAGTACGTGCGCGGTTTCAGCTTCGCCGGAGGCCAGTACGTGCTCCAGGTGCGCTTCGACGAGGTGGCGCTGCCGGTGCGCTGCCGCCGCTTCACCCAGGCGTCGGCCGGCGCCCCGCGCAGCGGCCGTCAGGAGCTGACGCTGAGCGGGCGGCACCACGCGGTGCACGTGGTGGAGCAGGGGGTGCGGCCGGGAATCCTGGGGATCACCTGGGACTGGAGGTGAACGGGGCAGCGACTCAGCCCGCGATCAGCTTGCCGCCCTTGACCTTGATCGGGACCGACTCCAGCGGGACGGCCGCCGGACCCTGGGCGACCTTGCCGTCGGCCACCTGGAAGTGGCTGCCGTGCAGCGGGCAGATCGCCTGCCCCTTCTCGATCTTGTTCAGCACCGCGCCCATGTGCGTGCACACGCTGCTGAAGCACTTGAACTCGCCCTTGGCGGGCTGCGAGACCAGCAGCCGCTGCGCGGCGTAGAGCTTGGCGCCGCCGACCGGCACCTCCGTGGCCGGGCCCAGCTCGACCGGCGCGTCCGAGGACGGCCGGGCGCTCGTCCCCTGCTCGCCCCCGGCGCAGGCGGCGGCGCCGAAGCATGCGATACCGGCGAGCGCGGCCCCGCGCAGCACGGTCCGACGGTCCGGGGACGCGCTCATATGGCAACTCCTGATCAGTGGACGGCGTCGACTCCCGACGATACCGGGGCGGTCCGCCCGGACGGACGGCGGTCCACCCGCCGCGGGCCACGGCCCGTGGTCTCCGGCGCACCCCCTGGACGGAGAGGGAGCGCCGGCGGCGTCGGTGACGGCCGCGGGAGGGCGCCCGGTGCCGCCGCGGAGCGAGGAGAGTCGAACCCACCGGGACGTAAACGCTTGCGCAAGCGTTTACGCTTGCCCTTCCGCGGCCGTGCCGTGAGGGACCGCGGCGGACGGCCGGACGCGGGACCGCCCGTCCGGAGGCCGGGGCACGGTGCACCGGGGCGTCGGGAGGAAAGAGCCGGATGGCGACGATGGTGGACGTGGCACGGCGCGCGGGCGTCTCGGTCGCCACGGTCTCGCACGTGGTGAACGACACCCGGCCGGTGCGCCCCGACACCCGGGCCGCGGTGCTGGCCGCCATCGAGGAGCTCGGCTACACCCACAACACCCTCGCCCGCTCACTGGTCACCGCCCGCACCCGCTCCATCGGCCTGGCGGTCTCGGCGATCAGCAACCCCTACTTCACGGAGATCCTCCAGGGCGTCGAGGCCGCCGCGCTGGAGGCCGGGTACAGCCTGCTGATCGCCGATCCGCACGACGATCCGCGCCATGAGCGCAAGGTCGTCCAGCTGCTGCACGAGCGGCGGGTGGACGGCATGATCGTCGCCCCGTCCGCCGAACCCGCGGCGATGGCCGAATATTTGACGAGGCGTCATATACCTGTGGTCTTCCTCGACCGGTTGGTCGGCGACGGCTTCGACCAGGTGTGTGCGGAGAGCGCCGGTCCGGTGCGCCGGCTCGTCGAGCATCTGGCCGACCTGGGCCACACCCGGATCGGCCTGGTGGCGGGCGCGCCCGGGCTGAGCACCACCGCCGAGCGGGTCCAGGGCTACCGCGAGGGGCTGCAATCCCGCGGACTGCCGTTCGCGCCGGAGCTCCTGGCCGGCGGCGACTCCGAGGCGGCGGGCGCCCAGCACGCCACCCGGCGCCTGCTCGCCGCGCCGGAGCCGCCCACCGCGCTGATCACCGCCAACAACGCGATGACCATCGGCGCGCTCCAGGCGCTGCGCGCCCTGGGCCTGGAGGTCCCCCGGGACCTCGCCCTGGCCTGCTTCGACGACTTCTCCTGGGCGGACCTGTTCACCCCGCGGCTGACCGCGATCGCCCAGCCCAGCAAGGAACTCGGCGCGGCGGCGGTCCGTCTGCTCCTGGAACGGCTGGACGCGCCGGACCGGCCGCCCCGCACCGTCCGGCTGCCCTGCGCCTTTGTGCACCGCACCTCGTGCGGCTGCCCTGACCCCGCTCGGCCCCAGGTCCCGAACGGACCGCAGCCCGCAAGGCCCCGGCCTCTGTAGGAAAGGACCCGCATCCGTGATCGTCGTCGCCGGCGAGGCGCTGATCGACCTCGTCCCCAGCCAACAGCCCTCCCCCGACGGCCCGTTGCCGGCGCTGCTGCCGCGGCGCGGCGGCGGGCCGTACAACACCGCGCTGGCGCTGGGGCGGCTGGGCTCGCCCACCGCGTTCTGCTCCCGGGTCTCGACCGACGCCTTCGGCGCGTCGCTGCTGCGCGGCCTGCGCGACGGCGGGGTGGACACCTCGCTGGTGCAGCGCGGCCCGGAGCCGACCACCCTGGCGGTGGCGGACATCAGCCCGGACGGCTCGGCCGGTTACGGCTTCTACGCGGAGGGCACCGCCGACCGCCTCTTCACCCTTCCCCCGGCGCTGCCGGACGGGGTGCGCGCGCTGTCGCTGGGCACCTGCTCGCTGGTGCTGGAACCGGGCGCCGGCGCGTACGAGGCGCTGCTGCGACGGGAGGCCCGGCGCGGGGTGTTCACCGCGCTCGATCCCAACGTCCGCCCCGGGCTGATCCTCGATCCGGACGGCTACCGCGCCCGTTTCCGCTCCTGGCTGCCGGACCTGGCGCTGCTGAAGCTGTCCGAGGAGGACGCGCGGTGGCTGGCCGGGACGGGTTCGGAGCCGACGGGCGCCGCGGGCGCCGGCCGGGCGGCGGCGCTCGCGGCGGCCCGGGAGTGGCTGGCCGCGGGGCCGGCGGCGCTCGTCCTCACCCACGGCGGCGACGGGATGACGGTGCTCACCCGGGACGGCGGCGAGGTGGCGGTGCCCGGTGAGCAGGTCGCCGTGGTCGACACGATCGGCGCGGGCGACACCGTCAACGCGGCGCTGCTGCACCGCCTGGACGCCCACGGCGCGCTGTCGTACGCGGCGATCGCGGCGCTGACCGACGACGACTGGGCGGACATCCTCCGCTTCGCCGCCCGGGCGGCCGCGGTCACCTGCTCCCGAGCGGGCGCGGAACCGCCGTTCGCCGCCGAACTGGCGGCTTAGCCAGGGCCTGTCGTCACACTCCCGTGGACGGCCCGATGGGCAGGGTGGGCGGTGTCCGGTGCGTGCTCTCGGTCTGCCGGGTGAGGGCCCCTGCACTGGAGTGGTGGGGTCGTTGCCCGGTGCGGCGAGAGTGCGTGTCGAGCGCCGGACAGCAGATGGCAGACGGGAGTGGGACGGCAGGCCCTGGCTGGGCCCGGATACGCCACGGGGGCGGAGCCCCGAAAGGAGCTCCGCCCCCGCTGTAGGTGCGGCGATGCGGCGTCAGGAGGTCCCGCGGGCCCGCGTCGCCGTCTTCTTGGCCGGGGCCTTCTTGGCCGGGGCCTTCTTGGCCGGGGCCTTCTTGGCGGTGGCGGCGGTCTTCTTGGCCGCCGTCTTCGCGGTGGTCTTCTTCGCCGCGGTCTTCTTCGCCGTCGAGGCCGTCACCGTCGGCGTCCCGGCGGACGCGGCGGCCACCGCCTTCTTCGCGGTCCTCCGGGCGGCCGGCTTCCTGGGCGAGCCGCTCACCACCACCGCGTCGCTGACCCGGTCGCCGAGGATGTCCCGCAGGAACTTGCCGGTGTGGCTGGCGGGGATCGCCGCGACCTCCTCCGGGGTGCCCTCGGCGACGACCATGCCGCCGCCGCTGCCGCCCTCGGGGCCCATGTCGATGACCCAGTCCGCGGTCTTGATCACATCGAGGTTGTGCTCGATGACGATCACCGTGTTGCCCTTGTCGACCAGGCCGGACAGCACCTTGATCAGCTTGCTGATGTCCTCGAAGTGCAGGCCCGTGGTGGGCTCGTCGAGAACGTAGACGGTGCTGCCCGTGGAGCGCTTCTGGAGCTCGCTGGCCAGCTTGACGCGCTGCGCCTCACCGCCGGAGAGGGTCGGCGCGGACTGGCCGAGCCGGACGTAGCCGAGGCCGACCTCGTTGAGCGTCTTGAGGTGGCGGGCGATGGTGGGAACCGCCTCGAAGAAGCTCAGCGCCTCCTCGATCGGCATGTCCAGCACCTCGGCGATGGACTTGCCCTTGTAGTGGACCTCCAGCGTCTCGCGGTTGTAGCGCGCACCGTGGCAGACCTCGCACGGCACATAGACGTCCGGCAGGAAGTTCATCTCGATCTTGATCGTGCCGTCGCCGGAGCAGTTCTCACAGCGGCCGCCCTTGACGTTGAAGGAGAAGCGACCGGGCAGATAGCCGCGGACCTTGGCCTCCATCGTCTCCGCGAAGAGCTTGCGGACGTGGTCGAAGACGCCGGTGTAGGTGGCCGGGTTGGACCGCGGGGTGCGGCCGATCGGCGACTGGTCGACGTGCACCACCTTGTCGACGAGGTCGTCGCCGGCGACCCGGGTGTGCCGGCCGGGCACCGACTTGGCGCCGTTCAGCTCGCGGGCGAGGTGGGTGTAGAGGATGTCGTTGACCAGCGTCGACTTGCCGGAGCCGGAGACTCCGGTGACGGCGGAGAGCACCCCGAGCGGGAAGGAGACGTCGATGTCGCGGAGGTTGTTCTCCTTCGCGCCGTGGACGGTCAGACGGCGGGACGGGTCGGTGGGGCGGCGGACGTCGGGCGTCGCGATCGCCCTCTTGCCGGCGAGGTACTGGCCGGTGATCGATTCCTTGTTGGCCAGCAGCTGCTTCATCGGGCCGCTGTGCACGACCTTGCCGCCGTGCTCACCGGCGCCGGGGCCGATGTCGACGACCCAGTCGGCGACCTTGATGGTGTCCTCGTCGTGCTCCACCACGATCAGGGTGTTGCCCATGTCGCGCAGCCGCACCAGGGTCTCGATCAGCCGGTGGTTGTCGCGCTGGTGCAGACCGATCGACGGCTCGTCGAGGACGTAGAGCACGCCCACCAGACCGGAGCCGATCTGGGTGGCCAGGCGGATGCGCTGGGCCTCGCCGCCGGAGAGGGTGCCGGCCGCGCGGTTCAGCGAGAGGTAGTCCAGGCCGACGTCGACCAGGAACTTCAGCCGCTCGTTGACCTCCTTCAGGACCCGCTCGGCGATGGTCTTCTCGCGGGCGTTGAGCGTCATCGAGCGCAGGAATTCGGCGCAGTCGCTGATCGACATGGCCGCGACCTCGGCGATCGACTTCTCCTGGACCGTGACGGCGAGCACGATCGGCTTGAGCCGGGTGCCCTCACAGGTCGGGCAGGGCACCTCGCGCATATAGCCCTCGAAGCGCTCCCGGCTGCTGTCGCTCTCCGCCTCGCTGTGCCGCCGCTTGACGAACGGCACCGCGCCCTCGAAGGCGGTGGTGTAGGCCCGCTGGCGGCCGTAGCGGTTGCGGTAGCGGACCTCGATCTGGGTCTTGTGGCCGTAGAGCAGGGCCTTCTTGGCGCGCTGCGGCAGGCCGGCCCAGGGGATGTCCGTGCGGAAGCCGAGGGCGTCGGCGAGCGCGCCGACCAGGCGGCCGAAGTAGTCCTTGGTGTGGCCGCCGGACCAGGGGTGGATGGCGCCCTCGTCGAGGGAGCGCTCCTCGTCCGGGATGATCAGCTCGGGGTCGACCTCCATACGGGTGCCGATGCCGGTGCAGTCCGGGCAGGCGCCGAAGGGGGAGTTGAAGGAGAAGGAGCGGGGCTCCAACTCCTCGAAGGAGAGGTCGTCGTAGGCGCAGTAGAGGTGCTCGGAGTACATCCGCTCGCGCTGCGAGTCGTCCGGCTCCAGGTCGACGAAGTCGAGGATGACCATGCCGCCGGAGAGCCCGAGGGCGGTCTCCACGGAGTCGGTCAGCCGGCGCTTGGCGCTCTCCTTGACCGTGAGGCGGTCGATGACCACCTCGATGGTGTGCTTCTCCTGCTTCTTCAGCTTCGGCGGATCGGAGAGGTGGATGGTCTCCCCGTCGACCCGGGCGCGGCTGTAGCCCTTGGTCTGGAGGTCGGAGAAGAGGTCGACGAACTCGCCCTTGCGCTCGCGCACCAGCGGCGAGAGCACCTGGAAGCGGCTGCCCTCGGGGAGCTCCAGGACCTTGTCGACGATGGCCTGGGGCGACTGCCGGGCGATCGGCCGGCTGCACTCGGGGCAGTGCGGCTTGCCGATCCGGGCGAAGAGCAGGCGGAGGTAGTCGTAGACCTCGGTGATCGTGCCGACCGTCGAGCGCGGGTTGCGCGAGGTCGACTTCTGGTCGATCGAGACCGCGGGGGACAGGCCCTCGATGAAGTCCACATCGGGCTTGTCCATCTGCCCGAGGAACTGCCGGGCGTAGGAGGAGAGCGACTCGACGTAGCGGCGCTGCCCCTCGGCGAAGATGGTGTCGAAGGCGAGCGAGGACTTGCCCGACCCGGAGAGCCCCGTGAAGACGATGAGCGAGTCGCGGGGGAGGTCGAGCGAGACGTTGCGGAGGTTGTGCTCGCGAGCGCCACGAACGATGAGACGGTCGGCCACGCCGGTCGGCACCTTTCTTGGAGAGGGGCGGGAGCCACGGGGCTGCGCCCGCCGCGCGGTGAGAGAGCAGAGGCGGCGGAGCGGAGCGGGGTCCCCGACCAAGGGTATGGGGGCCGCCGCGGCAGCGTCTTTGGGATGCCACACACGAGCCTATAGCACGTGCATTCGATTTACGGGCCTCGCAAGCCCACTTCACCCAAACGTGTGGCGACCCCGCATCCTTCCCGCCGCGATGACCAGCCCTTACGCCGTTCGGCGCTCGGCAGCACTCCGCTCGCCCCCGCCTGGGCCCCTGTCCGGCAGCGCCCGCGCCGGCACGTCACATGTGCGCCGGATCACTGCTTCGCGGTCAACGGCGACCGCCTCCGCACAGTCACCCGCCGGCCGCCGGGCCGCGGCTTCGGCGACGGCCCGGGTCCGCGAGCGGGCGGGTGCGGGGCGGCTGCGGCGATCGGGCGCGGCCCCGACGGCGATCGACCGGGCGGCCTGGCCTGGCCGGGCCCCTGGCGCGGCGGGGCGACGGCACGACCCGCTCCCGCAACGCCCCTGCCCCTATGGGGAGTTGAACGCGTACTGCGTCGGCAGGCTCGGGGCGGCTGCCAGAAGCCGACCGCGACGGCCCGACCGGCGCCCTCCCGTCCACCGCCCGACCCCCGGCCCGTCCTCCCAGCCGGACGAAAGACGTCCGACAGCAAGCCTCCACGCACGCTGTCAACGGCCCCCAGCGCATTCCGGGGCGCAGACCGAGCGGGCGGCGCGGGAAGGCCTGCCGGCCCGTCCGCCCCGTCTGCGCCTGTGTGCACCACCCGTGCCACCGGCACCGCCCCCGCATCCGGCCGGAAGGTCTCCGTCCGCCTCCCGAACCCGGCCGCCCGGCGCTAGCGTCAGGGCATGACCATCGCTCCTGATTTCCCGCGCGACACGGCCGCCGTCCACGAGTCCACCGAGCGCCTGCTGGTCTCCCTGGGAAAGCTCGACGACGCCGCGGTCGGCGAGCCGTCGCTGCTCCCCGGATGGACCCGGGGCCACGTCCTGGCCCACCTGGCCCGCAATGCCGACGCCCTGGTCAATCTCCTGACCTGGGCCCGGACCGACGTCCGCACACCGATGTACGTCAGTACGGCGGCGCGTGACGGCGACATCGAGCGGGACGCCCACCGCCCGCTGGCGGCGCACCTGGAGGACCTCCAGGAGAGCGCGGCGCGCTTCGCGGCGGCGGCGCAGGCCCTGCCGGAGGACCGTCGGGCGTTCGAGGTCGAGATGCGCAACGGCGTCGTCGAACGCGCCGACCGGCTGGCGCTGCGCCGGCTGACCGAGGTCGAGCTGCACCACGTCGACCTGGGCGTCGGCTACACCGTCGAGCAGCTGTCGGCCGCCTTCGTGACCAGCGAGCTGGACTTCCTCACCGGGGTCAAGTTCGCCGGGCGCCCCGATCTGGCCGCCCTGGAGCTGCACGACGAGGAGGGCCGTCGGTGGCGTACCGGGCGGGAGGGCCCCGCCGACGGCGCTGCGGTCGCGCCGGTGGTGGTGCGCGGCCCGGCGAGGGACCTGGTCGGCTGGCTGACCGGGCGCGCGGACGGCGGCCGGCTGGCGACCCAGGACGGCCCCCTGCCGGTGATCCCTCCGCTCTAGAGTTGGTGCCATGACCTACAGCGGAGCAGTGAAGGTCGGCGGACCGGCCGACGTGCACGAGCTGACCGACCTGATGATCTCGAAGGTCGCCGTCGGCCCCATGGACAACAACGCGTATGTGCTGCGCTGCCGTGCGACCGACGAGCAGTTGCTGATCGACGCGGCCGCCGAGCCGCACACCCTCCTCACCCTGATCGGCGACAGCGGTCTGGCGTCCGTGGTCACCACGCACCAGCACGGCGACCACTGGGGCGCGCTGCGCGAGGTCGTCGACGCGACCGGCGCCCGCACGTACGCGGGGCGGCACGACGCCGAGGGCGTCCCCGTCCCCACCGACGTCCTGGTCGACGACGGCGACGTCCTCACGGTGGGGCGCGTCCGGCTGACCGCGCGCCATCTGAGCGGGCACACCCCGGGCAGCATCGCGCTGCTCTACGACGACCCGCACGGCCATCCGCACGTCTTCACCGGGGACTGCCTCTTCCCCGGCGGGATCGGCAACACCTGGGGGGACGCCGGGCGGTTCACCAGCCTGCTGGACGACGTACAGCGCAAGCTCTTCGACGAACTGCCGGACGAGACCTGGGTCTATCCGGGCCACGGTGCCGACACCACGCTGGGCGCCGAGCGGCCGCACGTCGCCGAGTGGCGGGCGCGCGGCTGGTAGGCACCGGGCGCCCGGTCGCGGGCCCGGTGGGCGGAGTTCCGTCCACCGGGCCCGCGCCGTTGTCGGCCGGCCGCCCTCACTCGTGGCGGTGCGCCCCTGCGGCGTCGGTCGTCCCCGCGGCCTCCTCGGCCGCCGCCAGGCGGCGCGCGGCCCGCAGGCTGGTCACCGTCGTGACGACCAGCACCGCGCAGATCACCCCCAACGAGACCGGGATGCTGATCTCCGGTACGGCCACCCCGGACTCGTGCAGGGCGTGCAACACCAGCTTCACGCCGATGAAGCCGAGTATCACCGACAGGCCGTAGGAGAGGTGGACCAGCTTCTTGACCAGCCCGCCGATCAGGAAGTACAGCTGCCGCAGTCCCATCAGAGCGAAGGCGTTGGCGGTGAAGACGATGTACGGGTCCTGGGTGAGGCCGAAGATCGCCGGGATCGAGTCCAGGGCGAACAGGACGTCGGTGGTGCCGATCGCCAGCATGACGATCAGCATCGGCGTCATCAGCCGCTGACCGTTCTCGACGATGAAGAGCCTGGTGCCGTGGTACTTGTCGGTGGACGGGACACGGCGCTTGACCGCCTTCAGGAAGCGGTTCTCCTCGAACTCCTCGTCCTCCGCTCCGGACCGCGCCTCCTGGATGAGCTTCCACGCGGTCCAGATGAGGAACGCGCCGAAGAGATAGAAGACCCAGAAGAAGTTGGCGACGATCGCGGCGCCCGCGGCGATGAATCCGGCGCGCAGCACCAGCGCGATCAGCACCCCGACCATCAGCACTCGCTGCTGGTAGGCGGCCGGGACCGCGAACTTGCCCATGATCAGGACGAATATGAAGAGGTTGTCGACACTCAGCGACTTCTCGGTGATGAAGCCGGCGAAGAACTCGCCCGCCGGCTCGGCGCCGGCGAAGAGCAGCAGGCCGATACCGAACAGCACGGCGAGCGCCACCCAGACGCCGGTCCAGATGCCGGCTTCCTTGAGAGACACCTCATGGGGCTTGCGCCCCCCGATGAAAAAGTCCAGGGCGATCAAGGCGATCAGACCGAGGACGGTCATCACCCACAGACCCAGGGAAACGTCCACTGCTCCTCCGGCAGTCTTGTACGGCACACACAGCGTCGTCGCTGCCGGAGGGACTTCGGTACCCCTCCACACAAGGAAGGGTAAAGGAAGTTCATGAATTGGCAAAGAGTTGGATAAAACTGCTGGTGGGAGGCGCCCCCGGGGCGGCTGACTCAGCATTCCCCGGGACGCGGGGCTCCTCCCCTGCCCACCCGCCGGCGGACGGGCAGGGGGACCCGGCCGTCACTTCAGCCCGGCCTCCTTCATCTGCCGCAGCTCCTTCTTCAGCTCGCCGACCTCGTCGCGCAGCCGGGCGGCGACCTCGAACTGCAACTCGGCGGCGGCCGCCCGCATCCGCTCCGTCAGCTCCTCGATCGTCTCGGCGAGTTCGGCGGCGGGACGGTCGGTCAGGGCCTCGCCGCCCTTCCCGCCCTTGCCCTTGCCCTTGGCGGCCTTGCCCGACGTGCCGGCCTTCCCGCCGAGGGCCGGGACCGGCGCCTTGGCCGGGCCGTCCTTGTCGCCGCGCTTGCGGTAACCGGTGTCCAGCAGCTCCTGGGTGTCGATCTCCTCGCGGGCGAGGCTGGCGACGATGTCGCCGATCTTCTTGCGGAGCGGCTGGGGGTCGATGCCGTTCGCCTTGTTGTACGCCAGCTGCTTCTCCCGGCGGCGGTTGGTCTCGTCAATGGCCTTCTCCATCGCCGGGGTGATCTTGTCGGCGTACATGTGCACCTGGCCGGAGACGTTACGGGCCGCGCGGCCGATGGTCTGGATCAGCGAGGTGCCGGAGCGCAGAAAGCCCTCCTTGTCCGCGTCCAGGATCGCCACCAGGGAGACCTCCGGCAGGTCCAGTCCCTCCCGGAGGAGGTTGATGCCGACGAGCACGTCGAACTCGCCCGCCCGCAGCTCGCGCAGCAGCTCCACGCGCCGCAGGGTGTCCACGTCGCTGTGCAGGTAGCGGACCTGGATACCGAGCTCCAGGAAGTAGTCGGTGAGGTCCTCGGCCATCTTCTTGGTGAGGGTGGTGACCAGGACGCGCTCGTCCTTCTCGGTGCGCTTGCGGATCTCGTGCACCAGGTCGTCGATCTGCCCCTCGGTGGGCTTGACCACCACCTCCGGGTCGACCAGACCGGTCGGCCGGATGATCTGCTCCACGAAGCCGTCGCCGCGGGACAGCTCGTACGGGCCGGGCGTCGCGGAGAGGTAGACGGTCTGACCGACCCGGCCCAGGAACTCCTCCCACTTCAGCGGGCGGTTGTCCAGCGCGGACGGGAGCCGGAAGCCGTGGTCGACGAGGGTGCGCTTACGGGAGGCGTCGCCCTCGTACATGGCGCCGATCTGCGGGACGGTGACGTGCGACTCGTCGATGACCAGCAGGAAGTCTTCCGGGAAGTAGTCGAGGAGGGTGTTGGGCGCCGTGCCCGGCTCGCGGTCGTCCAGGTGCATCGAGTAGTTCTCGATGCCCGAGCAGGAGCCGATCTGCCGCATCATCTCGATGTCGTAGGTGGTGCGCATGCGCAGCCGCTGGGCCTCCAGCAGCTTGCCCTGCTTCTCCAACGTGGCCAACCGGTCCGCCAGCTCGGCCTCGATCCCGGCGATCGCCTTCTCCAGGCGCTCGGGTCCGGCGATGTAGTGGCTGGCGGGGAAGACGTACAACTGCTGGTCGTCGCTGATCACCTCGCCGGTGAGCGGGTGCAGGGTGGACAGCGCCTCGATCTCGTCGCCGAACATCTCGATCCGGACGGCGAGCTCCTCGTAGACCGGGAAGATCTCGATGGTGTCGCCGCGGACCCGGAAGGTGCCCCGGGTGAACGCCACGTCGTTGCGGCTGTACTGGATGTCGACGAAGCGACGCAGCAGCTGGTCCCGGTCGATCTCGTCGCCGACCCTGAGGGGCACCATGCGGTCGACGTACTCCTGGGGCGTCCCCAGACCGTAGATGCAGGACACCGAGGCGACCACGATGACGTCCCGCCGGGTGAGGAGCGAGTTCGTCGCGGAGTGGCGCAGCCGCTCGACCTCCTCGTTGATGGAGGAGTCCTTCTCGATGTACGTATCGGACTGCGGGACGTACGCCTCGGGCTGGTAGTAGTCGTAGTAGGAGACGAAGTACTCGACGGCGTTGTTGGGCAGCAGCTCGCGGAACTCGTTGGCGAGCTGCGCCGCGAGGGTCTTGTTGGGCGCCATCACCAGCGTCGGGCGCTGTAGCTTCTCGATCATCCACGCGGTGGTCGCCGACTTGCCGGTGCCGGTCGCGCCCAGCAGGACGACGTCCTTCTCACCACCGCGGATGCGCCGGTCCAGCTCGGCGATGGCCGCCGGCTGGTCGCCGCTGGGCTGGTAGGGGCTGACGACCTCGAAGGGCGCCACCGTGCGTTCGATCTGTGAAACGGGCCGCATGGCATCCACCGTACGACCCGCCACTGACAATCGACGCCGCATCGGACCTGACCTGCGGTTTCCGCAGAGGGGCGGGGAGCCGCGGCGGGTGGCGGCGCCCGCGGCCGGTCCGCGGGCAACAGCGCGGCGGTCCGCAGCCGGCGCCGGACGAGGCGCGGCACGGCCGGGCGCTCCGACACTCCCCGCAAAACCAGTCAGCTGTACGAAGGGTGACTCACCGTCGGCCGAGATGCGCGGATGCCACGGCTCCGGCAAGTTGGACGGCGTCGAAGCGCACGCCTGCTGCACGCCCCCGCCGGGCATCCTGCAACTGCGGCGCTCCGCACGGAACACCGGCCTCTTGTCGTTCAGCGCCCGGCCACCGCACGTCCGCCTTCCCCTCCGGCCCGGCTGCGAGCCTCCGTCCGTCCGCCCCCGTTCACCTCACTTCACGTCCACGACGTCACGAGGAGTCCGTATGCGTATTCGCTCCGTCGCCCTCGCCGGTGCGCTCCTGGGTCTGTCCGCGCTCGCCCTCCCCACCACCGGGGCCCAGGCCGCCGCCCACGGGCGCTCCCCCCTGGTGGTCGGCCACCGCGGCGCCGCGGCGTACGCGCCCGAGAACACGCTCGCCTCGGTCGACGCGGCGCACCGGCGCGGGATCACCTGGGTCGAGAACGACGTCCAGCGCACCAAGGACGGAGAGCTGGTCGTCCTGCACGACACCTCACTGGCGCGCACGACCAACGTCAAGAAGGTCTTCCCGAACCGCTCCTCGTGGAACGTCGGCGACTTCACCCTCCGGGAGATCGAGAAGCTGGACGCGGGCAGCTGGTTCGGAGCGAAGTTCAAGGGGGAGCGGGTGCCCACCCTTGAGGAGTACCTGGACGAGGTCGAGCACAACGGGCAGAAGCTGCTGATGGAACTGAAGAACCCGGAGCTCTATCCCGGTATCGAGCGGCAGGCCCTCAGGGAGCTGTGGCACGACGGCTGGCTGGACAGCCCGCACCTCAAGAGCCGCCTGATCATCCAGAGCTTCAACGCCGACGCGATCAAGAAGGTGCACCGCATGAACCCGGCCGTCACGACGGGCTTCCTCGGGAGCCCCTCGGTGGCCGACCTGCCCGCGTACGCGGCGTACTGCGACCAGATCAACCCGCCCCACACGGCCGTCGCCCCTCGCTATGTGCGCGCCGTGCACGCCCTGAAGGGCCCGCACCGCAAGCGGCTGGCGCTGTACACCTGGACCGTCGACGACCCCAAGGCCGCGGTCGACGCCGCCGACCTGGGCGTCGACGGGGTCATCAGCAACAAGCCCGACGTGGTGCGCAAGGCGCTGCACCACGCCGGCTCCTGACCGTGCCGGTGCGGCGGGGAGCCGGTCCGGCGGCGGCCGTCGGTCCGTTCCCCGCCGCGTTGTCAGTGGTCGGCCCTACGCTGGGCATGTGACGGACGCAGAGCACGTTCCCGGACCGGCCACCGCGCCGGCCGTAGCACCGGCGGGGCGCCCGGCCCGCCGCGACTGGGGCTGGACGCGCATCGACAGCCCGATCGGCCCGCTGCTGCTGGCGGCGACCCGGGAGGGCCTGGTGTTGGTCGCCTTCCACGCCGACGAGCGGGTCACGCGACGGGCGCTGGCCCGTCTGGAGGGCGCCTTCGGCGGGCCCCCGCTGGCGGAGATACCGCATCTGGCGACGGCCGCAGCCGAGCTCGTCCGCTATTTCGCCGGTGAGCTGCGGGCCTTCACGGTCCCCCTGGACTGGTCGCTGTCCGCCGGCTTCAACGCCCGGGTGCTGCGCATCCTGGCCGACGGCGTCCCGTACGGCAGCGTGGTCGGCTACCAGGACCTCGCCGACCGGGTCGGGGAGCCGGGCGCGGCCCGGGCGGTGGGCGCGGCGATGGGCTCCAATCCGCTCCCCGTGGTCGTCCCCTGCCACCGGGTCGTGGCCAGCGACGGCGGGATCGGGGGCTTCGGCGGCGGCCTGGAGGCCAAGCGGCAGCTGCTCGCCCTGGAGGGCGTGCTGCCGGCTCCCCTGTTCTGAGCCGCGCCCGTCCGCTTCCCGTCCGTTCCCCGCCCGCGCCGCCGGAATCCGACCCACCGGCCGGCGCCGTCCATGGAGGGCCGCGCATGTCCCGTCAGATCGCCCTGCTCCGCGGTGTCAACGTCGGGGGCCACAACTCCTTCCCCAAGGCGTTGCAGTTGGAGCTGGCCCGCTCCCTGGGGTTCGCGGAGGTCTCCGTCCTCCTGCAGACGGGCAACCTCGTCTTCGCGGATCCGGGCACCCCGCCGGAGCGGACCGCCCGGCGGATCGAGGAGGGCATCCTGGCCGAGCTGGGCCTGACGGTGCCGGTGGTCGTGCGGACCCGGGACGAACTGGCCGCCGTGGTCGCGCAGAACCCGTTCCCGCTGGCCGTGCCGGAGCCCAAGTCCCTGCACGTGACGTTCCTGTCCGGGGAGCCGGCGGACACGTCCCGGTTGGACGCGCTCGATCAGGCCGCGTTCGCGCCGGACCGTTTCCAACTGGTCGGTCGCGAGCTGTACCTGTGGTGCCCGCAGGGCGCCGGGCGCTCCAAGCTCGCCGGGGCGGTCGGCCGCGCCCCGCTCGGGGTGACGGCCACCGCCCGCAACTGGAACACCGTCACCAAGCTCCTGGCGCTGGCCGACGCCTGACCGTCCGGCAGGCGCCCCGGGGGCGGTCTGCGGCCCCGGGGCGGTGACGGCGTCAGCGCCAACCGTGCAGTTCCCGCAGCCGGTTGGCGACGAGGTTGAAGCGGCCCCGGTCGAGCGCGCACGCCTCCCGCCGCATCCCGCCCGCGTGGACCCGCAGCACCCGGTCCACGGCGACCCAGGAATCGCGTCCCTCGCGGTCCCAGGGGCCCGCGCCGATCGCCACCCAGTCCCGCTCGTCGTGGCGCTTGCTCGTCAGCTGCACGGCCAGCACCGTCCCGGCCGCCTCCCGGGCCACGACCAGCACCGGCCGGTCCTTGCCGCGCCCGTCGTGCTCCTCGAAGGGGACCCAGGTCCAGACGATCTCGCCCGGGTCCGGGGCGCCGTCCGGGTCGGGCGCGTAGGACATCGTCAGGGCGCCCACGGAGCGCGGTGGGACCTCGACGGTCGCGGCGGGACCCTGGCTGCCGGGCAGGGGCTGGTGCGGTTCTGCTGCGTGGCACGAAGTAGTCATCTCCCGCACGCTACCGGCCGTGCCGAACGCGCTGGTCAGCGGCCCGCGTTCGGTCGGCCGCGGCCGATTGTCAGTGGTCGGCCGTACGGTTTTTTGCAGCGGGGGACGGTCGCTGGGACCGCCCGGAAGGGATCGCCATGTCCGAGACCACGACGTATCTGGAGCTGTCCCAAGACGGCGGCGGGGCCCACAAGTTCTACGAGGTCTCCGTGCAGGACACCGTCGTCGTCGTGCGCTACGGCCGGATCGGCGCGGCCGGGCAGCGGCAGACCTCGACGTTCCCGACGCGGGAGAAGGCGCAGGCCGCGGCGGCCAAGAAGATCGGCGAGAAGGTGCGCAAGGGGTACGCCCCGGCCGTCCAGGGCCGGCGCGCGCCGCGTGCGGTGACGCGACGCCAGACGGCCTCGGCGCCGTCGACCGCGCGGGCGGTGGCGCCGGTGCTGTGGCGCTTCCGCACGGACGCCGCGGCGTTCGGGATCCACATCGCCGAGGACCGCTGCTGGGTGGGCAATCAGAACGGCGAGGTCTTCACGCTCGGCCACGACGGCGAGGTGCTGGCCCGCTACCAGCTCCCGGACGGCGTCAAGTGCCTGGTGGCGGACGACTTCTGGATCTACGCCGGCTGCGACGACGGCATGGTCTACGACCTCTCCTCCAAGCTCCCGTTCGCCGCCTATGCCATCTCCCGGGACACCGACATCTTCTGGCTGGACATCCACGAGGGCGTCCTCAACGTCGCCGACCGCAACGGCACGCTGACCGTGATCGACCACGAGGACGAGTACCAGTGGTCGCGCCGCAGCAGCGGCACCCACGCCTGGATGGTGCGGCGCGACGACCGGGCCGTCTACCACGGCCACCACCAGGGCGTCACCGCCTACGCCGCCGACGGCAGCGGCGAGTTGTGGCACACCCCGACCCGGGGCGGGGTGCTGTTCGGCTGGCAGGAGGACGACGCGGTCTACGCCGGGACCGACCGGCGGGTGGTCCAGAAGCTGGCGAAGGGCAGCGGGGCGCTGGAGGCCACCTACGCCTGCGACACGGTCGTCTACTCCTGCGCCACGGCCCCGGGCGGCCGCTATGTCTTCGCCGGGGACTCGGCGTCCTCGGTGTACTGCTTCGCCGCGGACGGCACCCGGCTGTGGAAGCTGGGCACCGGCGGCGGATCGGCGCTGTCGATGCAGTACCTCGACGAGAAGCTGTACCTGGTCACCACCGACGGCTCGCTGGTGTGCGTGGACGCCGGCGAGGCCGCGGTCGCCGCCGCCCGCGCGGGCACGGTCCCGGTCGCCCGGGACGTGAAGTCGGCGGCCGCACTGCCCACGTACACCCCGGCCACCACGGTCCGCACGGTGGCGGGCGGCGCGGCCTCGGGGATCGTGGTGGAGTGCGTCCAGGAGGGCGGCCGGCTGCGGGTCCATGTGGTCTCCGACGGCTACGAGCCGTCGTGGAACGTCCAGTTCCCGCGCCAGATACGGGAGGTGGGGGCGCGGTACGTCGTCGAGGCGCTGGCGCCCTCCGCGGGCGGTTTCTACCGCGTCCGGGGCGAGATCCGGCGACTGGTCTGAGGACGGCGCGGCCCTCCCCGGGCCGCCGCGCCAGGCGGCCCGCGCTCCGGTGGCCCGTCCCGCTCAGGCGGCCGGTCCGCTCCAGGCCGGCCGGCGGGGATCGTCGGCCCGTACGACGACGTCCGCCGCCTCCTCGGGCCGGGTCTCGGCCTCGTAGCGGGCGAACGCCGGCAGCGTCCAGCGCTGGTCCTTCGGGGTGCGGCGGGCGAGGGCGGCCGGTGACAGCTTCAGGTGCACGGTGAGGTCGAAGGGAAAACCATGGCCGAGCAGCAGCGGCCCGTGCAGCAACAGCACGCCGCCGGGCGGCAGTTCCGCGTAGGCGCTGCGGGTCGCCCGGTCCGTCACCGGGTCCCGCAGGTCCGGAAGCACCCGGCCGGTGCCGCCCGGCTCCAGCGGTTGGAACACCTCGCGCCACAGGGCCTGCCGGTCGAACCACTCGTCGTGGTAGGCGTCCGGGTCCTCGCGGCCGTACTCCAGCCGCAGCGAGGCGGGCCGCAGAAAGCCGTGGACGCCGGCCTTGTGCACCGCCCGCCCCCGGAGCCGCAGTGCCTCGGCGAGCCGTCCGGCGAGGTCGCCGGGGGCGGCGGCGGGAGCTCCGTCCACCGCCACCCGCAGCCAGGGGCCGCCGTCGTGCGCTGTGAGCGCGTCGATGCGCGCGGCGAGCACGTCGGCGAGCCGTTCCCAGGTGATCGCTTCGAGCCGCACCCGGCCATTCTGCCCCGCCGACGGGCCCCGGGCGCCGGCGGTCAGCGGGAGTACCGTCCGCCGGGCTGCGGGCCTTGGTGGATTCCCCCGGAGACGAGCCCGACCTGGATCACCGGCGCGTTCGACACACCGCCGTTGATGGTGTTGTTGATGTCCCGCACGGCGCCCTGGTGCTGCGGGGGCGCCACCTCGTCGAGCAGCGCCCGCAGTTCGGCCGCCGCCTCCGGGTCGTCGGCCAGCAGGCGCCGCAGCCGGGTCCTCCAGACCACGGACACGCCCTGCGCGACGTCCTCGTCGCCTTCGTCCAAGGCCGCGATGACGTCCTCGCGCGCGCGGTCCAACTCGCCCTCGACCTCCGCCTCTTCCGGGCCGCCGCGGTGCCGGGCGAGCAGGGCCGCCATCCGCCGGCGGACCGCACCCCAGCCCTCGGTCGCCATCTGCTGCACCAGCGTCGTCGCCCCCGCCGCCGCGAGCGTCATCAGTTCCGCTTCCATCGGACCCCCTTGTACGTCGTGCCCGCGGTGCCGCGCGCATGGAGCCACGGTAGAGAGGCGGGCCGCCTCATGAACAGCCGCACGGCCGGGCGCCGCGGGCCGGGCTCAGGCGTCCGGTCCCGGCCGGGCCGCTCCGTGGCGGCTGAGTACGGCCGCCGCCTCCTTCGTCGCCTCGATGACGCCGTCGGGGGCCTGTGGCATCACGGACTTCTGCTTGAGCAGCAGCACCGCGCCCATGATGGAGCCGTCCCACATGATCGGCGCGGCACAGGAGTTCCAGCCGGCCATGCACTCCTCGTAGCCGAGCGCGTGGCCGAGGTCGCGGACCTCCGCCAGGGAGGCCAGCAGCGCGTCGTTGTCCCGGTAGACCCCGGGGCCGGCCTGTTCGGGGACGGGCTCGGCCAGGACGCGCTGCTGGAGCACGTCGGGCAGGTAGGCGAGGATGGTGCGCCCCGAGGCGCCGGTGCGCAGGGAACGGGTCACGGACAGCACATCGCGCGGGGTCATGCCCAGTTCGGCGAGGTCGGAGTCGCCGACGGCCATGTCGACGCACTGCCGCTGCGCGCCGGAGAACGGCGCCACCATATAGAGGAACACCAGCCCGTTGCCGGTGGCCTCGCGCAGGTCGCCGAGGACCGTCTGGGCGCCGTCGAGGCGGTGGTCGAGGGCGGTGAAGGCGAGTTGGGCGGCCGAGGTCCGCAACCGGTAGAGGCCGCGGTCCACCCGTTCGAAGATCCGCTGGTAGACGCCGGACTGGAGGATGCGGTAGACGACGGAGTCGTCCAGGCCGGTGAACTCGGCGATCTCACCGGGTCCGTGGGCGGATCCGCCGAGTTCGGCGAAGGCCGTCTGGACGAGGAAGACCCGCTCGGCATGGCCGGATCCGGACGCCCGGCTGCCGGTGGCGGCCGTGCTCCGGGCTGCCCGGCTGGTGCCCTGCGCGGCCTCCGGAGCCGTGGACTGCGACGCTGCGGTGCGATGGCCCATCGTGTGCTCTCTCCCCTGGCAGTGGTCCGCGCCCGAAGGCGCACGGCGTGTGCGGTGCGGGGTGTCCCGCCCTCGGTGCCCTCCGCGTCAGCGGGTCACGTCGAGGGCGAGTTTCCCGGTCGGGGTGCGGGCGGCGAGGTCACGATGGGCCAGCGCCGCCTCCCCGAGTGCGTAGGCGGCGCCGGTCAGCGTCCGGAGGGAGCCGTCGGCGACGGCGTCGAACAGCGCCCGCATGGACGTCGGCAGCGCCGTCCGGTCCGCGTAGAGCTGGGGCAGCCAGAAGCCGGCGACGGTGATCGAGCGCTCCATCAGCTCCCGGGTGGACACGCTCGCCAGCTCGCCGCCGGCGAAGCCGTAGACGGCGAGCCGGCCGCGCGGCGCGACGGCGGCCAGGGTCCGGGCGAAGGTGGCGCCGCCGGTCATCTCCAGCGCGGTCTCGACCGGGCCGCCGGCCGCGTCCAGGATGCGCTCGGTGAGGTCCTCGGCGGTGGAGTCGACGGCCGCGTGCGCGCCCAGATCCAGGGCCAGTCGGCGCTTGGCCGGGGAGCCGGCGAGAGCGACGACCTTCGCGCCGGCCCGCGCCGCGAGCTGCACGGCCAGCGAGCCGACCCCGCCCGCCGCGGCCGGGACGACGACGCTCTCGCCCTCGGTCAGGCGCAGCGCGGTGAACAGCAGGTGCCAGGCGCTGTTGCCCTGGAGGGCCAGCGCGACCGCCTGCTCGTCGCTGACGGCGTCCGGCACGTCCCAGGTGACGCGGCGGTGCAGCAGCGCCTGTTCCGCGTATCCGCCGCCGCGGGTGAGGCCGACGACCCGGCGTCCGCCGTCGAGCGTGCCCACGACCTCGTTGCCGGGAATGTAGGGCAGTTCGACGGGGGCGAGGTAGGTGTCCCCGCGGACGTGCACATCCGCGTAGTTGACGCCGGCGAGGGTGACGTCGACGCGGGCGTGCCCGGCGCGCGGCTCCGGCTCGGGGACGTCCTCCAGCCGGAGCACGTCCGGGCCGCCGAACTCTCGCATCACGATCGCGCGCACGTCTCTCCCTCGGGTTCTCCGGTGCGGTGTCCGCTCAGGGTAGGCATGGCGCTGCCCGCCCTGTCGTCTCCCGATCATTTCGCGCCAACCCTCCGGGCTTTCGGGTGGCGGCGGTCCCTTCCGCGCCCCCGATTCCCGGTGGATTTCTCGCGTCGCGAGAAAACTCCGATGCGTTTTCCACCCATTGACGCTTTTTGCCGCGGGTCTACCCAGTGGTATACGGCGGGTGGCTCCCACACATCCCTCACTCGCCTCCGGCTACCGGAAGTGATCGCCGCGGCCTACGATCCGGACGTGTGTCCGCCGTTGGCCAGAGGCGACGGCTGCGTTCTCAGGGGCAGGGCATGGCGTGCGAGGCAGCGGTGCCGGCCCGACCCGCCCGGTGAGCCGGGCGGGAAGTGGCGGAGGACGTGGCCGGTGCCGCGGCCGGGAGGGCACGGCCTGAGGGGGAGTCATGATGGGGAAAACGGGGGGCGGCAGGCCGGCGTTCGCGCCGGCCTGCCGGGATCTGCAACGCGCGCTGCCGCTTCCCCCCGCTCCCCTGCGCATGCTGCGGACCGCGTCCGCCTCCCTGCCGTCGCTGACAGCGCGGGTCACCGCCGCCACCGACGCCGTCATCTCCGCCGCGCGCCGCCACTCCCGGCCGTACGCCGCTCCGCCCTTTCTGGACGCGGCCCGGCCCCGCCGGGGATTCGCGCGCCACCGCCGAGAAAGGGACCGCCCATGAACGCGTCGAGCAGCACGAGCAGCGCCGAGCTCCAGTTCACGCACCCGTATCTCGCCGTGGTGCTCGGCGGCGGTTTCACGGGCATGCTCGCCGCCGCGGCACTGTCCGCGTACGCCGATGTGATCGTGGTCGAACGGGAGCGGCTGCCCCGGACCCCCGTGCTGCCCACCGACCTGCCGCAGCCCCGGCACACCCACCTGCTGGCGGTCGACGGCGCCCGGGTCGTGGAGGGCCTGCTGCCCGGCACGGTCGAGAGGTGGCTGGCCGCGGGCGCCCGCCGGCTCACCACGCCGTCGGAACCGTCCGGTCCGCTCCTGCCCGGCCGGCCGGCCCGCCGGGTCCGTACGCGGGAGGTGCTGGCCTGCTCCCGCGATCTGCTCGACCGGGTCGTCCGCGACCGGGTGCCGGCGCTCCCCGGGGTGTCGGTCCTCGACAGCACGGAGGCGGAGCACCTGACCGGCACCGCCGAGCACGTCACCGGGGTGTGGGTCCGGGACACCCTCAACGACGAGACGTACCGCCTGGACGCCGATCTGGTGGTCGACGCCACCGGCCGGGCCTCCACCACCCCGGGCCGGCTGGCGGCGCTGGGCCTGCCGCCCGTCCCCGAGGACGTCCGGGACTCCGGCATCGGCTGTGCCACCCGCCTCTTCCGCGCCCCGGCCGGCCAGGAGAACTGCCCGGTGCTCACGGCCCGTTCGGACCCCGGCACCGGGGGCGCCCCCGCGGCGGGCCCCTCTCGCCCGGCCGCCCAGACGGCGACGCTGGTGCCGATCGAGGGCGGACGCTGGCTGGTCACCCTCACCGGCAGCGGCACCGAGCGGCCGTCCGAACGTGCCGACCGGTTCGTGCCGTTCGCCCGCCGGATCCACGCGGTGATCGGTGATCTCATCGCCGACGCGGAGCCGCTGAGCGAGGTGCGGTTGACCCGCGACACCACAAGCCGCCGCCTTCGCTACGAGCAACTGCCCAACTGGCCCACCGGGTTCGTGGCCCTCGGCAGCGCGGTGGCCTCGGTCACTCCGGACTACGGCCAGGGGCTGTCCCTCGCCGCGTACGGCGCCACCGCGCTCCGCGAGGCCCTGCGGCGGTACGGGCTGGACGATCCCGCGCTGGCCCGCAGGGTGCAGCGCACCGTCGGACGCCTCGTCGAGGCACCGTGGGCGCTGGCCGCCGGCGAGGGCGTTCCGCCGGCCCCGCGTCCGGGCCTGCCCCGGCCGTCGCTGGCCACCCGCCTCGTACGCGGCGTGCTGAGCGGTGCGCTCGCCCCGGGCGCCGACCTGCCTCCGGTCTGTCGCGCCTACGTCGATGTGATCACGCCCACCGTGGCCGCGATCCGTCCGCGGCACGCGTTCGCCCCGCATCCGATGTCCGCCGCCGCGGCGTCCGCGGTACGGCCGGCGGGCGCCGACGCCGCGGAGGCGCCGTCCCCGCTGCCGTCCCGGTTCGGCACCTCGGCCACCGCCGCGCTCGCCGCAGCGCCGCCCCCGGCCGCGCCCGGCGCCACCGGCCCCGCCTCCGCGCAGGCACCCCGACGGCTCCCCCGCCCCCTCGGCTTCGGACCCGGCTCGCTGCGGTTGCGGCGGTTCAGCGGTGGGCGGCGGAAGCCCGGCGACACCTGAGGTCCGCCGCTGAACTACGGTGGGCGCCGGTGACACGTCCGGTCACCGGCGGAACGGCCGCCGGCAGTCGTACCACCAGGGGGTTGCGGAGAACGGTGCAGCGCGCTACCAGCAGCATGGCGACGAACCGCGAACCGCGAACCGCGAAGGGGAGTGGGAGCGGGGACGGGTGTGTCTGCGGATGCGTCCCCGCGTCGGCTGACACCACCCACGGGCTGCTGCCGCCGCTGCGGGTGCCCGTGGGCGAGGATCCCGAACGCTGGCAGACGTTCCCCGGCGAGCGGCTGGTCGTCGCCGTCGCCCGCACCGTCACCTCGACCGTGCGGGTCCTCGACGTCCTCCGCCCGGTGCTGCGCGACGACCCGCGAGTCCACCTGGTCTTCGCCTTCGACCCCACCTCGGCCTTCAACGACGGGGTGCACGCCCTGCTCCGCTCGGTCGGCGCCCGGGTGCTGCCCTGGCACCAGTTCGCGCGGTCCGACCCCCATCTGATCGTCACCGCGACCGAGAACGCCGATCTCACCGAGGCGCACCACGACTGCCCGGTACTGGTGCTGCCGCACGGCGTCGGCTTCCACAAGGTCGTCCCCGACTCCCGCAGCGACCGCGACCGGCTGGCCGGCGTCGTCCCGGACGCGCTGCTGCGCAGCGGCCGCGCCCGGCTCGCGATATCCCACCCGGACCAGGCGGCCCAACTCGCCGCCGCGCACCCCGCCACCGCGGGCCGCACCCTGCTCGTCGGCGACCCCTGCTACGACGCGCTCCTGGACGGGCGGGCCCTGCGCGCCCGTTACCGCCGGGCACTCGGCGTCCGGGACGAGCAACGGCTGATCATGCTCAGCTCGACCTGGCGCGACCATTCGGTCCTGGGCCGCGACGCCGCCCTCCCGGCCCGTCTGCTCGCCGAACTCCCGCTGGACGACTACGCGGTCGCCCTCGTCACCCACCCCAACATCACCTCCGCACACGGCGGTTACACCCTCCGCTCGCACCTCGACTCCGCACATGACGCCGGACTGCTGACCATTCCGCCGACCGCCGGCTGGCAGGCCACCCTGCTCGCCGCCGACCTGCTGATCGGAGACCACGGCTCGGTCACCTTCTACGGCGCGGCGCTCGGCACGCCCCTGCTGCTCGGCGCGTTCAGCGAGGACGAGGCCGTCGCCGGGACCCCCATGGCGGAGCTCGGCCGGATCGCCCCGCGACTCCGCCCGGACGCGCCGCTACGGCCGCAGGTCGAGCGGGCGTTGGGCCTGGGGCGGTCGGCCGGTGACGACGCCGCGGAGCGGCTGCGCAAGATCGGCGAGAGCGCCTTCGCCGCGCCGGGGCGCGCCCTGGAGCTCCTGCGCACCGCCGTGTACGACCTGTTGGACCTCCCCGAGCCGGTCGGCTCGCCACCTCCGCGCCGTGCACCGGAGCCGCCCGTTCCGCGGGATCGTCCGGAACCCGCCACCGCCTGCTTCGTCCACACCTCCCTCGCCGAGGAACCCGGCGGTCCCCGGATATCCGTCGAACGCGTGCCGGCCGCCGTGGCCGCCTTCTCGACCGTGGCCCAAGACGACGCCCCTGCCGGCCCGTTCCGCCATCTGTCCTGCGCCGACGACGAGTGGGACCGGCAGTGGCCGGAGAGCGCGTCCGCGCTGATCCGCCGCACCCCGGCCGGCACCGCGGTGAGCGCCGACCGGTGGATCGACGACACCCTCGCCCGCTACCCCGGCTGTCTGCTCGCCGTCACCACCGTCGCCGGCCGCGGCTGCCGGGCCGGGCTGCGCGACGGCCGGACGGTGGAGGTGTCCGCCACCGGCCTGCTGGCCGACGCCGCCGTCCTGGCCGCCGTCGTCTACACCTGCCTGCGCGCCCGGCGCCCCCTGGAGGGCTTCGTCACCCTCACCCTGGCCGACCGCACAGAAGACGTCGTGCTCCGCCCCACCCGGCGGACGGGCCGGCCGCAGCCGCCCGCCTGAGCCCTCCCCCAGGGCGAGCGGGCGGAGACGGAGCTCCCCAACGGCCCACGGCCCGGCAGGAGATGGGCATTCGCCCCACCATCGACGGGCTAGGCGCCCCCGGCCCCATCGCCTTCGGCGCCCTGCGGCCTGTGGGCGGGCTCCGTGGCGTCGGTACCCGCCAGCCTGCGGCGCAGTTCCGCGGCGCGCGGGCCGCCGCCCGCCTCGTATATCTCCAGGGCCCGCATCAGGCACCGCCGCTGTTGCTCACGGTCGCCGCGCTCCTCGGCCAGTTCCGCGAGCGTCTCGCACACCTGGGCCTCGTAGTGGACGGCACCGCGCTCGCGGAGCATGGCCGCCGCCTCCTCCAGGGCCGCCACGGCCTCCGCTACCTGCCCCAGGTCGCGGAGTACGCCGCCGAGGGCGGCCAGCGCGCGGGCGCCCATCCGCCGGTCGTCCAGGCCCATGAACGCGTCGTAGGCGTCCTGGAGAGCGGACTGCGCCTCGCCCGTGCGGCCGACGGCGTGCAGGGCGCAGCCCATGAAATAGCGGCCGATGGCGATACCGCGGTCGTCGCCCGCGGCACGGTAGAAGACCATCGCCTCCTCGTAGGTGGTCACGGCGCGGGCGGGGTCGCAGCGGTCCCAGTAACGGCCGTGGAACTCGCGGACGGAGGCACGCAGCAGGGTGTGCCCGGACTCGTCCGCCCGGGCGACGGCGGTCTCCAGTTCCCCCCGGGCCCGCCGCAGTTCGTCGCGGTCCATCAGAGGGCGGGACAGCAGTGCGCGCAGCCGGGCCTCGGCGGCGGGGTTGCCGTCCGCCGCGGCATGGCGGGCGCCCAGGTCGCCGCTGCGCACCCAGTCGTTGAGATACCGGCGGTTGAGGAACAGCGCGGTCAGCGCCTCGGCGAGCTCCCAGACCCTGCGGTGCCAGCCGTGCTCGGCCGCCGTCTGCTGGGCGGACAGCAGCTCGCCGCGCCAGGCGTCCAGCCAGTCCAGCGCCTCGCGCCGGCCGGGGAAGGCGGTGGCCCGGTCCGCCTCGCCCAGTCGGTCGGTGTACGCGCCGATGCGCATCCGGCCGCCCATGACGGCCAGGTCGGCCTGGGCGGCGCGGGTCAGCAGGTGGTCGACGATCCGGGCCGCGGCCGCCGTGCGCTCGTCCTCGTCGTCCTCCGAAGCGGCCTGTTCACGGGCGTGCAGCCGCACCAGGTCGTGGAACTCGTAGCGCCCGTCGGCGACCCTCGCGACCAGGCTCGCGGCCTCCAGGACGTCGAGTTGCTCGGCGGCGGCGTCAGGCGTCGTCCCGGCCGCGGCGGCGGCCGAGGCGGCGTCCCAGCGGCGGCCGGGGTGCAGGCCCAGCAGCCGGTACAGCCGGGCGGCCGGCCCGGACAGTCCCGCGTACGCCACTCCGAAAACAGCGGACACCGTGCGCTCCCCTCCCCGGCGCAGGGCATCCAGCCTGCGCCGGTCGTCGGCCAATTCATCGGCCAGCGCGGCGACCGGCAAACGTGGATGCATCACCAGCCGCGCGGCGGCGACCTGGAGGGCCACCGGCAGCCCGCCGCAGCTCGCCACGATCCGCTCGGCCGCGCCCTCGCCGCCCGCGTCGATGCGCTCCGCCCCGCACAGCCGGCGCAGCAGTTGCAGACCGTGCTCCGGCGACAGCGGCTCCAGCGGCATCAGGCGGGCGCCGTCGTCGAGCAGTTCCCCGAGCACCGACTGGCTGGTGGCGAGGACGACGCTGCCGGGAGCACCCGGGACCAGCGCGCGCACCTGCGCCGGCTCGGTCACGTCGTCGAGCACCATCAGCACCCGTTTGTCCGCGGTCATCGTGCGCAGCAGGCCGGTCAACTCGCCCAGGGATTCCGGCAGATAGCGGTCCTCGACGCCGAGCGCCCGCAGGCAGCGGCTCACCCCCGCGGACACATCGCCACCCGCCTGCGCCCGCAGCTCGGCGAAGTCGAGGTAGAACTCCCCGCCGGGAAAGCGGCCGCGCTCCCCCTGCGCCCATCTCCGTACGGTCGCGCTCTTGCCGACGCCCGGCAGACCGCTGAGCACCGCCATGCCGCCGCCGTCGCCCACCCAGCCGTCGATCTCCGCCAGCACCGGCTCCCGGTCGACGAACTGCGGGGACCCGGACGGCACTTGCCGCGGCACCGGCTGCTGCGGCCGGTGCGCCTCGATCCACACCCCGCCCTCGATCACCTCGGCCTGGATCACCGGCCCGTGCGCGGTCCCGCTGAAGACGTTCCGGACGCGCCCGGCATCCGCCGCGTTGTCCCCCACGCCGTGCTCCCCCCATCGGTCCGACTGCGACACCGGAAACGCTACTTGACGCCACTGACAACGCCGCGCGCGGTGAGCCGGCGAACCGGAACGGGACACGCCATGCCGGCTCTGCGCGTCACCGACGGGAGGCCCGTTCCGCGCCGTCCCGTACGGCGCGGAACGGGTCAGCTGCCGTCGTTCGGGGTGGCCTCCGGCGGGGCGGCCGGGAGGCCCAGGAGTCGATGGGCGAGGGCCAGCGGGGCGTGCGGATCACGGGTGGGACCGGGGGCCGCGGTGCGATGGCTGGGGAGCCGCTCGACGGTGGCGGTGCCCGCGTCGGACTCCAGGGTGGGGGCGTAACCCGCGGCGCGCAGCGCGTCCAGGGTGGCGGCCGGCGGGCGGTTGCTGACCAGGACGGTCGGGGCGAGGGCGCGCAGTCCCAACCCGTACAGCGCCCGGTGGGCGGCGAGTTCGGCGACCAGGGCCTCGTCGTCGGAGCGGATGCAGCAGGCGGCGGGCACGACCCGCATCCGGCCGTGGGTGCGGGCGGTGTCCTGGATGAGGTAGCCGAGGGGCTGCGGCAGGGCGCCGTTGGCCGAGGCGGCGGTGAGCGCCTCGTGGAGGGTGTCGGCGGTGTGGCCGGAGTCCAGTGCGCGGCGCACCGAACCAGGAGTGAAGCGCCAGGTCACCGCGTGTCCCTCGGACTCCCGGTCGGCGGCGGAGGCCAGGAGTCCGGCGAGCGCGGGGGCGGGGCGGCCGGGGACGACGGCGGTCAGGTCGGCCTGGAGGTGCGCCCGTTCGACCGGCGGCGGGAGCAGGTCGCGGAGCGGCTCGTCGAGGTCCGTCGGATCGGCGAGCAGGGCCCGGCCGAGCGGGGTGAGGGTGCCGTGGGCGGTGAGTCCGAGGAAATCGGCCTCGTGGAGGGTGTGGGCGGCACGTTCGTCGGCCATCGGCTGCTCGGCGACGGCGAGCGGACGGTGCCATTCCGCCGCGCGGAGGAGGCGTCGGAGGGGCGCGAGGGTGTCGTCGTCCGCCGGGGCGTCGGGGAGCGGCAGCGGCGGGGGGAGTGCGCCGGCGCCCGGCGGGACGTCGGCCAGGGCGGCGAGGAGGGCGTGCCGGAGGGCGGGGGCGTGCCGGTCGTGCCCCCGGACCAGGGCGGTCGGGGTCTCGCCGAACGGGGTGTGGGTGGGGATGTCCCACAGGGCGTACCAGGTGGCCAGTACGGGAGCGAGGCGGGCGCCGGGCGGCTTGGTGAGCCAGTCGTCGTAGGCGTGGGTGGGCAGTGCGGTGATGCCCGAGGGGCTGCGGGTCAGTGCGATCAGGCCGGCGGCCAGGGCGAGGTCGAGCAGGAGTCGGGCGTGCGGCTCCGTGGCGCCGGCCGCCTTGGCCAGGCGCTTGACCTCGCGGAGGGTGAGCCCGCCCGACTTGCGGAGGGTGGCGGGCTCGGTGGCCAGGGAGGCGAGCAGCCGCTCCAGGGTGGTGGCCAACTGCGTTGCGGCCGCCTGGGATTCGTCGTGGGGCGAGGTCCGCGGGGCGGGCGCGGTGGACGCTCCGGGGGATGCGGCGCCCCCTGAGGCGGGGGCCTGCGGTGTGAACGGGCCGAGGTCGTGGGCGGCGAGGAGCTGCGGGACGCGCGGTGGCACGACGACGGCGCCGTCCTCGGCGGGCGCGGCGAGGCCGGCGTCGCAGAGGGCTTCCAGGGCGGCTTCGGCGGCGGTCCGGGCCGGTCCGGGGGCGCTGGCGCCGAGCGCGGCGTAGACGTCCTCGGGTGGGACCGCTTCGCTGGCCAGCTGCGGGAAGGACAGCCGGTGGGCCATCAGCGACTGGTAGTCGGCGCCGGGGGCGGGGGCGGCGGGCGCGGCGGCTCCCTGGGCGGCCCGCTGCCGGCTGATGCGGGCGGTGGCGGCCAGCACCTGGAGCCGGGGGTGATCGAGGTGCAGCACCACGTGGTGGAGGGTTTCGTACGACCACAACGCACCGGCCAGGCCGCGGAGTTCGGTGGGCGCGGGTCGGCGGGCGAGCGGCTCGGCATGGCGGGTGAGGAGTGCGGCGAGCTGATCGGGGGTGCGCTGCGCGAGGGAGCGGGTGAGTGCGTCGAGACCTTCCACGGCCTTGAGGTTAGTCATCGTGCCACCAGGGTGGTCAGGGCGCCCACGGGGTCCGCGTCCGCGGGGCCGGCGGGCCACCAGTCCTCGGCGCCGGGCTCGGATTCGTACGGGTACCAGCGATGGTCGCGGCCGAAGCGCAGCTGGAGGCCGCGGCCGGTGTCGGTGAGGTGGTTGTGGTGCGGGCGCAGTGCCGGCAGTCCGGCGGCCAGGAGGGCGCTGCGGGCCCGGTCGAAGTCGCCGGCCGGGGGGTTCCAGGTGTGCTCCAGGAGGGCGAGTCCTTCGGGACCGCCCTGGCGCCAGGCGGCGACGGAGCGCGCGATGTCCGTGGGGGTGCGGCCCGTTCCCGCCGCGAGGTCGCGGTACAGCGCGCGGCTGGCGGCGGTCAGGCCGGCGGTGGGGTGGGCGGTCGCGGCCAGGCGGACGGCGTCCTCCCACGGCGGCAGCGTCGGGAACGGGTCGGCGCCGGCCGCACCGGGCCCGGCTCCCGTAAGGCAGCCGTGAGCACGGGCCGCGGCGTCGGCAGCCAGGAGTTCGAGCGTGGCGGCGTCGAACGGGAGCCCGTCGGCGTCCGGGAGGGTCGGCGGCCGACCGGGCCGCGGCGGCACCGCGACCGGCGGCGGGAGCGGCCGCCGGGGCCGGTCGGCGAGGGCCTCCCGAGCGAGGACGCCCCGGGGCGGGACCGCCGGGGCACCGGCCTCTGCGGTGCCCACCCGGACCGGCGCCGCAGCCTGCGCCGCGGAGCGCCCGACATCCTCGGATCCGGACGCGGAGGCGCCACCGGGACCGGGCACCGCGTGGGCGGCGGGCGCGGCGGACACCGAGGCCGGGCCGGCCGGCGACCCGGACGTGGACGCCGCCCCTCCGCTCCCGGACACCGCATCGGCCAGGGCCGCGGCCCGCCCCCGGCTCTCCCGTGCGCCATGGCCGGCGTTGCGGCGCGCGAGCGCGTCGAGGAGCTCCCGCTCGCCGCGGCCGCGGAGCAGCAGCAGGACGAAGGGGTCGGCGTCCAGCAACCGGGCCGCCTGGAAGCAGAGCGCGGCGGCGTGCTTGCAGGGCCACCCGCTGTCGGGGCAGGAGCACCGGGGCGTCAGCTCGCCCGGCGCCGGGAGGAGCCCCGCATCGTCCTCGGCCAGTGCGCGCGGCAACTCCTTGGCCAGCAGCGCGGTGAGCTGCTCGGGGTGGTCGGCGACGCCGTCCAGCAGGGCCTCCCACTCCCGGTCGGTGAGTGTCCTGACGCGCACCTCGGCGCTGTACGGGCGGGGCCGGCTGCCCCGTACGGTGGCGATCATCCGGCCCGGGGTGATGTTGATCGTGTCGACGTGGCCGGCGCGGGCGTAGGCCCGGCCGCGGGCGAGCCGGGCGCCGTCCAGCGCGCTGCTCTCCACCGCCTCCAGCCAGGCACCGCCCCACCAGGACGCGGCGCCCGCCCCGTCCGTGCCGTCGATGGCCGGCAGTGGCGGGAAGGTGCGCGAACGGTCGGCGCGGACCAGCCGCTCCTCGGCCGCGGCGCGCCCCGTGGTGGCGGGCCGGCGCAGATGTCCGGTGCTCATCCGGTCCTCCTCAAGGAGACGAGATCGGCGAGCTCGGCGTCGGTCAGCTCGGTGAACGCGCCCTCGCCGCCGGACAGCACCGCGTCGGCGAGTGCCTTCTTGGCCGTGAGGAGCTGGGCGATGTTGTCCTCCACGGTGCCCTCGGTGATCAGCCGGTGGACCTGGACGGGCTGGGTCTGGCCGATGCGGTAGGCGCGGTCGGTGGCCTGCTCCTCCACCGCCGGATTCCACCAGCGGTCGTAGTGGATGACGTGTCCGGCCCGGGTGAGGTTCAGGCCGGTGCCGGCCGCCTTCAAGGACAGCAGGAAGACCGGCGCACGGCCCGACTGGAAGCGGTCGACCATCCGCTCCCGTTCGGCCACCGGGGTTCCGCCGTGCAGGAGTTGGCTGGGGACGCCCCGTGCCGCGAGGTGCCGTTCCAGCAGCCGCGCCATACCGACGTACTGGGTGAAGACCAGGGTGGCACCGCCCTCCGCGAGGAGGGTGTCCAGGAGTTCGTCGAGGAGTTCGAGTTTCCCGGAACGCGCGGCGAGCCCCGGGGCGGTCTCCTTGAGGTACTGCGCGGGGTGGTTGCAGATCTGCTTGAGGGCCGTGAGCAGCTTCATCACCAGGCCGCGCCGCGCCATCCCCTCGGCGCCCTCGATCCGGGCGAGGGTCTCGCGCACCACCGCCTGGTACAGCGCGGCCTGTTCGCGCCCCAGCGGGACCGGATGGTCGGTCTCCGTCTTGGGCGGGAGCTCCGGCACGATCCCGGGGTCGGACTTCCTGCGGCGCAGGATGAACGGCCGCACCAGTCTGGCCAGCCGCTCCGCCGCCCGCGGATCCTCCCCGCCCTCGACCTCCCGGGCGTGCAGCGCCCGGAACGTCTTGAGCGGGCCGAGGAGCCCGGGGGTGGTCCAGTCCAGCAGCGCCCACAGCTCGGAGAGGTTGTTCTCCACGGGGGTCCCGGTGAGGGCGATCCGCGCCGGGGCCTTGATGCCGCGCAGCGCCCTGGCGGTCGAGGAGCGCGGGTTCTTCACGTGCTGCGCCTCGTCGGCGACGACCCAGGCCCAGGTGCGGCCGGCCAGTTCGGCGGCGCTGCTGCGCATCGTCCCGTAGGTCGTCAGCACGAAGCCGTGGTCCAAGCCGTCGAGGCTGCGGCCGGCGCCGTGGAAACGGCGTACCGGCGTACCGGGGGCGAAGCGTTCGATCTCGCGCTGCCAATTGCCGAGCAGGGAGGCGGGGCAGACGACGAGGACGGGGGCGGTGGGCCGCCGGTGGAGGTGGAGCGCGATGACGGTGAGGGTCTTTCCCAGGCCCATGTCGTCGGCCAGGCAGCCGCCCAGCCCGGTGGTGACCATGGTGTCGAGCCAGGCCATACCGCGCAGTTGGTAGTCGCGCAGGGTCGCCCGCAGCCCCGGGGGCTGGGGCAGCGGGCGCGCCCCGGTGGTGAGTCGCCCGCGCAGGGCGGCGAGGGCGCCCAGGGGCACCACCTCGACCTGTTCGCCGTCCACCTCCGCGGTGCCGTCGAGCGTGGCGGCGAGGGCCTGGACCGGGTCCAGGTAGCCCAGTTCGCGTTTGCGTGCCTTGCGGACCAGCGCGGGGTCGACCAGGACCCACTGGTCGCGCAGCCGGACCATGGGGCGGTGCGCCTCGGCGAGGGCGTCCATCTCCGCCTCGTCGAGCGGCACCCCGTCCATGGCCACCTGCCAGCGGAACTGCGCCAGTTGACCGGCGTCGAAGAAGCCGAAGCCGTCCGCCGCCGAGCCGGGGGCGGGCCGCAGCACCGCCGTCGCGGTCAGGCCGCGGGCCAGTTCCCTGGGCCAGTGGACGGCCACCCCGGCGGCGTCGAGGCGCCGCGCGGCCTCCCCCAGCAGCTCGTGCAACTCGTCCTCGCTGAGCGGGAGTACGTCGGGGACGGGGCGCTCCAGGAGGCGGCCCAGCGGGGGCCAGACGCGGGCCGCGCGACGCAGCGCGAGCAGCGCATCGGCACGGGAGCGGGCACCGAAGCGGTCCGGCGCTCCGCCCTCCCAGAGGTGGCGGGCGTCGGCCACCAGGGTCCGGTCGGTGAGGCTGTGGACCTGGAGGACGGCCGCCGCCGCGCGCCGTTCCTCCATGGCGCCGCCCAGAGGCGCCGCCCCCTCCCCGGCCCCGTCCTGCGTGCCGTCCTCCGAGGTCGCGTCCTCCTCCGAGGCGTCGAAGAGCTGGTGCGGGGCAAGATCGAGGCGGAGCGAGAGCCGCACTCCGGCGTCGGCACCGGCCGCCACTTCCTCGGCCCACTCCTGGGCGGCCGGGAGGTACTGCGGTGCCGTGGCGGCGAACGGGGCGCCGGCCACCAGCTCCGCAGCCGGAGTGCGCGGCAGGGTGTCGGCGACGGCGTCCACGAACTGCCGCACCAGGGCCACCGGATCGGGCACCTGGAGCGGCCGGACACCGGGAAGCGGTACCGCGTACGCCTCCCCCGGCATGGCGGCGGCGATGGCCCGGAGGTGCGCGATGTCGTCCGGATCGAGCGGGCCGGCCCGCCAGGCGTCGGTGTCCTGGTCGGTCAGACCGGGCAGCAGTCTGCCGCGGGCGGCGAGGTGCAGGGCGTGCAGGGTGGCCGCGCCCCAGCAGGCCGCGGCGGGGTGGGCATCGGGGGCGTGCCGGGCCAGGGCCAGGATCGGAACGGCGTCCGGCAGGGGCAGCAGGTGCGCGGGCACCGTCCGGCTCCGCGCTCCGTTGCCGTGCCGCCGGGCGACGGTCAGCCGCGTGCCGCCCGCACCCGACTCCGGCTCCGGACCGGTCTCTTCCTCGGCCGCGGCGCCGGGGAGCGGCCCGCCGTCCGGCCGCCAGAAGGCGATCACGCCGGCACGCGGCGTGCGGGCCGGCAGGAAGACGGCAGCGCACCTCACCAAGGCCGCTGCCACATCACCGGCCTCCTGCTCACCCGCGCGGGACGCATCGGAGACAGGGGTGATCGAGGGCCGGGGCGCCGCTCCCGGCGCCTCCTGCCACCTCGCCATGCCATCCCCCGCCGTCGGGTCGTTCCACGCCGTCAACGGCGCTCCCCGGGCCCGTCGTGCCCAGGTGCCTGCTGTTACGCCCCCGACCTGCGAGTCTACGGTCGTCCCCATATCGTCTCCCCCGTCTTCCTCCGGCGGCCGCGGCATTCCCTCAGCGCTCACGGCGCACTCCGTACCTTCCCGGGCCTCCCAGACCGCCCGATTCATCCCTCCCTCGCGCTCTCCCGACGTTCGCGGCCTTCGTCGCGCCGCTTCCGCCGTCGCTGCTCTGCGTGATGTCGAGGAAAGCAGACGGCACTGACAATCGGCGGGCTCCGGCCCCTCGCGCAGCACGCGCAGCACGCCGCGGCCTGCCCGGCACCGTCCGATCGCAAATGCCCTGACCTGCACAAAGATCCGTCAGTGATGATTCACAGAGGGCACGGCAAGCCCCTCGCAGCGAAGTTATCCACAGGCCGGATACAGACCGCCCACGCTCGCACCGAGTCGATTACATTCAGTGACGCAATCACTCACCGCGACTCACGCCAACTCACCGCGACTCACGAAAAATGCAGCACCGCACCCCGCCGCATCGCAACGCGAACCACCGCGATGCGCAGCGACTCACCACACGCCGCACCCCGCACCCCGTCAACGGAATCTCGCGAAGGAGCCCTCATGCACACCCCGACCCCCGAGCAGGCCGCCGCGGCCGAAGCCTTCCCCACCGGCGCCCACCTCGTCATCCAGGCCGGCGCAGGCACCGGAAAGACGACAACCCTCGCGATGCTGGCCCACACCGCCCGACGCCAGCGCCGCACCGGGCGCTACATCGCCTTCAACCGCACCGTCGCCCGCCACGCCGCCCGCACCTTCCCCGCCGAGGTGTCCTGCCGAACCGCACACGCCCTCGCGTACTCCGCGGTGGGCAGGCACTACCAGGCACGTCTGAACGCCCCACGCCAGGCGGGCTGGCGCACCGGCGCCGCCTTGGGAATCGAGGACGGCCTGTGCTTACGCATCGGCCCGCGCAAGGTCAACAACAAGGCCCTCTCCTACACCGTGCTGCGCACCGTCACCCGCTTCTGCCAGTCCGCGGACAAGGAGATCGCAGCCCGCCACGTCCCGCCGCTGCGCGGGGCGGAGGCCGAGCCGCTGCACGCTCAACTCGCCGGTCTCGTCCTGCCCTACGCCCGCAAAGCCTGGGCCGATCTACGGAATCCGGATCACGGCGTGGTCCGCTTCGAGCACGACCACTACCTCAAGATGTGGGCGTTGAGCGACCCCGTCATCCCGGCCGACTTCCTCCTCCTCGACGAGGCGCAGGACACCAACCCGGTCGTCGAGCAGGTCCTCACCGCACAGCGCACTCATGCCCAGTTGGTGCTGGTCGGGGATTCCGCCCAGGCGATCTACGGCTGGCGCGGCGCCCGCGATGTGATGACCGGCTTCGACGGCACCCACCTCAGCCTCTCCCGTTCCTTCCGCTTCGGCCCGGCCCTCGCGACCGAGGCCAACCGGTGGCTGGCGATCGTCGGTGTTCCCCTCCGGCTCACCGGGTCCCCCTTCCGGAAGTCCGGGCTCTGCCACCTCCCGGTCCCCGAGGCCATCCTGTGCCGGACGAACGTGGGCACCATGGTCGAGGTGATACGGCAGTTGGGGGCGAACCGCCGGGTCGCGCTCGCGGGCGGGGGCGAGCCCCTGAGCGCCCTGGCCCGTGCCGCGCACGATCTCGCGTCGGGCCGGCGCACCGCCCACCCCGAGCTGATGCTCTTCGAGACCTGGTCCGAGCTCCGCGAGTACGCGGAATTCGATCCGGCCGGACGCGACCTGCTACCGCTGGTGGAACTGATCGACGAGCACGGTTCGGACGCCGTACTGCGCGCCTTGGACCAGCTCTCGCCCGAGGACTCCGCCGAGGTGACGGTGTCCACGGCCCACCGCGCCAAGGGCCGCGAGTGGTCGAGCGTACGCATCGCGGACGACTTCACCGGCCCCGACGATCTGAATGAGCGCGACGAGGACGGCACGCCACTGCCGGGGCCGATCGACCTCGACGAGGCCCGCCTGGCCTATGTCGCGGTGACCCGCGCCCGGTCGCGGCTCGACATCGGCGGACTGTCCTGGATCAACACCCACCCGGCCGGCGATCCGCGCCCCGGGTCCGGCAACCAGAAACGGGCCGAGTGACCGCACGACCAGCCCCACCGCCCACCACCTCACCCCACCCCCACCCCCACAACCACCACCGACAGCACGCCCCACACGAAGTACCGGACGCCGAAAGGATCAGAGAGCGACGCCGGCCGACAACGAGACATCTCAGAGCGACGACCGCCCACGGGGAGACCGAGCCCTGCACCGTCAGGACGCGCAGCAGCACTCGCGATCACCACGCAGGGAACCACGGCGTGCAGGACCGCACAGGAGGAGGTGCAGGAAAAGTGGTGCAGGAAAGGCGGAGCACGGCACGTGACGGACGTATCGATCAGGAGGATGCTGGAGAGGTAGGAGATGGGTGTGATGCGCTCGGGTGATGAGCCTCTTCACGCGCGCAGCCCGCTGAGAATGCGGTGTGCGCTGGCCCTGTGGGGGCTGCTGTGGACCACCGCCGGTGCCGTGGCCTTCGTGTCGGCCGGCCGGCCCCAGTGGGCGGCCGCCTGCGCCGCGCTCGCCGCGCTGGCGGCCACCGACCTGGCCGTGGTGATCCGGCACATCCGCCAGGGTCCGCACTACCAGCCCGGCAGGGACATACCGCCGTACGAACCCGACCACGGCCGCAACGAGATACGTGACCCCGCCGGCCGGCGACGCGATTCCAGACCGTGATCACAGGCGTCGGCGGCCGGCGGGTGCGACGACTCTTCGACAGCGGTTACGCGGCGCCGTCCTGGGGGTCCGCCGCATAGCCGTCGTTGCCCCGGTCCGGTCCAAAACGGGCGGCCTCGAGGAAATCCGGGCGCGGTTCGAGGGCCGCCGCCAGGCGGAAGTGGCGCAGCGCCTCGTCCGGGCGAAGAGCACGCTCCAGAGTGCGGCCCAGTGCGAAGTGGGCGAAGGCGTTGTCCGGCTCGCGTTCCAGCACGATCTGGAACTCCAACTCCGCGGCACGGAGTTGGGCGGCGAGGAAGAAGGAGCGGGCGCGCAGCAGCCGCGCTGCGGTGTTCTCGGGGTGTGCGGCGATCACCGAATCCAGCAGCAGGATCGCGCCGCGCGGATCTCGGGCGTCCAGCAGCCGCTCCGCGGCGCGGTAGTCGATGACGTGTGTCTCGGGAGTGCGCTCGGGCACGGGCCGTCTCCTTCCGGGTGTCGTCGGGGCAGGCCGTGTCCGGCCCTGCTCCCGTACGGCGAAGTGCGCTGCACGACCGTCCGCGCTGCGTATCCGCTCGGTGCGGTGCAGCCGCCCTGGTCGGCGTGGCAACGACGACGTCAACACGCGGATCCGTCGCCGCATTCCCGGTCCGGCGGGAGCCCCGCCGGGGCCCGTTGCCGTAGGCGTGCCCCCGCACCGACGTCAGCCCCTCACGCCGACGCCGATGCACGTGCCACTAGAGGCTGATGTGGTACGCCTTGCGCAGCGTCTCGTGCACGGTCCATCGCGTCCGGTCGCCCTCGCGCAGGACGCAGGCGTCGCCCGGACCCACCTCCAGGACCTGGCCGCCCTCGACCTCGATGGTGGCGCGTCCGCTGACGACCACGAACAACTCGTTCGCCTCGGTGTCCGTGACCACCCCCGGTGTGATCTGCCAGATGCCCCGGATCTGGCGGCCGTCCGGTGACTCCCAGAGCACCTTGCCGGTCACCAACGGGTCGCCGGAGACGATCTGTTCGGGGTCGAGGGGCTCCGGCTCCAGCTCAGTGTCGGCGAGGCCGGGTACGTTGACCACGAACGACGCGGGAGCGGCCGCACCGGCGTCGGCGGCCGAGCCGGAGGCCTCGACGGTGGAGTCGGGCCCTGAGTCGGGGGACTTGGGGTCAAGATCGGTAGTTGTCATGGCGGTGAGGCTATCGCCCGGCCTCAGGCGCCACGCAGTCGCTCCCACACCGCGCGGACCTGGGGTTCCAGCGCCTCCAGCGGACCGTCGTTGTCAATCACCAGATCGGCGACGGCCAGTCGTTCCTCGCGGGTGGCCTGCGCCGCCATCCGCTGTGCCGCCTCGCCCTCCGCCATACCGCGCAGCCGCACCAGCCGGTCCAGCTGGGTCTGCGGTGCCGCGTCGACGACCACCACCAGGTCGTAGAGCGGTGCCAGGCCGTTCTCCGTCAGGAGCGGTACGTCGTGGACCACCACGGCGTCCGGCCCGGCCGATGCTTCGAGTTCGGCCGAGCGCGCGCCCACCAGCGGGTGCACGATCGCGTTGAGCGCCTTGAGCTTGTCCTGGTCGGAGAAGACCAGCGCGCCCAGCTTCGGGCGGTCCAGGGTGCCGTCCGGCGCGAGGATGCCCGCACCGAACTCCTCGACCACCGCCGCGAGTCCGGGCGTCCCGGGCTCCACGACCTCACGGGCGATCTTGTCCGCGTCCACGACCACCGCGCCGTACGACGCCAGCAGCCGCGAGACCTCACTCTTGCCGGCACCGATCCCGCCGGTCAGCCCCACCTTCACCATGGCCCCACGCTATACGGCCCGCGCCGCGGCGGGACGCCCGGGCGGTCGCCCCGCCCGGCCAGCCTCCGTAACTGCCGCCCCCGCAACGGCAGTCGAGACGGCAAGCAGTCCGGGCCTGGCCTCGGCGCGATCCGGGCGCGGTCCGGGGACTCGCGGCGCCTTTCCACCCGCTCCCCGACGCCTCCCGCCCCCACTGCCCGCCGTCCGCCGTCCGCAGCCGCCGTGCCCAGGCACTCAGCGACCCGCGGGCCTCAGAGCGCGCTCCCGCCCTCCTCGGCCTCGCGCTCCGCCAGGAAGCGTTCGAGTTCGCGGCCGATCTCGTCGGCCGAGGGGAGTTCCAGCGGCTCGGCGACGAGGCTGCCCCGGGACTCCGCCCCGGCCATCGCGTCGTACTGGTGCTCAAGACCGCTCACCATGGTGACCAGTTCCTCATCGCCCTCGGAGATCTGCCGTTCGATCTCCTCCTGCGTCCGCAGCGCCTCCGTGCGCAGGGCATGGGCGGCGTTCGGCAGCACCAGACCGGTGGCGGCGGTGACCGCCTCCAGGGCGGTGAGGGCTGCGTCCGGGTACGCGGAGCGGGCGATGTAGTGCGGCACGTGCGCCGCCACGCCCAGTACGTCGTGTCCCGCCTCGGCCAGTCGGAACTCGATCAGGGCCTCGGCGCTGCCGGGCACCTGGGCCTCGTCGAAGAAGCCGCTGTGCCCGGGCATCAGGTCCGTGCGGTTGCCGTGCGGGGTCAGCCCCACGGGCCGGGTGTGCGGGACGCCCATCGGGATGCCGTGGAAGTTGACCGACAGCCGGACGCCGAGCCGCTCCACCATCTGCCGGACCGCCGCGGCGAACCGCTCCCACTCCACGTCCGGTTCGGGCCCGGACAGCAGCAGGAAGGGCGCCCCGGTGGCGTCCTCGACCAGGTGGAGTTCGATGCGCGGGGTCTCGTACGCGGTCCAGCGGTGCCGCTCGAAGGTGAGCAGCGGACGGCGCGCGCGGTAGTCGACCAGCCGGTCGTGGTCGAAACGGGCCACGACCCGGTGCGGCAGTCCGTCCAGCAGCCTGCTCACGATCTGGTCGCCGGTCTCACCGGCGTCGATGTAGCCGTCGAAGTGGTACAGCAGCACCAGGCCGGCGGAATCCCTGGCGGTGAACGCCTCCACCGCCGCGAGCCCGCTCGGCTCCCATTCGTACAACCCCTGAGGATCCAACACAGTGACCGCTCCTCCTCGTGTCCATGAGCAAGAACGTCCCGGCAGGGCCCCGGCATTCCCGCCCCGGCACCCCGGTCGCTCCCCCGCGTCTCCCTGCTCACGTCAACGAACCACGTCACCTCCGGACCGAGTTGACGCGCCCCTGCACCGCACCTCGCGTCCCGCCCCGCCGGCGCTGACGCCCACGAGCCGGCGTCGTCCGCATCCGACCGCGGCAACTCCCCCACCGCCATGGCCACCACGTCCACCCCGCTGGGCAGCGCCACTGAACCGTCAGGAACGGGCAGTCACCGACACCGACGGCCGGGGCACCCCACCCGTCCGAGAGCCCGACCGGCCGTCCCCTCCCGGCCCCGCTCCACACCGCC
Organism: Streptomyces sp. NPDC093097; assembly: GCF_044754325.1. Classification (NCBI taxonomy): domain Bacteria; kingdom Bacillati; phylum Actinomycetota; class Actinomycetes; order Kitasatosporales; family Streptomycetaceae; genus Streptomyces; species Streptomyces sp. NPDC093097. The sequence continues at coordinate 162,385 of NZ_JBIVOW010000010.1, forward strand.
GCACCGCGCCACAACATGACGAAGGCCCGCCCCCCGAAGGGAGCGGGCCTCGCGTCTTCAGCTACCTCAACCGGCTAGCGCTGACGGTGGAACCGTTCAGCTCTGGCCGCCGGCCAGCTTCTCGCGGAGCGCGGCAAGGGCCTCGTCCGACGCCAGGGCGCCGGAGTTGTCCGCCGACTCCGAGGAGTACGAGCCACCGGAGACGTTGCCGCCGCCGCCCTGGCCGCCGGCCGCCGGAGCGGCAGCACCCTCGGCCGCAGCCTGCTCGTCGGCCTCGCGGGACTTGATGACCTGGGCCTGGTGCTGCTCGAAGCGCTGCTGAGCCTCGGCGTACTGGTTCTCCCAGGCCTCGCGCTGCGTCTCGTAGCCCTCGAGCCAGTCGTTGGTCTCGGGGTCGAAGCCCTCGGGGTAGATGTAGTTGCCCTGGTCGTCGTAGGACGCGGCCATGCCGTACAGGGTCGGGTCGAACTCGACGGCCGTCGGGTCGGCGCCGAAGGACTCGTTGGCCTGCTTCAGCGAGAGGCTGATGCGGCGGCGCTCCAGGTCGATGTCGATGACCTTGACGAAGATCTCGTCGTTGACCTGGACGACCTGCTCCGGGATCTCCACGTGGCGCTCGGCCAGCTCGGAGATGTGGACCAGACCCTCGATGCCCTCGTCCACGCGGACGAACGCACCGAACGGCACCAGCTTCGTGACCTTACCGGGCACGACCTGGCCGATCTGGTGGGTGCGGGCGAACTGCTGCCACGGGTCTTCCTGGGTCGCCTTGAGCGACAGGGAGACGCGCTCGCGGTCCATGTCGACGTCCAGGACCTCGACCGTGACCTCCTGGCCGACCTCGACAACCTCGGACGGGTGGTCGATGTGCTTCCAGGACAGCTCGGAGACGTGGACGAGACCGTCGACGCCACCCAGGTCCACGAAGGCACCGAAGTTGACGATGGAGGAGACGACGCCGGAGCGCACCTGGCCCTTCTGGAGGGTGGTGAGGAAGGTCTGACGGACCTCGCTCTGGGTCTGCTCCAGCCAGGCGCGGCGGGACAGGACCACGTTGTTGCGGTTCTTGTCCAGCTCGATGATCTTGGCCTCGAGCTCCTTGCCCACGTAGGGCTGGAGGTCGCGGACACGACGCATCTCGACCAGGGAGGCCGGCAGGAAGCCACGGAGGCCGATGTCGAGGATGAGACCACCCTTGACGACCTCGATGACGGTACCGGTGACGATCCCGTCCTCTTCCTTGATCTTCTCGATGGTGCCCCAGGCACGCTCGTACTGGGCGCGCTTCTTCGAGAGGATCAGGCGGCCTTCCTTGTCCTCCTTCTGGAGAACAAGGGCCTCGATCTCGTCACCGACGGCGACGACCTCGTTGGGGTCGACGTCGTGCTTGATCGAGAGCTCACGGCTCGGGATGACGCCTTCGGTCTTGTAACCGATGTCGAGCAGGACCTCGTCCCGGTCGACCTTCACGATGACGCCGTCGACGATGTCGCCGTCGTTGAAGTACTTGATCGTCTCGTCGATCGCGGCGAGGAAAGCTTCCTCGTTACCGATGTCGTTGACCGCAACCTGCGGGGTGGTGGCGGTGGTCTCGGTGCTGCTCGTCATGTGGGAAAGGGCTCCGGTACGGACATTGAAGTCGTAGGTACTGCTACGCCGAGAGCCCGTATCGCCTCTGCATCAGACCGGACAGCGTCTAAGGCGCATTCTCCGGAGCCCCGCAAAAACCGGAGCGGTCCGAAACGCCTCACAACCGAGGGGACATTCATACAGATGCGAGCGCGGCCTGCTCCGTCCGAGGCACGCAGGCCCGCAGCGCAACTTGTAGCATACGGGGGCAGCCGGACAGGGTCAATGCGCGAAAGGCGCACACCCGGGACAGAACGCCCCATAACCGGCGCACGCGATGTTCCGCGAGGCCGTACGGCCTCACAGTCCCCCGCTGCGACAAGCACTGCGAAGACTACGACGACGGGCGCGATGAGCCAATACGCGAAGGACAACGAGCCGGAGGCGACCCGCCGCGACGCCTCGGAAACCGAGAGCAGCCGGGCCAGTCGCGGCTGGTGGGACCGCAACGCGGACGAGTACCAAAGGGAGCACGGCGCCTTCCTGGGGGACGACCGGTTCGTCTGGGGCCCGGAGGGGCTCGACGAGGCCGATGCCGCACTGCTGGGGCCGACCGCGGAGCTGAAGGGCCGGCGCGTCCTGGAGATCGGGGCCGGGGCGGCCCAGTGCTCCCGGTGGCTGGCGGCCCAGGGGGCGCTCCCGGTGGCGCTGGACCTCTCCCACCGGCAGCTCCAGCACGCACTGCGGATCGCCGACGACGCGAGCGACCCGGTCGAGCTGGTGGAGGCGGACGCGGGCGCGCTGCCGTTCCGCGACGGCAGCTTCGACCTGGCCTGCTCCGCCTACGGGGCGCTGCCGTTCGTCGCCGATCCGGTGCAGGTGCTGCGCGAGGTCCGACGGGTGCTGCGGCCGGGCGGGCGGTTCGTCTTCTCGGTGACCCACCCGATCCGCTGGGCGTTCCCCGACGAGCCGGGCCCCGAGGGCCTGTCGGTGGCGGCCTCCTACTTCGACCGCACGCCGTACGTGGAGCAGGACGAGAGCGGGCGCGCGGTGTATGTGGAGCACCACCGGACGGTGGGCGACCGGGTGCGGGACGTGGTGACGGCCGGATTCCGGCTGGTGGACCTCGTCGAACCGGAATGGCCGGAATGGAACACCCAGGAGTGGGGTGGCTGGTCGCCGCTGCGGGGGCAGCTGATCCCGGGCACGGCGATCTTCGTGTGCACCGCCGAGGAGGCGTAGCGGCCCCTGGGCGGAGCGCACCGGGCCGGGCGGTCGACGGGCGGCACCGGGGCGGCAGACTGGAGCGGTGAGCCTCACCCCTTCCCCGGCCGCCGGCACGCCCGGTGCCGCCCTCGCCGAACTGCCCGTCCGCAGTGCGCTGCCCGCGCTGCGCAGTGCCCTGGACACGGCCGGTGCCGCGGTGCTGTGCGCGCCGCCGGGCACCGGCAAGACGACCCTGGTGCCGCTGGAGCTCGCCGGGCTGACCGGTGACGGGCCGCGGCGGCGGGTGCTCGTCGCCGAGCCGCGGCGGATCGCGGCCCGCGCGGCGGCCCGGCGGATGGCCTGGCTGCTGGGCGAGCGGGTGGGCGGCAGCGTCGGCTTCACCGTGCGCGGGGAGCGGCGGGCCGGGCCCCGCACCGCGGTGGAGGTGGTGACCACCGGGGTGCTGCTGCAGCGGTTGCAGCGCGATCCGGAGCTGGCCGGGGTGGACGCCGTGGTGCTGGACGAGTGCCACGAGCGGCATCTGGACGCCGATACCTGTGCGGCCTTCCTGCTCGACGTGCGGGCGGCGCTGCGGCCGGAGCTGCGGTTGCTGGCGGCCTCGGCGACGACGGACGCGGAGGGGTGGGCGCGCCTGCTGGGCGGCGCCGGCGAACCGGCTCCCGTGATCGCGGCGGAAGGGGTCTCGCACCCGGTGGAGACGGTGTGGGCGCCACCGGAGCGGGCGGTCGCGCCGGCGCACGGGATGCGGGTGGATCCCGCGCTGCTGGCGCACGTCGCCGCCGTGGTGCGGCGGGCGCTGCGCGAGCAGACCGGTGACGTGCTGTGCTTCCTGCCCGGCGTCGGGGAGATCGCGCGGGTCGCCGGGCAACTGGCCGGCGTGGACGCCGAGTTGCTGCAGGTGCACGGGCGGGCGCCGGCCGAGGTGCAGGACGCGGTGCTGGCGGGCGGGGACGGGCGGCGCCGGGTCGTGCTGGCGACCTCGGTGGCGGAGTCCAGCCTGACCGTCCCGGGGGTGCGGGTGGTGGTGGACAGCGGGCTGGCACGGGTGCCGCGGATGGACCATGCGCGCGGGCTCAGCGCGCTGACGACCGTACGGGCCTCGCGGGCGGCCGCGCGGCAGCGGGCCGGCCGGGCCGGGCGGCAGGGGCCCGGCGTGGCCTACCGCTGCTGGGCCGAGGGGGAGGACGGGCGGCTGCCGCGCTTCCCGGACCCGGAGATCAAGGTCGCCGATCTGACCGCGTTCGCCCTCCAGACGGCCTGCTGGGGCGATCCGTCGGCCAGCGGGCTGGCGCTGCTCGACGCCCCGCCGGCCGGGGCGCTGGCCGCGGCCCGCGAGGTGCTGACCGCGATCGGAGCCGTGGACGAGGCGGGCCGGGCGACGGCGCGGGGCGTGCGGATGGCGCGGCTCGGGCTGCATCCACGGCTGGCCCGGGCGCTGCTGGACGGTGCGCCCGAGGTCGGGGTGCGGCGCGCCGCGGAGGTGGTGGCGCTGCTGAGCGAGGAGCCGCCGCGGTCCTACGGGGACGATCTGGCGGCGGCGTGGCGCACCGCGCGGCGCGGCGGCGACGCCTATGCCGGGCGCTGGCGGCAGGAGGCGCGGCGGCTCGCGGCGGCAGCCGGGGAACCGGCGCCGGAGCCCGCGGAGCACTCGGCGGCCGGCCCGGCCTCCGAGGACGCGGTGGCCGGGCTGATCGCGGCGCTGGCCTTCCCGGAGCGGGTGGCCAGGGCGCGCGGCGCCGGCAGCTATCTGATGGCGTCCGGGACCGGGGCCGATCTGGCCGGGGCGGGGGCCGGGGGCCGGGCCGGGGACGGATCGCGCCTGCGGGACGCGGCCTGGCTGGCGGTCGCGGTGGCGGACCGGCCGGTCGCGGCGGCGTCCGCGCGGATCCGGCTCGCGGCCGTGATCGACGAGGAGACCGCGCGCGCCGCGGCCGGGGCGCTGGCCTCCTCCGGTGCGGAGGTGCACTGGGCGGACGGGGAGGTGGTGGCCCGGCAGGTGAGCCGGCTGGGCGCGATCGAACTGGCGGCCCGGCCGCTGACCGCGCCGGACCCCGGACTGCTGCGGCACGCGGTCGTCGACGGCCTGCGGCGGGAAGGGCTCGGGCTGCTGCGCTGGACGCCCGGCGCGGGCGCGGTGCGGGAGCGGATGGCCTTCCTGCACCGGGAGTTGGGCGCGCCGTGGCCGGAGGTGTCGGACGCGGCGCTGCTGGCGCGCGTCGAGGACTGGCTGGGGCCGGAGTTGGGGCGGGCCCGGCGGCGGGCCGATCTGGCGCGGATCGACGCGGGGCAGGCGCTGACCCGGCTGCTGCCGTGGGCGACCGGTGAGGCGGTGCGCTTCGAGGAGCTGGCACCGGAGCGGATCGCGGTGCCCAGCGGCTCCCGGGTGCGCGTGGACTACGGCGGTGAACAGCCCGTACTGGCCGTCAAACTGCAGGAGTTGTTCGGGCTGCGGGAGTCGCCGCGGGTGGCGGGCGGGCGGGTGCCCGTGCTGGTGCACCTGCTGTCGCCGGCGGGGCGGCCGGCCGCGGTCACGGCGGATCTGGCCTCCTTCTGGCGGGAGGGCTACCGGGCCGTGCGCGCCGAGCTGCGCGGCCGCTACCCCAAGCACCCCTGGCCGGAGGACCCGTCCACGGCCGAGCCGACCCGGCACACCACGGCGCGGCTGCGACGGGGGTGAGGCCCCGCCGGGCGGGGCGGGCCCTCCGCGGCGCGGACGGGCCCGGGCGGGCGCTCCCCTCGGGGCGGCGGAATCCGTCAACTCCCGTGCGGGGAGGGCGCATCGGCGGTCTCGCGGTCGGTGCGTCGGCGTCATGTCTCCACGCTACGGGCCACCACTGACAACGCCACCGGCCGGCGGTGCCGGGACCGTACCGGGCCGCCTGCCGCGGGCTTCGAGGAGCAGGCCGGCGGCGAGGAGCGCGACACCGAGGGCCAGAAAGCCCCAGGGGAGGTAGGCGGTGAGCAGCAGGACGAGGGTGCGCTGGGAGGACACCAGGGCGACGGTGGCGTCGACGTAGTCGGCGCGCATCCTCACATGGCCGGCGAAGGCGGTGACCTTGCCGCCGCCGGGCAGCAGTCGGCCGCCGCGCAGCTCCTCCTTGTGGATCTCCTCGCCGTTGACCGGGGCGCCGGTGACCGGGTCGACCCAGAACATCCGCGTGGTGGAGTACCAGCGGGTGGTGCCGGTCTTCTCGACGGCCTGCGGGGTGAGGCCCTTGACCGGCATCTTCTTGGGCAGCGGGACCTCGGTCCAGGGGATGGTCTGCTCGAAGTAGTAGACCGCCAGGCCATGGAAGGTGCGGGTCCCCTTGAAGTGGATGGGGGCGGAGGTGCGGGTCTGGGCGTCGAAGTAGGCGTAGTCGCGCTTCTCGGTGAGGAAGGGCCACTTGTACTCGATGCCGGCGCGGCGCACCGGGTCGCCGTCGACCATCTCCCCGGCGGCGTGGACGGGTTCTTGGGAGTGGGCGTCGAAGACGTAGCGCTCGGGGATCTCGGAGACCATCTTGCCGTCGGGTCCGGCCACGTAGGAGAGGGCGTCCCAGACCACGACGTCGCGGCCGGTGCTCCGCCGGACCCGGTCGGCCTCGGCGACGTCGCCCTTGAGGGTCTGCACGATGGTGACCTTGGGGACCTGCCGGGCCTTCATGGTGCCGTAGTCGAGGAGGGTGGCGGGCCTGGCCTCCAGGACCATGTCCTGGTACTGGCTCGGCGGGATCTTGGCGAGGCGGGGGAAGGCGTACCACCGCATCAGCGGGGACAGCGCGGTGAAGAAGGCGGCCAGGCCGAGCAGGACGAGGCTTGCGGTGCGGCGCATCCCCCGCAGCGGCCTGGACGGACGGGCCCCGGTGCCGGGCGGTGTTCGGCGCATGGCGGTGGCGTCCCTCCCTCAGGGATGTGCGGGGACGGTGGTCAGCAGCGGCTTGGGGGAGGTGCGGCCCTCGGGGGCGCCGATCGCGGTGACGGTGAAGATCAGGGCGAGCGCCGCGGCCAGACCGATCGCGGCTGCTGTCAGGGCGCGCATGGCCGTCCTCCCGGAGAGCCGAGCTGATGCAGCGTCAGGGCGGGGGCACGGTAGCAACCGGCGGCCGAGATGAGAACACGTTTCACCGCCGTCCGGCCCGGGGGTACGGGCGGGACGGCGGTGGCGGTCGTCCGGTCGGGCCGGGCGGTCAGGAGGCGGCGGGCGCCGTCACGGTGAGGGTGAGGGTCAGGACGGCGCCGTCGGCGGTGGTCAGCCGGAGCCGGAAGGTGCCCTGGTGGGCGTCGGTGTAGATCTTCGGGAGGGTGAGCAGGCCGTGGGCGTCGGTGGTGAGGCCGGCCAGGGTGCGGACCGGCTGGTCCTTGGCGGCGCCGGTGGCCTCGGGGTCCTTGAAGTAGGGGCCCCGGTCGTTCTCGGCGGGCTTCTTGGCGTCGTCGGTGACCATGGTGGCGGTGACCGCGACCCCGGCCGCGGCCTTGCCCTGGTAGGTGGCCTTGACCTGGACGGCGTCGTCGGCGTAGGTGCCGCCGGTCCCGGTCGTCAGCCGGCCCTCGGAGGTCCGGGCGAGCGTGTCGGCCTTCGGTGCGGGCTTGGCCGTGACGCTGCCCTTGACGTCGACGGGCGGCACCGTGCGGCCGACGGCGGTGGCGCGGACGGTGAACGCACCGGGGGCGTCACCGGCGCGCAGCGTCGGGGCGGTGGCCAGGCCGTCCTTGTCGGTGGTGACGGTGGCTTCCGTGGCGCTGCCGGGGGCGGGGGCACCCCCTGGCCGCACGAACTTGAGACCTTGGGGGAGGGTGCCGGTGAGGGTGAAGCGGACGGCGGCGCCGGCCACCGGCCTGCCGTCGGCGTCCTTGGCGCGGACCCGTACGGCGGTGGCGAAGTCGGTGCCCGCGGTGGCCGTGAGGTCCTTGCCGTCCTTGGCGTCGACCGCTTCGAGGGCGGTGAGCGGGCCGGGCTTGGCGGGCGGCTTCGGCGTGGGGGTCGGGGTGGGGGTCGGCGTGGGGGCGGGCTTCGGGCCCTGGGTGGGCTTCGGGGACGGCGTGGGATCCGGGGTGCCGCCACCGTGCGAGGGACCCTTGGAGCCGCCGCTTCCGGACGAACCTCCGGGGGGCGTCGGCGCGTTGGGCTTCTTCTGGCCGGCCGTTCCGCCGGACGCCGAGGGCGTGTCCTTGGCATCGCCGCGCCCCTGCTTCCCGCCGCCACCGGGGGCCGCCGTACCGCCACCGCGCTGGACGGGGAGCGTGCCCTTGCCGTCCGGTACTTCGAACGTGCCCTTCCGGTAGAAGGCGTACCAGGACAGCACCGTCCGCAGGTACTCGGTGGAGTTGTTGTAGCCGAGGACGGCCCGGTCCAGGTCGGTCTGGTCCGCCAGGTCGCGGCCGTTGGCGCAGAGGTAGCGGCCGGCGGCGAGGGTGGCGTCGAAGACGTTGTTGGGGTCCTTGACGCCGTCCCCGTTGCCGTCGGCGCCCCAGCCCCGGCCGTCGGGGCCGCCCTGCGACCAGGTGGAGGGGATGAACTGCATCGGGCCGACGGCCCGGTCGTGGACGGGGTCGCCGTCGTAGCGGCCGCCGTCGGTGTCGGGTATCAGGGCGAAGCCGTTGCCGTCGAGCACGGGGCCGAGAATCGGCCGGAGGGTGGTGCCCTCGGCGTCCACCGCGCCGCCGCGGGCGTGGCCGGACTCCACCTCGCCGATCCCGGCGAGGAGTTGCCACGGCAGGTGGCACCCCGGGGTGGAGACGCCCAGCTCGGCCTCGGCCTTCTTGTAGGCGGCCAGGACGGTGGCCGGAATCCCCGCCTGGGAGGGCCCGTGGGCCTGACTGCCGGAACCGCCGGAGTGGCCTGAACTGTTCGGTGGAACGGGGCTCTTGAGGGGCGGCAGGTCGGTGTAGTAGGACGAGCCGCCGTCGATGGGCGAGTCGGCGGGCGGTACCGGAGTGCGGGTGGCGCGGGCTGCCGGGTGTTCGGCGGCACCGGGCGCCTGTGAGGCGGTCAGCGCGGCCAGCGCCGCCGCCGCCACGGCCGTCGAGGCCACTCCCCTTTGGAGTCGCCGCCGGAATGTGGCTGCCATACCTGGTGTCCCCTCGGTGTCGACCTGCTGCGTACGGGCCCGTCGCCGGTGCCCGGCCTTTCGCGCGTGACGTCGTACCGCGCTCCCCCAGCGCTCAACTCCGGCGACACTACGACAACTCGGGCCGCGCAGCCACCACTCCCACCGGCCACATAATGAACCGGATCGATCAAGGAGGGGAAGATGCCGTTCACCCTGAGCCATGCCGCCGCCGTGCTTCCGGCGATCCGCCGCACCGGCGCGGCACGCGGCCCCCTGATCGCCTCCGCACTGGTCGCCGGATCGTTCGCGCCTGATGTGACGTACTACGCGGACACCTTGGTTCCCGGCGGCATGGCGTTCGGCACCGTCACCCACTCCCTGCCCGGCGTGCTGACGGTGGACGTACTGCTCACCGCGGCACTCGTCGGCGGCTGGCTGCTGGTGCGCGAGCCGCTGCTGGAACTGCTGCCGCGGACCGGGTGGACGCGGCTTCGGGCGTTCGCCCGGGGCCGGCCCCAGCGCCCCCGCACGGCCCGCGAACGCGCCGCGCTGGCAGGCTGGTTCGGCATATCGGCGGTGCTCGGCTCCGTCTCCCACGTGGTCTGGGACGCCTTCACCCACCCCGGGCGCTGGGGCACCCGCCTGGTGCCCGCCCTCAACACGGTGGTGGGCGACCGGCCGCTCGCCATGTACCTCCAGTACGCGACCTCGGCACTGGCACTGGTGGGGATCGGGTGGTTCCTCCGCGCGGCGCTGCGGGAGGACCCCGCGGCCGGAACCGGCGACGCCGACCGCGCCGCCCCCGAACTGTCCGTAACGACACGGCTGTTGCTCACCGCCCCGATCGTCCTGGGCGTACTGCTCGGCGCCGGCTACCGCACGCTGCGGGCGTACGCCGTCCACGGGGCGACGGTGGGGTGGTTCGACTACCTGCCCGACCTGCTCTTCGGCGCGGGCGCCGGACTGGCACCCGGACTGCTGCTCTGCGCGGCGGGAACGCGGCTGCGCCGCCGGGCGCAGCACAGCCGCGCCGCAGCGGACGGGAGCGCACCGGCCCGGCCGGCCGACGCCGAGGCCTGACCGGCCCGGGGTGGGTGCGGTGCCGGCACCGCACCCACCCCGGGGCGGCGATCAGTGCGCCGCCGACTCCCAGTCCGCACCGGAGCCGACCGACACGTCCAGCGGGGCCCGGAGCTCGACGGCCGCGGCCATCTCCCTGCGGAGCAGCTCCTCGATCTGGGCGCGCTCCCCCGGGGCCACCTCGACCACGATTTCGTCGTGGACCTGGAGCAGCATCCGGGAGGACAGCCCCGCCGCCCTCATCGCGACGTCCACCCGCAGCATCGCGATCTTGACGATGTCGGCGGCGGTGCCCTGGATCGGGGCGTTCAGCGCCATCCGCTCGGCCATCTCGCGACGCTGGCGGTTGTCGCTGTTGAGGTCCGGCAGATAGCGGCGACGGCCCAGGATCGTCTCGGTGTACCCGGTGGCCCGGGCCTCCTCGACGACCCGCTGGAGGTAGTCCCGCACCCCGCCGAACCGCTCGAAGTAGGTGTCCATCAGCTTGCGGGCCTCATCGGGCTGGATGCCCAGCTGCTGGGAGAGACCGAACGCGGACAGCCCGTAGGCCAGGCCGTACGACATCGCCTTGATCTTGCGGCGCATCTCCGGATCGACCTCGCCCTTGGCCACCGAGAAGACCTGCGAGGCCACCGTGGTGTGCAGGTCCTCACCGGAGGTGAACGCCTCGATCAGGCCCTCGTCCTCGGAGAGATGGGCCATCACCCGCAGCTCGATCTGGCTGTAGTCCGCGGTCAGCAGCGACTCGAAGCCCTCACCGACCACGAAACCGCGGCGGATCGCCCGGCCCTCGTCCGTCCGCACCGGGATGTTCTGGAGGTTGGGGTCGGTGGAGGACAGCCGGCCGGTGGCCGCGACGGTCTGGTTGAAGGTGGTGTGGATCCGGCCGTCCGCCGCGATGGTCTTGATCAGGCCCTCGACCGTGACCCGCAGCTTGGCCTGCTCCCGGTGGCGAAGCATGATCACCGGGAGTTCGTTGTCGGTCTGCGTGGCCAGCCAGGCCAGCGCATCGGCATCGGTGGTGTAGCCGGTCTTGGTCTTCTTGGTCTTCGGCAGCCCCAGCTCCCCGAACAGCACCTCCTGGAGCTGCTTGGGCGAGCCGAGATTGAACTCATGGCCGGCCGCGGCATGCGCCTCCTTGACCGCCTGCTGCACCGCACCGGCGAACTGCTGCTCCATGCGCTCCAGCCACCCGCGGTCGGCGGCGATCCCGGCCCGCTCCATCCGGGCCAGCAGCTCACTGGTCGGCAGCTCCACCTCGCGCAGCAGATCGGCCGCACCGACCTCGGCCAGCTTCGTGGCGAAGGCCGTCCCCAGGTCCAGGACCGTGCGGGCCTGCGCCATCAGCGCCTCCGCCTCGGCCTCCTCGTCCGCACCGAACGCCAGCTGACCGTCCCCGGCAGCGGCCGGCGCCAGATCACGGCCCAGGTACTCGATCGAGAGGGCGTCCAGCGCGAAGGAACGGCGACCGGGCTTGACCAGATACGCGGCCAGCGCGGTGTCCATGGCGACACCGTCGATGCGCCAGCCGTGCTCACCGAAGACCCGCATCAGGCCCTTGGCGTTGTGCATCACCTTCGGCCGCGCCGCATCCGCGCTCCAGGCGGCGAAGGCGCGCTCGTCGGCCTCGTCCAGCTGCGCCGGGTCGAACCACGCCGCCGGCCCGTGCCCGGTGGCCAGCGCCACCTCCGCGACACTGCCGCTGCCCAGCGACCACGCGTCGACGGTGGCCACGCCCAGCGGACCGGCACCGTGCTCGGCCAGCCACCCGGCGAGCTCACCGGTGCCCAGGACCGTGCCGTCCACCTCGACGCCGGCGGCCGGCTCGGCGGCCTCCGCGCCCTCGTCGGCGCCCGGGTCCACCGCCAGGAGACGGTCCCGCAGGCCCTGGTTGCGGATCTCCAGGGCGTTCAGGAACACCTTCAGGGCCTCGCGGTCGTACGCCTCCCGCGTCAGCTCCGCCGGGCCGCAGGACAGCTCGACGTCGCGGACCATCTCGGTCAGCCGGCGGTTCAGCTTCACCGACTCCAGGTGATCGCGGAGATTCTGCCCCGCCTTGCCCTTGACCTCCTCGACACGCTCCACCAACTCGGCGAACGAACCGAACTGGTTGATCCACTTCGTCGCCGTCTTCTCACCGACGCCCGGGATACCGGGGAGGTTGTCCGACGGGTCGCCGCGCAGGGCCGCGAAGTCCGGGTACTGGGCAGGGGTCAGGCCGTACTTCTCGGCGACCTTCTCGGGCGTGAAGCGCGTCAGCTCCGAGACGCCCTTGGTCGGGTACAGAACCGTGACGTCCTCCGAGACCAGCTGGAAGGAATCGCGGTCACCGGTGACGATCGACACCTCGAAGCCCAGCGCCGTGGCCTGGGTGGCGAGCGTGGCGATCACGTCGTCGGCCTCGAAGCCCTCCACCGCGAAACGCTTGACGTGCATCGCGTCCAGCAGCTCGCCGATCAGCTCGACCTGGCCCTTGAACTCGTCGGGCGTCTTGGAGCGGTTCGCCTTGTACTCCGGGAACTCCTCCGAGCGCCACGTCTTGCGGGAGACGTCGAACGCCACCGCGAAGTGCGTGGGCGCCTCGTCACGCAGGGTGTTCGCGAGCATCGACGCGAACCCGTAGATCGCATTGGTCGGTTGCCCGGTCGCCGTCGTGAAATTCTCCACGGGCAGGGCGAAGAACGCCCGGTACGCCATGGAATGCCCGTCCATCAACAGCAGGCGCGGACGGCCGCCCGCCGCCTCGGTGCCGGTCGCTTCGCTCATCTTCACTGCCTTTCCTGCCACGCCCTCGATCCTGCCACGGACCACCGACAATCCCCGCCGCGGCAGAAGACCCCCGACCCCGACCACCGCCACCCCACCGGCCCGCGCCGCCCTTACCCACCCCTCCCGTCCATGACAGGATCGGCACCGCACCACTCACATGTGCACGGCACCGATCGGCCGCGCCCCGGCGATCCCTACCGGCACACGAACCCCAGGGAGAGCGCCATGGCAGGCAAGCCGCCCGCTTCGGATCCCGTCCAGGACGCGCCCGAGGTCAGCGCGCCCGAACACTCCGCCGTCGGCATCCCGGCCATCACCAACGCGCTGAAGATCTCCCAGCAGCAGATGGGCGTCCGCCGCACCGCCCTCACCCTCCTCCGCGTCAACCAGAAGAACGGCTTCGACTGCCCCGGCTGCGCCTGGCCCGAAGGCGACAAACGGCACACCGCCGAATTCTGCGAGAACGGCGCCAAGGCCGTCGCCGAAGAAGCCACCCTCCGCCGCGTCGCCCCCGACTTCTTCACCACCCACACCGTCGCGGACCTCGCCACCCGCAGCGGCTACTGGCTCGGCCAGCAAGGCCGCCTCACCCACCCCATGTACCTCCCCGAAGGCGCCGACCACTACGAACCGATCACCTGGGACCGCGCCTTCGACCTCATCGCCGAGGAGCTCACCGCCCTCGACTCCCCCGACGAAGCCGTCTTCTACACCTCCGGCCGCACCAGCAACGAAGCCGCCTTCCTCTACCAGCTCTTCGCCCGCGAGTTCGGCACCAACAACCTCCCCGACTGCTCCAACATGTGCCACGAGTCCTCCGGCTCCGCACTCACCGCGACCCTCGGCGTCGGCAAGGGCAGCGTCCTCCTGGAAGACCTCTACAAAGCCGACCTGATCATCGTCGCCGGGCAGAACCCCGGCACCAACCACCCCCGCATGCTCACCGCCCTGGAGAAGGCCAAGGCCGGCGGCACCAAGATCATCTCGATCAACCCGCTCCCCGAAGCCGGCCTGGAACGCTTCAAGAACCCCCAGACCCCCCGCGGACTGGCCGGCGGCGGCACCGCCCTCACCGACCTCTTCCTCCAAGTACGCCTCGGCGGCGACCAAGCCCTCTTCCGCGCCCTCAACCGCCGCATCCTGGCCACCGAAGGAGCCCTCGACGAGGACTTCATCAGCCAACACACCCACGGCTTCGAAGAGTTCGCCACCCTCCTGCGCGCCACCGGCGACGACACCGAAACCCTGCGCGCCACCGGCCTGGACCCTGAGGACATCGAACGCGCCCTCGCCATGGTGCTCGCCTCCGAGCGCACCATCGTCTGCTGGGCCATGGGCCTGACCCAGCACAAGCACTCCGTCCCCACCATCCAGGAAGTCGTCAACCTCCTCCTGCTCCGCGGCAACATCGGCCGCCCCGGAGCCGGCGTCTGCCCCGTACGCGGCCACAGCAACGTCCAAGGCGACCGCACCATGGGCATCTTCGAACGCCCCGCACCCGCCTTCCTCGACGCCCTGGAAAAGGAATTCGGCTTCGCCCCGCCCCGCGCACACGGCTACGACGTCGTCCGCGCCATCCGCGCCCTACGCGACGGCCACGCCAAGGTCTTCATCGCCATGGGCGGCAACTTCGTCTCCGCCACCCCCGACACCGACGTCACCGAAGCCGCCGTCCGCCGCGCCCGCCTCACCGTCCACGTCTCCACCAAACTCAACCGCTCCCACGCGGTCACCGGCGCCCGCGCCCTGATCCTCCCCACCCTCGGCCGCACCGAACGCGACCACCAGACCAGCGGCGACCAGTTCGTCACCGTCGAGGACTCCATGGGCATGGTCCACGCCTCCCGCGGCCGCCTCGAACCCGCCGGCCCCCACCTGCTCTCCGAACCCGCCATCGTCGCCCGCCTCGCCCGCCGCGCCCTCGGCACCCACAGCACCACCCCCTGGGAGCAGTTCGAGCAGGACTACGCCACCATCCGCGACCGCATCGCCCGCGTCATCCCCGGCTTCGAGGACTTCAACACCAAGGTCGCCCACCCCGGAGGCTTCACCCTCCCCCACGCCCCCAGGGACAGCCGCAGCTTCCCCACCACCACCGGGAAAGCCAACTTCACCGCCGCCCCCCTGGAATACCCCACCGCCCCCGAAGGACGACTCCTCCTCCAGACCCTCCGCTCCCACGACCAGTACAACACCACCATCTACGGCCTCGACGACCGCTACCGCGGCATCAAGAACGGCCGCCGCGTCGTCCTCGTCCACCCCGACGACGCCACCCAACTCGGCTTCCCCGACGGCACCTACGCCGACCTCGTCAGCGAATGGACCGACGGCAGCGAGCGCCGCGCCCCCGGCTTCCGCGTGGTCCACTACCCCACCGCCCGCGGCTGCGCCGCCGCCTACTACCCCGAGACCAACGTCCTGGTCCCCCTCGACCACACCGCCGACACCAGCAACACCCCCGCCTCCAAGTCCGTCGTCGTCCGTCTGGAAGCCACCCGGGAAGGCTGACCGGCCCGCGCACAGGGCGCCCGCCGGCCCGCAACGGCCACCCCGCGGCGGGCGCCCGCCCCGCGGCCTGATAGGAACAGGCGCAGATCGGCCATGATCATGGCCGCGATCAAGGGCGAGCGAAACGGAGAGTCCATGGGTGAGCAGCGCACGACCACGTTCCCGCAGGAGATCCTCGACCAGTGGTCCGGCATCGGAGTCGACCTGCCCGCCCTGTTCTCCGCCGGACACCTCGGCGAGCGGATGAGCGTCCAGGTCACCCACGCCGACCCCGAACGCGTCGTCGGCACCATGCCCGTCGAAGGCAACACCCAGCCCTACGGGCTCCTGCACGGCGGCGCCTCCGCCGTCCTGGCCGAAACCCTCGGCTCCGTCGGCGCCATGCTCCACGGCGGCCCCACCAAGGTCGCCGTCGGCGTCGACCTCAACTGCACCCACCACCGCGGCGCCCGCTCCGGACTGGTCACCGGCGTCGCCACCCCCGTACACCGCGGCCGCTCCACCACCACCTACGAGATCGCCATCACCGACGAACAGGACAAGCGGATCTGCACCGCCCGCCTGACCTGCCTGCTACGCGACGCCGACCCCGCGATATACCGGGCCTGACGCCGCACGCCGGCCACCTGGCCGGCGCCCCGGCGCCCGCCACGACGGCCCCGCTCCCGAACACCGGAAGCGGGGCCGTCCGTCGTCCGCTGTCCGCTGTCCGCTGTCCGCTGTCCGGGCAGCAGAACGCCGGTGGCGCCCCCACGGGCACCACCGGCGCGCAACGAACCGAAGACCGGGCCCTACTGGCCCTTCTCCTGCTCCCGCTTCTGCTGACGCTCCGACGCGTCCTCGATGACCGCCTCGGCCACCTGATGCATCGACAGCCGACGGTCCATCGACGTCTTCTGGATCCACCGGAAGGCGGCCGGCTCGGTCAGCCCGTACTCGGTCTGCAGCACGCTCTTCGCCCGGTCCACCAGCTTCCGCGTCTCCAGCCGCTGAGTGAGGTCGGCGACCTCCTTCTCCAGCGTCCGCAGCTCGGTGAACCGGCTCACCGCCATCTCGATCGCCGGCACCACGTCGCTCTTGCTGAACGGCTTGACCAGGTACGCCATCGCACCCGCGTCCCTGGCCCGCTCCACCAGCTCGCGCTGCGAGAAAGCGGTCAGCATCAGGACCGGCGCGATGCTCTCCTCGGCGATCTTCTCGGCCGCCGAGATACCGTCCAGGACCGGCATCTTCACGTCCAGGATCACCAGATCGGGACGGTGCTCGCGGGCCAGTTCCACGGCCCGCTGGCCGTCTCCAGCCTCACCGACGACGGTGTATCCCTCTTCCTCCAGCATCTCCTTGAGGTCGAGGCGGATCAGCGCCTCGTCCTCGGCGATCACGACGCGCGTGGTGAGCGGCGGGACGTGTGACTGGTCGCCATCGGCAACGGGCTGCTGGGGCTCGGCGGCGCTCAAGGGGACTCCTCGTTCCAGGCAGGTGGTGCCCCACGAGCCTACCTATCTCCTGTATGTTTGATGCACAGAGGGTTTCCGGGTACCTTGGTTTCCAAGGTAAGCCCTGGTAGCCCAGCGGTAGAGGCACGGTGCTCAAACCACCGACAGCGTGGGTTCGAATCCCACCCAGGGCACTTCACCTTAGTTTCTAAGGTACAGCGCCGGATTGGCGATCTTCACTCATCTCGGTGAACGCTTCTTCGATTCACCGTGACAGAGCGCACCTCGCGTCAGGCTCGCCTCTATGTACGACCGCGCAACCCGCGAACGAGCCCTCGCCCTCGTCGCCCAAGGCCGCAGTCTCAACTCCGTCAGCAAGCAGACCGGAATATCGCGCCATGCGATCCGGGCGTGGACGACCCGGATCGAGCCGCTCTCGCGCAAGGCGGAATGCCCGCGCTGCGAACAGGAACCGCGCCTGCCCGACGCGACCGGTTCCTACGCCTACCTGCTCGGCCTCTACCTCGGTGACGGCTGCATCAGCCGTCAGCCCAGGGGCGGATACGCGCTGCGCATCGCGTGCGCGGACGCCTGGCCCGGACTGATCACGGCGTGCCGGGAGGCGATGCGGACGGTGCGCCCGATGAACAGCGTGTGCGTGGTGCAGAAGCAGGGTTGCGTCATGGTGACCAGCTCCAGCCGGCACTGGCCGTGCCTCTTCCCCCAGCACGGTCCCGGCAGGAAGCACGAGCGGACGATCGTTCTCGAAGCGTGGCAGCAGGCGATCGTGGACGACCATCGCTGGGAGTTCCTCCGCGGGCTCGTCCATTCCGACGGCTGCCGGATCATCAACTGGACGACGCGAACGGTCGGCGGGGAGCGTAAGCGCTACGAATACCCGCGGTACTTCTTCACGAACTTGTCCTCCGACATCCTGCGGCTCTACACCGACGCCCTCGACAAGGTCGGCGTCGAATGGAAGCCCTCGCGGCAATCCCGTAAGGCCGAGAACATCTCCGTCGCCAAGCGCGCCTCCGTGGCGCTCATGGACCAACACATCGGGCCGAAGTCCTGACGGGGACGGCAGTCAGGTACCTCGGCCCAGTTCTTCGTGGTGCGGGGTGGGGCGGCCGGTCAGGGCGCCTGGAGCAGGTCGGCCTCGCCGATGCGGTGGACGCGGACGAGGTTGGTGGAGCCGGGGACTCCGGGCGGGGAGCCGGCGGTGATGATGACGAGGTCGCCCTTGCGGCAGCGGCCGATCTTGAGGAGTTGCTCGTCGACCTGGGCGACCATCTCGTCGGTGGAGTTGACGGTGGGGCCGAGGAAGGTCTCCACGCCCCAGGTGAGGTTGAGTTGGGAGCGGGTGGCGGGGTCGGGGGTGAAGGCGAGGAGGGGGATGGGCGAGCGGTAGCGGGAGAGGCGGCGGACGGTGTCGCCGGACTGGGTGAAGGCGACGAGGAACTTGGCGCCGAGGAAGTCGCCCATTTCGGCGGCGGCTCGGGCGACGGCGCCGCCCTGGGTGCGGGGCTTGCTGCGTTCGGTCAGCGGCGGGAGCCCCTTGGCGAGGATGTCCTCCTCGGCGGCCTCGACGATGCGGCTCATGGTGCGGACGGTCTCGGTGGGGAACTTTCCGACGCTGGTCTCGCCGGAGAGCATCACGGCGTCGGTGCCGTCGATGACGGCGTTGGCGACGTCGCTGGCCTCGGCCCTGGTGGGGCGGGAGTTGTCGATCATCGAGTCGAGCATCTGGGTGGCGACGATGACCGGCTTGGCGTTGCGCTTGGCGAGTTTGACCGCGCGCTTCTGGACGATCGGGACGGTTTCCAGGGGCATTTCGACGCCGAGGTCGCCGCGGGCGACCATGATGCCGTCGAAGGCGGCGACGATGTCGTCGATGTTGTCGACGGCCTGGGGCTTTTCGACCTTGGCGATGACGGGCAGGAAGCGGTTCTCCTCGCGCATGATGCGGTGGACGTCGTGGATGTCGCGGCCGCTGCGGACGAAGGAGAGGGCGATGACGTCGGCTCCGTAGCGCAGGGCCCAGCGGAGGTCGTCCTGGTCCTTCTCGGAGAGGGCGGGGACGGAGACGGCGACGCCGGGGAGGTTGAGGCCCTTGTGGTCGGAGACCATGCCGCCTTCGATGACGGTGGTGTGGACGCGGGGGCCGTCGACGGCGGTGACTTCGAGGGTGACCTTGCCGTCGTCGACGAGGATGCGTTCGCCGGGGGTGACGTCGGCGGCGAGGCCGGCGTAGGTGGTGCCGCAGGTCTGGCGGTCGCCCTCGATGCCGTCCTCGACGGTGATGGTGAAGGTGTCGTCGCGTTCGAGAAGTACGGGGCCTTCGCGGAAGCGGCCCATGCGGATCTTCGGGCCTTGAAGGTCGGCGAGGATACCGACGCTGCGGTGGGACTCCTCGGATGCTTTGCGGACCCGGTCGAAGCGCGCTTCGTGGTCGGCGTAGGTGCCGTGGCTGAGGTTGAAGCGGGCGATGTCCATTCCGGCGTCGACGAGTGCCTTGATCTGCTCGTACGAGTCGGTGGCGGGTCCCAGTGTGCAGACGATTTTTGCTCGGCGCATGGTGCGACCCTATGACCTACCCGACGGTAGGGACCTGTGGCGACATGACTGGCCAACGACCGCTTGGTGAAAGGCTGTTGACAAGTATTGGAATGGGCGCGACGCCGCTCCGATGAGCGGTCGGGCGGGTGTGCGCGGGGGGCCTTCAGAGTGCGGGGCGGGTCATGGTGAAGCGGGCGTTGACGGCGGCGTGGACGGTCTGCCGGCGGGGTTCGAGGTCGAGGGCCGCGACGGGTTCGGCGGGGGCGCTGCGGGCGGCCAGGGCGTAGCTCTGCTGCTGGGGCCGGTCGTCGGCGCCGAGGTCGGCGATTTCGAGGAGGGCGTCGAGGCGGGCGCCGAGGGCTTCGGCGTATTCGCGGGCGCGTTGGACGGCTTCGCGGACGGCCTGGGTGCGGGCGGTGCGGTGGGCGGGTGAGTCGGGGCGCAGGGCCCACCAGGGGCCGTCGACGCGGGTGAGTTCGAGGTCGGCGAGGCGGGTGGTGAGTTCGCCGAGGGCAGTGAAGTCGTTGAGGGTGGCGGTGAGGGTGACGCGTCCGTGGTAGGCGCGGATGCGTTCGTGGCGTCCCTTGTCCGTGAGTTGGGGGGTGAGGGTGAAGCTGCTGGTCTCCAGGTTCTCGACGGCGTCGCCGTAGCTCTTGAGGAGGGTGAGGGCGAGGTCGTTGCGGTGGGTGAGGTCGGTGAGGGCGGTTTGGCGGTCGGTGCCGCGGGCGCTGACGGTGACGGTGATGCGGGCGATTTCGGGGTCGACGTCGAGGCGGGCTTCGCCGCGGACGGCGAGGCGGGGGGCGTCGGGGGTGCCGTAGGGCAGGGCGGGGGTGGTGGGGGGTGCGGGGTGGTCGGTCATGGTGGTGGGGTCCTTCCGTGGTGGTGGGTCCGGGGTCCGGGGTCCGGGGTCCGGGGTCCGGGGTCCGGGGTTGCAGGGTGGCACAGGGGGCGGGGCAGGGGTTGGTCATCGGATCGCAACCTGCGGGGGGTGTTGCGCGGTGGGTGGCTGCGCCAGAATCTACGCGCGTTGCCCGGGTCCGAGGCCCGGGACCGTGGTGCGCTGCATGGGCATGCGCCGTGTCTTTTCTGGGAGTTGGGATGGGGTTCGACCGGAGGAAGTTCCTGGGTGGTTCCGTGGTGGCGGGGGCGGGGGTGGCGCTCGCGGGGGCGGGTGCGCCCGCCGCGTCCGCCGCGCCGGCCGGGAGGGACGGTGCCGGCCGGGGGCGGGACCGGTACGCGTTCACGGTCATGGGGACGACGGATCTGCACGGGAACGTCTTCAACTGGGACTACGCCACCGATGCGGAGTTCGACGATCCGGACCACAACGACGTGGGGCTGGCGAAGATCTCCACGCTGGTGGACGAGGTGCGGCGCGAGCGGGGGCGGGAGAACACCCTGCTGATCGACGCCGGTGACACCATCCAGGGCACGCAGTTGGCGTACTACTACGCGAAGGTGGAGCCGATCACGGGTCCGCACGGCCCGGTGCATCCGATGGCGCGGGCGATGAACGCGATCGGCTATGACGCGGCGGCGCTGGGGAACCACGAGTTCAACTACGGGATTCCGGTGCTGCGGAAGTTCGAGGAGAGCTGCCGTTTTCCGCTGCTGGGGGCGAACGCGCTGGATGCGAAGACGCTGCGGCCGGCGTTCCGGCCGTATGTGATCAAGCGGCTGCGGACGCCGCGGGGGCGGGATGTGCGGGTGGCGGTGCTGGGGCTGACGAATCCGGGCATCGCGATCTGGGACAAGGCGAACGTGCAGGGGAAGTTGGCGTTCCCGGGTCTGGTGGAGCAGGCGGCGCGGTGGGTGCCGAAGTTGCGGTCGATGGGTGCCGATGTGGTGCTCGTGGCGGCGCATTCGGGGGCCAGCGGCACGTCGTCGTACGGGGACCAGTTGCCGTATGTGGAGAACGCGGCGGCGCTGGTGGCGGAGCAGGTGCCGGGGATCGACGCGATCCTGGTGGGGCACGCGCATGTGGAGATCCCGGAGCGGCGGGTGGTGAACAAGACGACGGGCCGTGAGGTGGTGTTGTCGGAGCCGTTGAAGTGGGGGCAGCGGCTGACGTTGTTCGATGTGGAGGTGGAGTGGCGCCGGGGCCGCTGGGAGGTCGCTTCGGTGGCGTCGAAGGTGCTGAACTCCAACGCCGTGGCGGAGGACCGGCGGATCACCGCGATGCTGCGGGCGGAGCAGCGCAAGGTGGTGGCGTATGTGAACCGGGTGATCGGGAAGTCGACGGTGGAGATGTCGGCGCAGGAGGCGCCGGTGAAGGACACGCCGATCCTGGACTTCATCGCGTTCGTGCAGGCGGAGGTGGTGCGCAAGGCGCTGGCCGGGTCGGCGCAGGCGTCGTTGCCGGTGTTGTCGCAGGCGTCGTGTTTCTCGCGGACGGCGAAGGTGCCGGCGGGGGAGGTGTCGATCCGGTCGATGGCGGCGCTGTATCCGTTCGACAACACGCTGGAGGCGCGGGTGCTGACGGGGAAGCAGCTGCGGGAGTACCTGGAGTTCTCGGCGCGCTATTACGTGCAGACGGCGCCGGGTGGTCCGGTGGATCCGGCGCGGATCACCAATGCGGACGGTACGCCGGATTACAACTACGACGCGGTGAGCGGGGTCTCGTATGAGATCGACATCGCGAAGCCGGTGGGTCAGCGGATCGGGAAGCTGACGTTCGACGGGAAGCCGGTGGCGGATGCGGCGCGGTTCGTGGTGGCGGTGAACAACTACCGGGCGAGCGGCGGGGGCGGTTTCCCGCATGTGGCGTCGGCGGAGCAGGTGTGGTCGACGTCGGAGGAGATCCGGAATCTGATCATTGCGTGGGTGGAGGCGAGCAAGGTGATCGATCCGGCGGGGTTCGCTTCGGTGGAGTGGAAGCTGACGCGGGACGGGGTGCCGGTGTTCTAGAGCGTGTCGCCGCCCCTCTCCCCCGGTCCGGGTGCGGGTGGGGTGGGAGGGGCGGTGGCGTTCAGTGGCGGGGGACGAGGGTGGAGTTCTGGCGGGGGACGGCGCCGGGGCGGCGGGCCGGGGGGCGGCTGAGGCCGAAGGTGGTGAAGGCGGTGCGGGTGGGGAGGGGGTAAGTGGACTGGTCGGTGAGGGAGTTGAGGATGGTGGCGCTGCGCCAGGCGGCGAGGCCGAGGTCGGGGGTGCCGACGCCGTGGGTGTGGCGTTCGGCGTTCTGGACGTAGACGGCGCCGGTGACGGCGGGGTCGAGGACGAGGCGGTGGTGCTCGTCGATGCGGGGGCGGTCGGAGGCGTCGCGGCGGAGGTAGGGGCCGAGGGCGGCGAGGAGGGTGTCGAGGCGGCGTTCGCGGTAGCCGGTGGCGAGGACGACGGCGTCGGTGGTGAGGCGGGAGCGGCTGCCTTGTTGGGCGTGTTCGAGGTGGAGTTCGACCTTGGTGGTGCCGACCCGGCCGGCGGTGCGGACCTCGACGCCGGGGGTGAGGACGGCGCCTGGCCAGCCGCCGTCGAGGGTGCGGTGGTAGAGCTCGTCGTGGATGGCGGCGAGGGTGTCGTGGTCGATGCCCTTGTAGAGCTGCCATTGGGCGGGCAGGAGCGCGTCGCGGACGCGTTCGGGGAGGGCGTGGAAGTAGCGGGTGTAGTCGGGGGTGAAGTGCTCCAGGCCGAGTTTGCTGTATTCCATGGGCGCGAACGCCTGGGTGCGGGCGAGCCAGTGGAGGTTCTCCTGGCCGGCGGGGCGGGCGCGGAGCTGGTCGAGGAAGATCTCCGCGCCTGACTGGCCGGCGCCGATGACGGTGAGGTGGTCGGCGGCCAGGAGGCGTTCGCGGTGGTCGAGGTAGTCGGCGGCGTGGACGACGGGGACGGTGGGTGCCTCGGCGAGGGGGCGCAGCGGGATGGGGATGTGGGGGGCGGTGCCGATGCCGAGGACGAGGTTGCGGGCGTAGGTGCGGCCGAGGGCTTCGGCTTCGCCGTCGGCGTCGAGTTGGGTGAAGTCGACTTCGAAGAGGCGGCGTTCGTGGTTCCAGCGGACGGCGTCGATCTGGTGGCCGAAGTGGAGGGCGGGGAGGTTTTCGCTGACCCAGCGGCAGTAGGCGTCGTATTCGGCGCGGTGGATGTGGAAGCGCTCGGCGAAGTAGAAGGGGAAGAGGCGTTCGCGGGTTTTGAGGTAGTTGAGGAAGGTCCAGGGGCTGGCGGGGTCGGCGAGGGTGACGAGGTCGGCGAGGAAGGGGACTTGGAGGGTGGCGCCGTCGATGAGGAGGCCGGGGTGCCAGTGGAAGGCGGGGTGCTGGTCGTAGAAGGCGGTGCGGAGCTCGGTGAGGGGGTGGGCCAGGGCGGCGAGGGAGAGGTTGAACGGGCCGATGCCGATGCCGGCGAGGTCGAGGGGTTCGTCGGGGCCGGGGGTGTCGGTGGCGGTGCCGGGCTCACTGTGTGGGGTGTTCATCGCGGCGTGTGGCCTTCCACGAGTTTGAGGAGGGTGGCGAGGTCTCCGGGTTGGGTGTGGGGGTTGAGGAGGGTGGCTTTGAGCCAGAGGCCGGTGGGGGTGGTGGCGCGGCCGAGGACGGCGTGGCCTTCGGCGAGGAGGGAGCGGCGGATGGCGGCGAGGGTGGTGTCGTCGGCGCCGTGGGGGCGGAAGAGGACGGTGGTGAGGGTGGGGCGGGAGTGGAGTTCGTAGTCGGGGTGGTCCTCGATGAGGTCGGCGAGGATCCGGGCGGCGGCGAGGGTGCGGTCGACGAGGTCGCCGAGGCCTTGGCGGCCGAGGGCCTTGAGGGTGACGGCGATCTTGAGGATGTCGGGGCGGCGGGTGGTGCGCAGGGAGCGGCCGAGGAGGTCGGGGAGGCCGGCTTCGGTGTCGTCGTCGGCGTTGAGGTAGTCGGCCCGGTGGGCGAGGGGGGTGAGGGTGGCCGGGGCGGGGACCGCGAGGAGGCCGGCGGCGACTGGTTGCCAGCCGAGTTTGTGCAGGTCGAGGGTGACCGTGTGGGCGCGGTCGAGGCCGGTCAGGGCGCTGCGGTGGGCGTCGCTGAAGAGGAGCGGGCCGCCGTAGGCGGCGTCGACGTGGAAGCGGGCGCCGTGCTGCTCGGCGAGGTCGGCGAGGGCCGGGAGGGGGTCGATGGCGCCGGCGTCGGTGGTGCCGGCGGTGGCGGTGAGGAGGACGGGCCCGGCGCTTGCGGTGAGTTCGGTGAGGCAGGTGTGGACGGCGGTGGGGTCGAGGGTGCCGTCGGGGGTGGGGAGGGTGAGGGGTTCGGGGAGGCCGAGGAGCCAGGCGGCGCGGTGGATGCTGTGGTGGGCGTTGGCGCCGCAGACGATCCGGAGGGGGTCGGCGGGGTGCGCGGGGCGGGGGGCCTCGCGGGCGAGGAGGACGGCGAGTTGGTTGGACTCGGTGCCGCCGGTGGTGACCAGGGCGTCGGGTGCGGTGGCCGCGGGGTAGACGAGGGCGGCGAGGGCGCGGGTGGTGAGGGCTTCGAGCTCGGAGGCGGCGGGGGCCTGGTCCCAGGAGTCCATCGAGGGGTTGAGGGCGCCGGCGGCGAGGTCGGCGGCGGTGGCCAGGGCCAGTGGGGGGCAGTGCAGGTGGGCGGCGCAGTGCGGGTCGGCGGGGTCGGCGGCACCGGTGGCGAGGGTGTGGACGAGGGCGCGCAGGGCGGTGTGCGGGCCGGCGCCCTCCTCGGGGAGGAGGGGGAGGCAGGCGTCGCGTACGGCTCGGGCGACGGCGTCGGGGCCGCCGGGCGGGAGGGGGCCGCAGCGGTCCTGGGCGCCGGTGGTGAGGGCGTCGAGGACGGTGTCAAGGAAGGGGCGGAGCGCGCGGGGGCCGTCGGTGCCGCCTGCGAGGGCGGTGCCGGCAGGGGCGACTGACATCAAGGGGCTCTTTTTCAGGGGGAGTTGGGAGGAGGGGGCGCCTGGTATAAGGCCGCCCTAAGTTACTGGGCCGGTCCGGCGGGTATCCACCCGTTGCGCCCGGATCACTCGTTCGTGGGACAGGTGTCCCGCAGGTGTTCGGTTGCCTGCGGTCTTGCGCACCGTCGGCGCGTCGAGGAACGGGCGCCGGCGGCGAGCGGCGCACACGACGCGGGTGCCGTCCGGCGGCCCCTCCGCCCGACGGCACCCGCGTCGCCTCCGCTGGGTCCGGCCGGCTACCGCAGTCCGGCCGCGCGGACGCGCAACGCCCGGCGCAGATCGTCCAGTTGGTCGTCGAGGGCGCGCCGCAGGGCCGGGGTCGGGTCGCCGCCGGCCAGGCAGTCCTCGCCGTGGCGGAGGGTGGCCTCCTCGACGAGGACGGCGGGGAAGGCGTGCCGTCCGGCGGCGCCGGCCAGCGCGGGGCCGCGGCGGGCGGCGAGGGCGGGGGCGGCGGTGAAGTAGCGGGCGACGTAGGGGCGGAGCAGGTCCTGCTGCTCGGCGGACCAGAAGCCGCTGGCGGTGGCGGTGAAGAGGTAGTTGGAGAGCTCGGCCGCCGGGTCGGTGGTGAACAGGGCGTCCCAGGCGGCCTGTTTGGCGGCCGGGTCGGGCAGCGCGGCGCGGCAGCGGGCGGCGCCCTCGCGGCCGGTGGCGCTCTGGTCGCGGGCGAGTTCGGCGTCGATGGCCGCCGGGGTGGTGGCGCCGAGGGTGGCGAGGCGGCCCAGGATGCGCCAGCGCAGTGCGTGGTCGAGGGCGGGGCCGCCGGGGACGCTGCTGTCGTCGAGCCAGCCCTGGAGGGTTTCGGGGGTGGTGGCGCTGTCGATGAGGGTGCGGACGGCGGTCAGCCGCAGCCCGGCCTGGGGGCCGTGGCCGGGGCCTTCGGTGTGGCGCAGGATCTCGCGGCCGACGGCGGTGAGGGTGGCCAGGGCGGTGGGCCGGGCCTCCGGGGGGAGGTAGCGGTCGGCGATCTGGGTGCGGGCGAAGGTCAGGACGCCCTGGACGACGGCGAGGTCGGCCTCCCGGGGGAGGTGGTCGCGGGCCGCGTCCAGGTAGGCGGTGGGCGGGAGTTGGCCGTCGCGGACCAGGTCGCGGGCGGCGTTCCAGACGACCGCGCGGGTCAGCGGGTCGGGCAGGCCGGACAGGGTGCGGGCGGCGGTCTGCCAGGAGGTGGGGTCGAAGCGGACCTTGGCGTAGGTGAGGTCGCCGTCGTTGAGGACGACGAGGGCGGGGGCGGCCTTGGGGAAGGTGCGTCGTTCGGGATGGCCGTCCGCCGGGATGTCCACCTCGAAGCGGTCGCGCAGCGCCAGCCGGTCGGGGTGGCCGGGGTCCGGGTCGTAGGCGCCGACGGTGACGCGGTGCGGGCGGCTGCCGGTGTGCGCGAGGTCCAGGTGCCAGGCGCCGGGCTCCTCGGTGACGGTCGGGGTGAGGGTGTCGACGCCGGTGGTGCGCAGCCAGCGCTCGGCCCAGGCGTGGACGTCGCGGTCGGTGGCGCGGGCCAGGGAGTCGATGAAGTCGGCGAGGGTGGCGTTGCCGAAGCGGTGCCGGGCGAAGTGGTCGTTGATGCCGGCGAGGAAGTCCTTCTCCCCCAGCCAGGCGACGAGTTGGCGCAGGGCGGAGGCGCCCTTGGCGTAGGAGATGCCGTCGTAGTTGAGGAGGGCGGAGGCGGTGTCGGGGACCTCGTCGGGGAGCGGGGCGACCGGGTGGGTGGAGGGGCGCTGGTCGGCGTCGTAGCCCCAGCCCTTGCGGGCGATGGCGAACTCGGTCCAGGCGCCGGTGAAGCGGGTGGCCTCGGAGAGGACGTGGTAGCCCATGTACTCGGCGAACGACTCGTTGAGCCAGATGTCGTCCCACCAGCGGAGGGTGACCAGGTCGCCGAACCACATGTGGGCCATCTCGTGGGCGATGACCATGCCGCGGGTCTGGCGTTCGGTGTCGGTGACGGCGGAGCGGAAGACGAACTCGTCGCGGAAGGTGACCAGGCCCGGGTTCTCCATCGCACCGGCGTTGAACTCCGGGACGAACGCCTGGTCGTAGGAGTCGAAGGGGTAGGGCTCGTCGAAGAGCTGGTGGTAGCGGTCGTAGCAGCGGCGGGTGAGGTCGAAGAGCTCCTCGGTGTCGGCGTCGAGGTGGGGGGCGAGGGAGCGGCGGCAGTGCAGGCCGAAGGGGAGGCCGGCGTGCTCGGTGCGGACGGAGTGCCAGGGGCCGGCGGCGACGGCGACGAGGTAGGTGCTGATGCGGGGGGTGGCGGTGGCCCGCCAGGTGCCGTCGGGGAGCTGCTCGGTGCGGCCGTTGGCGAGCACGGTCCAGGTGGGCGGGGCGGTGACGGTCAGCTCGAAGACGGCCTTGAGGTCGGGCTGGTCGAACGCGCCGAAGACGCGCTGGATGTCGTCCAGGTACAGCTGGGTGTAGACGTAGCTCTCGCCGTCGGCGGGGTCGGTGAAGCGGTGCATGCCCTCGCCGGTGCGGGAGTAGCGCATCGTGGCGTGCAGGCGCAGTTCGTGGGGGCCGGCGGTCAGGCCGGTGAGGGGCAGGCGGTTGTCGTCGAGGGCCGCGGGGTCCAGGGGGTGGCCGTCGAGGGTGGCGCTGTGGAGCGTGGCGGGCTTGAGCTCGACGAAGGTGTCGCCCGGTTCGCGGGCGGTGAAGTGGAGGGTGGTGCGGGAGGTGAACTCCACGTCGCCGTGGGTGAGATCGAGGGCGATCTCGTAGCGGTGGACGTCGAGCAGGCGGGCGCGGGCTTCGGCTTCGGAGCGTTGCAGTAGGGGCATGGGGGGCAGCCTCCCACGCCGGGGTCGGCCTCCCACGGTGCGGTGGTGGCTCGGGTGGTCCGCCGGGGCCTGGTGGTCGGTCGTCGGGCCGACGGGGGCCGGGGTCAGTCGATGCGGGGTGGGGCGGAAGGGTCGGGGACCTGGGTGGACCAGCCGCCGGGGACGGCGTGGACCTGGCGGGCGCGGAAGCGGGCGGGGGCCAGGCCGACGCGGCGGGTGAAGAGGCGGCTGAAGTAGGCGGGGTCGTCGTAGCCGACGCGGCGGGCGACGGCGGCGACGGGGAGTTCGGTGGTGACGAGGAGTTCCTTGGCGCGGCCCAGGCGGATGGCGAGGAGGTAGTCCTTGGGGCTGCAACCGGCGCCGCGGCGTACCGCGGTGCGGAGTTCGGCGGGGGTCATGCCGTGCCGGGCGGCGTGCTCGGCGATCGAGAGGCGGCGGAACGCGTCGCGGGCCAGGGCGGCCAGGACCGGTTGGCCGTCGGGGTCGGTGTCGGCGCGGGCGCGGCGCAGTGCGACGAGGAGTTCGTGGACGGCGGCGGCGGTCTCGACCTCCAGGAGGGGGTTGCCGCGGCGGGCGGCGCGGGCGATGCGGCCGACCGCCGCGCGGGCCGGCCCGGCGTCGGAGAGCGGGACGAGGGGGTGCTGCGGCTCGATGTAGCCGAGTTCGGTGTAGGTGTCGGTGGCGGGTCCGGTGAAGTCGACGAAGGCCTCGTCCCAGCCGGTGCCGGGGTCGGCGCCGTAGTGGTGGGGGACGCCGGGGAGGAGCCAGAGCAGGGCGGGGGCGGTGACGGTGCGGCGGCGCCCGTCGGGGGCGGTGAACCAGCCGCGGCCGGCGCTGACGACGACGGCGACGTGGTGGTCGAGGGTGCGCGGGCCGACGGGCGGGAGGGTGCCGTGCTGGAGGCCGACGCCGAGGCAGACCAGGCCGAGCCGGTGGTGGAGCGGGCTCGGGGTGAAGTAGCGCATCCAGGTGTGGTACATGCCGGCCGGTCCGCCCCTCGCCGTGTGCCCTGCTCCCCCGCTCCGTCCATACAGCGTCGATCTTTGTCCATGGACCGGCGGGCCGCCAGAGGGCGAGGGTGGGGGCGTCCGGGAACGACGAGGTGGGAGGCGTGCGGTGCGGTTTGCCGTTGGGGAGCGGGACTTCGAGGTGGACGGGCGGCCGGTGCGGCTGCTGTCGGGGGCGCTGCACTACTTCCGGGTGCACGAGGCGCAGTGGGGGCACCGGCTGGCGATGCTGCGGGCGATGGGGCTGAACTGCGTGGAGACGTATGTGCCGTGGAACTGGCACGCGCCGCGGCCGGACGAGGTGCGGGACGTGGGGGCGCTGGGGCGGTTCCTGGACGCGGTGGCGGCGGCGGGGCTGATGGCGATCGTGCGGCCGGGTCCGTACATCTGCGGGGAGTGGGAGAACGGGGGGCTGCCGTGGTGGGTGACGGGGGCGCTGGGGCGGCGGGTGCGGACCCGGGACGCGGCGTTCCTGCGGGCGGTGGACGCGTGGTGGGAGGCGGTGCTGCCGCAGGTGGTGGCGCGGCAGTGCGACCGGGGTGGGCCGGTGGTGCTGGTGCAGGTGGAGAACGAGTACGGGTCCTACGGGTCGGATGCGGAGTATCTGGGGTACTTGGCGCGGCGGTTGCGGGAGTTGGGGGTGTCGGTGCCGCTGTGCACGTCGGACGGGGCGGAGGACCACATGCTGACCGGGGGCAGCGTGCCGGGGGTGCTCGCGACGGTGAACTTCGGGTCGCGGGCGCGGGAGGCGTTCGCGACGCTGCGCCGGCATCGGGCGCGGGGGCCGCTGATGTGCATGGAGTTCTGGTGCGGGTGGTTCGCGCACTGGGGGGAGGAGGCGGAGCCGCGGGGGGCGCAGGACGCGGCGGAGGCGTTGCGGGAGGTGCTGGAGTGCGGGGCGTCGGTGAATGTGTACATGGCGCACGGGGGGACGAGTTTCGGTGGGTGGGCGGGGGCGAACCGCGCGGGTGAGGTGCAGGACGGGGCGTTGCTGCCGACGGTGACCTCGTACGACTACGGGGCGCCGGTGGACGAGCGGGGGCGGCCGACGGAGAAGTTCTGGCGGATGCGGGAGGTGCTGGCGCCGTTCGCGGAGGGGCCGTTGCCGGGGGTGCCGGAGCCGGAGCCGGTGGTGGCGGGGCCGTTGGAGGCGGCGTTGTCGGGGTGGGTGGCGCTGGATGCGGTGGTGGAGGCGTTGGGAGGTGCGGAGGTGTGCGCGGGGGTGCCGCCGACGTTCGAGGAGGTGGGGGTGGAGCGGGGGTTGGTGCGGTACCGGGTGGCGGTGCCGGGGCCGCGGGAGCCGTATGCGTTGCGGGTGGCGGGGTTGCGGGACCGGGCGGTGACGGTGGTGGACGGCGTGCGGGGGCCGGTGTTGGAGGAGGGGTCCGAGGTACTGGGGAGGGTGCCGGGGCCGGCGGAGGCGGAGTTGTGGGTGGAGTCGTTGGGACGGGTCAACTACGGGCCGCGGCTGGGTGAGGCGAAGGGGATCACCGGCGGGGTGCTGCACGAGCGGCAGTATCTGCACGGGGTGCGGGCGCGGGGGTTGTCCTTGGACGCGGTGGAGGGCGCGGCGGGGGCGGCGGCGGTGGCCGGGTTGGCGTTCGGCGGGCCGCGGCCGGGGGCACGGGGGTTGCACCGGGGCACGGTGACGGTGCCGGAGGGTGGGGTGGGGGATGCGGTGGTGGAGTTGCCGGGGTGGACGCGGGGGTTTGTGTGGGTGGGGGGCTTTCCGGTGGGGCGGTATTGGTCGGTGGGGCCGCAGCGGGGGTTGTTCGTGCCGGGCCCTGTGCTGCGGGAGGGGGAGAACGAGGTGCTGGTGCTGGAGTTGGAGGGGCCGGACGGGGCCGACGGAGCGGCGGGGGCGCCGCGGCTGGTGCCGTGAGGCGGGCCGGGTGCCGGGGTTCCGTGCCCCGGCACCCGGCCCGTCAGGGGGTCGTCACGCCTCGGTGACCTGGAAGGCGTCGAGGGCGAATTCTGCGGTGTCGTCGCTGCCGGTCTTGCGCAGTCCGACCCACGCCTCGCCGTCTTCCGGTGCGGTGAACTCGTAGGCGAAGGTGGTCGGTCGGGTGGCGGCGGGCAGCGGCCGGCGGGTGAGTTCGCGGGCGGCGGGGGCGTCGACGGCGGTGATCCAGGCGTACTGGTCGGCCTTCTCGTTCTCGTAGCGGAAGGTGACGCGGTAGCGGCGGCCGGGGGTGAAGCGGACGGTGTGCGGGACGGTGCGGTAGACCAGGCCGGGGTGCTCGCCGCGGGACTTCAGGGACTGGGTGCCGTCGATGACGTCGTCGATGGCCTTGCCGTTCCAGCCGCGCTGGGTGAAGGGGGCGTGGCGTTGGGCGAGGTGGGTGCGGGGGTCGGTGGAGCCGCCGGCGTCGCCCTTGACGAAGGGGCCCCAGCCCTGCGGGACGTGCTCGAAGTCCTCGAAGACCAGGGTGCCCGGTCGGCCGGTGCGGGGCGCGGGGACGATGCGGACGTTGTCGAAGCGGACGCGGGCCCGGCCGGGGTCGGCGGTCAGGGCGAGAGTGGCGGGGCCGCCGCCGTCGGGGACGGTGAAGCGGGTGGTCATGCGCTGGAAGCGGGTGCCGGTCTTGCGGTCGGCGGCGACGTAGTTGGCGGCGGTGGAGGTCTCGGTCCAGTTGGTGGCGGTGACGCCGTCGGGGGTGCGGACCGTCAGCGCCGCCCGGCGCCGCTCCCCCGGTGCGGCGCCGACCTCGACCTGGACGGAGGCGGCGTAGTCGCCGGGGGCGAGGCGGGCCAGGCGCTGGGCGACGGTGGCGGCGGCGCCGGGGCCGATGACCAGCTCGTAGTCGCCGCGGTCGCTGAGCTGGACGGTGGCGGGTCCGGTGGTCTGCCAGGCGTCGAGGGTGCCGGCGTGGAAGCCGGGGTCGGTCAGCGGGGTGCCCTCGCCCCAGTGCGGGTCGGGCTGGGCGGGGGCCGGGGTGCGGTAGACGACGTAGGCGGTGCCGGGGCGGGCGGTGAGGGTGATCCGGCCGCCGGTGACGGGGATCCGGGTCGCGTCGGCGCGGCCCTGGTCGGTGAGCCGGTAGACGTGGACCGCGGGGGCGCCCGCCCAGCCGCGCGGAAGCTGCCAACTGCTCTGCCCGCCACGGGGGTTGTAGTGGTAGAGCTTGGCGGGGTCGGTGGCGCGGCGGGGTTCCCAGGGCAGGAGGTAGCGGCCGCCGTCGTAGACGAGGCGGCCGTCGGTGGTGATGCGCCGGGTGCCCCCGGTGTCGGTGACGGCGGTGCGAGTGGGGCCCTCGAAGGTGATCTCGTGGGTGTCCCAGGTGCGGATGGGGTACGCCTGGAGGTATTTGGCCGGCAGGGCGTCGTTCCAGACGATGGTGTGGAAGGCGTGCCAGTCGTTCTTGCCGGTCCAGCCCTCGAAGTTGCCCATGCGGGGCGCGCCGAGGAGGGTCGGCCACTTGTCGGCGAAGACGTCTTTTTGGTGGTTGCGGAGGAAGCGGATGAGCTGGGAGTTCAGGCCGCGGGAGGTGTCGGGGCCGTAGTCGGTCTCGTTGGCCCAGTGGGTCCACAGGGCGGAGCGTTCCAGGCCGTTGCTGAATTCGGTGGCGACCTGCCAGCCCTGGTCGCGCAGATGGCGTTGGAGGCGGTCGGAGTTCCAGCCGGATTCGCGGAAGACGTCGAGGTAGAGGGTGTTCAGGGCGGGGTCGGTCTCCTTGCGGAGCCGGGCGAAGCGGGCCGCGATGTCGCCGGAGACCAGGTCGCGGCGGGCGTCGATGCGGTAGGACTGGTCGAGCCAGTCCCACTGCTTGTCGTCCTTGTTGACGAGCGTCTCGGAGAAGGCGTGCGCGACGGGGTAGGACTCGGTGGCGTTGACGTGCACCGCGAAGTCGCTGTGCCACTTCTTCCCGGCGCGCAGCAGGGTGTTGAGGTCGGCCAGGCCGCCGGCGCGCCGGTTGTAGTTGCCGCCGTAGTCGGGGTGGGCGGAGTCGTGGCCTTCGGACTGGTAGCCCTTGAGGAGGGTGAACTGGCGCAGGCCGTCGGTGGCCAGGGCGATCCGTTTGACGTTGTCGAGGGTGGCGAGGAACGGGTTGGTCGCCTGGCTGGCGAAGTTGAAGGGGATGTGCGGGACGACGCGCAGGTGCTGGGTGTCGGCGCCGAGCGGGTTCACCATGATGTCGCGCAGCGCGATGGCGGCGTCCTGCCAGTCGGTGCGGCCGTCGCCGTTGCGGTCCCGGGTGAGGACGACGGTGGCGTACGGGAGGGGTTCGGTGGCGCCGGTGGGTTGGCGGGCGGCGCGGTGGGTCCACTGGCCGGGCGCGAGTTGCGCCTTGACGTAGCCGTCGCCGCGCAGGGTGTGGCGCCAGAGGCGGCCGTTCTCCCAGGTGGTGTCGCCGGTGGGGGTGTCGTAGACGGTGTTGGTCTCGATGGCGGCGGCGAGCTGGTCGGTGGCGACGACGGCATAGGCGCAGCCGGTGGGGGCGGGCTCGGTGGGGGTGCTCGGGGTGACCTCGATCAGGGTGTCGCCGCTTTGCGCCTTGTCGAGTTGGAGGCGGGCGGCGAGGAGGTGGGCGCCGGGCTGGTCGCTGCGGACGCTGAGCAGCGCGAGGTCGGGTATCTGGAGGGTGCCGACGCGGAGTTCGGGGGTGTCGGTGAGGTCGGTGACGCGCCAGGTGACCTGCCAGTCGTCGACGGTGATCTCGACGGTGAGGGTGGTGCCGCCGTCGAGGGCGAGGGTGTAGGCGGCGCGGTCGGCGCGGGCGCGGTGGGTGACGCGGGGGGTGTGCGGGGTGCCGTCGATGAGGACCTGGGTGACGGGGGTCTCCTGGCCGTGCAGGACGGCGCCGGTGGCGCGGTCGGTGTAGGAGACGATGCGCGGGAAGGCGGGGTCGAGACGGACCTCCAGCGCGGTGGAGCGCAGGACCGTCGTGGCGGTGCGGGGCGCGGCGGCCGCGGTGCGGGTGCCGAGCGGGAGGGCGGTGGCGACGCCGGCGAGCGCGGTGGCGGCGACGAGTTGTCTGCGGCTGGGTCCTGGCTGTGCGGTCACGCGCGTCCTCCTCGGTGGCGGTGCGGCCTGCGGCCATTCCGGCGGACAGCGTGCGGGGCGGGCGGGGCGCAGGCCCATGGACTGAGGGGCGCCAGGTGTTGGACAGAAGTGACCGGCGGGGCGGCCGAGTCCGCCGGCCGCCGCGGCCCGCGTGCCGCGGCGGCGGCCGGCACGACGGGCAGGGGCCCGCGCGATGGCCGGGCCCCTGCCGCCGGTGGTGCGGGTGCGTCAGCCGAGCTGGCCGGCGCCCTTGGCGATGTCGGCCGCGAAGGTGCTCACCTCGGTGTAGACACCGGGCTTGCCCGGCCGGGCGCAGCCCTCGCCCCAGGAGACGATGCCGACCTGGATCAGCTCGCCGGCGTCGTCCTTGCGGAACATCGGGCCGCCGGAGTCGCCCTGGCAGGTGTCGACGCCGCCGGTGTCGAGCTTGCCGGCGCATATCTCCTCGCCGGGCGTGAGGGAGTCGCCGTACGCCTTCTGGCAGGTGGCGTCGTCGATGAACGGGACGGTGGCCTTGAGGAGGTAGCGCTGCTGGTCGCCGCCCTCCTTGTCGGCGCCCCAGCCGGCGATGGTGAAGTCGCCGTTGTTGTAGGTGTCCTTGTCGGCGATCTTCAGGGTGGGCTGGTCGATCGGCTTGGCCAGCTTGATGAGGGCCCAGTCCTTGCCCTTGCCGTCGTAGCCGGGGGCCTGGAGGACCTCGGTGGAGTTGACCTTGACGGCGGCGGAGTCCTCCAGGTCGACGGCGCCGCCGGTGACGGTGATGGAGGTGTTGGGGCCGCTGCCGTCGACGCAGTGCGCGGCGGTGAGCACGATGTCCTTGGCGTAGAGGGCGCCGCCGCAGCCCATCGACAGCCGGACCATGAAGGGGAACTCGCCCTGGTCGGCGCGGGTGCCGCCGACGACGTGGGAGTGCACGGAGCCGCTGGGCGCGGGGGCGGGCGCGGCGTGGGCGGCGACCGGCTGGAGGCTGGCGGCGGCCAGGGCGACGGCGCCGGCGGCGAGGGTTCTCTTGAGGTGCTTCCGGGAGCTGCGCAAGGTGCTTCCTTCCGTGGGGGGTCGAGAAACGAAGCGTCATGACAGGCCCATGCCAAACCCGCACCGGGCATGGCCGCGGCAAAAGCCGTGTGGCCAACGGCCGTACACCACACGACTTTCCGGGGTCTGGGCAATGAACCCGTAAAGCGCCCTGTGATTATGTGGAGCGGGGGAACAGAGTGACAAGGGTCAACATCCGGCCAACTCCCTTACGCCCTCTGCCCCGTAGACGCCCGCGGCAGCCGTACAGTGGGCCGATGACCACCGGCGACAGCGGGATCGCGCATGGATTCCCTCATCTCGACACGGTCCGCGCCGCCCTCACGGCGCTCTTCCGCCGGGTCTCCTACGACACCGTGAGTACGTTCCCCACCAGCGTCCTGCCGGTCGACGTCGCCTTCGACGACGCCGAGGACCTCCATCTGGGCGCCCAGCGGGTGGCCCACGCCCTCGTCCGCCAACTGCACCTGCCGGACGCCCGGATCGTGATCACCTTCCGCGAGATGGAGCATGCCGCGACCGTCGAACTGACCGCGGGCCCCGAGTACTTCGTCGAGCTCAACGACCGCTTCCGCCGGCACCGCAAGGACATCGGCGCCGCCCTGGCCCACGAGGTGACCCATGTCTGGCTGCACCGGCTGGACCTGTCCTTCCCCGGCACCCGCGACAACGAGATCC
This sequence comes from Streptomyces sp. NPDC093097, assembly GCF_044754325.1. Lineage (NCBI taxonomy): Bacteria > Bacillati > Actinomycetota > Actinomycetes > Kitasatosporales > Streptomycetaceae > Streptomyces > Streptomyces sp. NPDC093097. The sequence goes on from NZ_JBIVOW010000010.1 coordinate 197,908, forward strand.
TCACCGACACCGTCGCCGCCTACCTCGGCGCCGGCTGGCTGCTGCTGGACGCCTACCGCGAGCACGGCCCGTTCTCGCAGAAGCTGGGCTATCTGACGCCCGAGGAGTTCGGCTACGTCCTGGCCAAGCGGGCGGACTTCTTCGGCGAGGACCCCGCGCCGTGGTTCACCAGCCCGCAGGCGTACGACGCCTACACCGCGGGGCGGGCCCGGTCCCAGAAGGACGCCCACCGGCCGCCGCTCGCCGGCGCCGGCTGGACCGCCCGGCTCCGCTACGCCAGGGACCGCCGCGCGGCCCAGGACCCGCACCGCGCCGCCCCGTCCGCCCCCGGCGACGGCTACGCCTTCGAGCCCGCCCCGGGGACCGGCGCGCCGCTGCGGGTCTCCTTCCCCTGCCCGGCCTGCTGCCAGCGGATCCGGGTGCCGGTGCGCGGCCGCCTCCAGGCCCGCTGCGGCCTGTGCAAGACCCTGCTGGACTGCGACACCTGACGAGGCATCACCTCGTGTGCGTCAGATCCAGCCCGCCAGCCCGGCCAGAAACCCCGCCGGATCGTCCCGGTGGACGGTGTGCCCGGCGCCGGGCACGGTCCGGACCGTGAAACCGCGGCTGACCAGCTCCTTCGCCGCCTCCTCGGTGAACAGGAAGCCCTTCCCCGCGATCTGCACCAGCGACGGCACCACCGGCCGCGCCGGCGTCCGGTCCCGCAGATGGCCGCCGGACAGGGCCAGTGCCGTCGCGGTGTCCCAGTCCGCGAGCGTGGCCAGTTCGACGTCGACGTCGGCATCGTCCCAGCGCGGGCTGAAGGCCCGCACCCGCGCCCGGTCGGCGTTCTTGAACGTCACGAACACCGCCGGGTCGACCGCCTGCCCCACGCCCGCGAGCGACCACGCCGGTTCGCAGTAGACCGCGCGGCGCGGCCGCAGCCGCTCGACGGCCAGGGCCAGCGCCAGCCCGCCCAGCGAGTGGCCGAGGGCGACCTCGGCACCGGTCGGCAGGGTGTCCACGAGGTCCTCGGCGAAGAGTTCGGGCGCGTAGTCGCCGCGCGGACTGCGGCCGTGGCCGCGCAGATCGACGGCGAGGACGCGGTAGCCGCGGGCGGCCAGGGCCGGACCGACCCGGTGCCAGGTGCGGTGGTCGGACATGATCCCGTGGACCAGCACCGCGATCCGGTCCCCGGCGCCCCACTCATGGGTGTGCAGCTGCATGCCGTGCCCTCTTCCGCTCTGCCCGCTCGTCTCCCGCCCGCTCCGGGGCGCCCTGCGCCGCGCACCGGGGCCCGGGGGCGGGCCGGCACGGCCACCCGGCCGAAGGTACCCGCGCGCGCCGCGCGGAGGACGGAAGCGGAGCCCGCGCCCGGCCTCCCGCTCCCCCGGCGCCACGGCCGGTCCGTCTCCGCGACGGCCCTCGCGGGCGCCGGAACGGATCGGCACGCCGTACCGAACGCGGACCGGGCCGACGCCGCCGTGAACGGACCGAACACACGGCGAGGCGGGCGCGGCCCGCGGTTCGCCCTGGTCAGCCGGGGTGGAACCCGTCGCGTCCCTGACACGTCCCATCCGCGACCGACCCGAGGAGACATCTCATGCAGTACACCGCCCCCCGCTCCCGCACCCGCGTGACCGCCCTGGTCGTCGGCCTCGCCGCGGCCGGCACCCTCGCGCTCTCCGGCTGCGGCAAGGCCACGCAGACGGTGGAGAGTTCGGCGCCGCAGCACCGCGCGGACGCCTTCGAGCAGCGGGCCGCGCAGATCGTGCGGGACTGGCCGAAGGTCACGCCGGTCACCGGGCAGCACGAGGCGCTGCTGCCGCTGGCCGGTGCCGAGCACCCCACGGCCAAGGACGCCCGGGAGCTCACGGTGACCGTCGGCCACGGCGCCTGCGACGCCGACTACGGCGCCCGCGTCCTGGAGTCCAAGGACCTGATCGTGGTCTCCGGTTGGGGCAAGAAGAAGAACCCCAAGGGCATGTGCACCGACCAGTTGGCCACCCACCCGGCGAAGGTGCAGCTGAAGAGCCCGCTGGCGGACCGCAAGGTGGTGGACGCGGTCACCGGCAAGCAGCTGCTGAAGGGCTGACCGGCGGGACGGGGCCGCGCCCCGGGCGGCGGCCGTCCGCAGACGCCCCGCATGCGGACGCCCCTCCGCCTCGCGATGCAGCTCGGCATCCAGAGGACCAAGGCCGGAGCCGAGACGGAGCGAGCGCAGCGAGTGCGGTGCATCCGACGCCGCGCGCTGATCCGCCACGGATTACGGGACGCCCCTTAGGCTCGCGTCCATGAGTCCTGCCATCGCCACCACCACCCGTGTCGACCTGCCCGAGCTGCTGGAGTTCGTCCGCCCCCGGCACCGCGCGATCCTGCTCACCCGCCGCTCCGACGGCACCCCGCAGGGTTCGCCGCTGACCTGCGGGGTGGACGACTCCGGCCGGCTGGTGATGTCGACGTATCCGGAGCGGGCCAAGGTCCGCAACATCCGCCGGGTCGCGTCGGTCAGCGTGCTGGTGCTGTCCGACGAGTGGACCGGCCCGTGGGTGCAGGTCGACGGCGAGGCCGAGGTGATCGACACCCCGGACTCCATCGAGCCGCTGGTCGAGTACTACCGCAACATCGCCGGCGAGCACCCGGACTGGGACGAGTACCGCGCGGCGATGCGCAAGCAGGGCAAGTCCCTGGTCCGGGTGACGCCGCGGCGCTGGGGCCCGATCGCGACCGGCGGCTTCCCGGCCCGGCTGATCGAGGGCGACGGCGCCTGACGGGCGTCAACGGGTGGTGTGGGCGCCCCCGTTGACGTTCAGCACCTGTCCGGTGATGTGCCGGGCCGCCGGGGACGCCAGGAAGGCGACCGCGCCGGTGATGTCGTCCGGGCCCCCGGGGCGGCCGGTGGCGGTGTCCGCGATCAGGCGCTCCCGGCGCTCGTCGGCGAGCTGGTCCCGGAAGAACTCGGTGCCGGCGATATAGCCGGGCGAGACCACGTTGGCGGTGATCCCGCGCGGGCCGAGGGTCCGGGCCAGCTCGACGTTCCAGGAGGCGAGCCCGGCCTTGGCCGCCCCGTAGGAACCGGAACCCTGGTCGGCGGCGATGGACCCGATGTGGACGACCGCGCCGCCGGCCGCCAGCCGGTCCGCCACGGCCCGGGTGGTCAGCGCGGCGCTGACGAGGTTGGCGTCGAGGTTGGCGCGGAAGTCCCGGGCGTAGGAGGCCAGATCGGTGGCGCCGTCGGCGTCGAAGTCGGTCTGGCCGCCGGCGTTGTTGACCAGGACGTCGAGGCGCTCGGGCAGCGCGGCGGCGAGGGCGAGGAGCGCCGCGGGGTCGGTGTGGTCGCAGACCAGGGCCGTCACCCCGTCGAGGGCGTCGGCGGTCTCCTTGAGCGGGCCGGGGCGCCGGCCGGTGATGTGGACCCGGTCGCCGCGGGCCGCGAAGTGCTCGGCGAGGGCCCGGCCGATGCCGGTGCCGCCGCCGGTGACCAGGATGGTGCGTGTCATGTGCTGGACTCCGTCCGTGACGTTTAGACCTAAACACATTGGGGTGGTGACACCCTTCGTTCAGAGCTAAATTTAGACCTGAACATAACACTCCCCGGAGGCCCCGTGGCAAGCACCGCCAAGACACCGGACGGCAACGGCCGTTCCACGCCCCGCACTTCGGCCCACCTCGTGGACGAGATCGCCGCCGCCTGGCAGCGCGAGCGGCCCGGCACGCCGGTCTCCTCCATCGGGATCGTCACCCCCCTGTGGCGGCTGGCGAAGCTGCTGGGCGACGACCGGCGCCGGGTCCTGGGCGCCGCCGGCGTGGACACCGCCACCCTCGACCTGCTGAGCGTGCTGCGCCGCGGCGGCCCGCCGTACACCCTGAGCACCCGGGAGCTGAGCCGGCGCTCCCTGATCACCGCCGGGGCGATCTCCCAACGGGTGGCCCGCGCCGAACGCGAGGGCCTGGTCGTCCGCCGCCCCGGCGAGGGCCGCCCGCGCACCGTCCTGGTCGAGCTGACCCCCGCCGGCCACGACCTCGTCGAGTCCACCGTCGACCAAGTACTGGGCCGCGAGGCGGAGTTGCTCCAGTCGCTCTCCCCCGAGCAGCAGGAGCAGCTGGCCGGGCTGCTGCGGCTGCTCCTGAAGGACGCCCAGCACCGGCTGGGCGACGACCGGATCAGCCACGTCGGCGAGGACTGACCTCACGTCCGGTCGCCCGGCAGCACCACCGCCGGGGCGGGCGTGAGCACCTCGGCGGGCAGCCCCAGCCGGCTCCGGAAGGCGGTCCGGCCGGCCTCGGTGACCGCGAGGATCCGGCTGGCCGGGGCCCGGACGACCCAGCGGCGCTCCACCGCGTGCCGGTAGAGGGCGGCGCCGACCGCCCCGGAGAGGTGCGGGCGGCGCGAGGTCCAGTCCCGGCAGGTGCGCACATGCGCCCGGTGGGCCGGTGCCTGGCCGGCCTCCGGGATGCCCAGGGCGGCCAGCCACTCGGCGCCCGCGACGGTCAGCTCCGGTCCGTGCTCCCGCAGCAGCAGACCGCGTTCGGCCATCGCCTCGGCGATGGCCACGCCGAGCGCCCCGGCGATGTGGTCGTAGCAGACCCGGGCGTGGTGCAGGGCCCGGCGGTGGTTGGCCTCGGCCAGCGAGCGGACCCGCACCCGGCGGTACGGGGCGAGCCCGGCGAGGTTCTCCAGGGTCTCCGCGGTGTCCGGTCCGGCCAGCCGGACGCAGCGCCGGCGCCCCTGCCGCCGCTCGGTCAACAGACCGCCGGCGACCAGGAGGTTGAGGTGTTCGGTCGCGGTGGACGGGGCCACCCCCGCATACTCGGCCAGTTCGCCGGCGGACCAGGTGCCGCCGTCGAGCAGGGCGATGCAGATGGCGGCGCGGGTACGGTCCGCGAGCAGCGCCGCCAGGGCGGCCAGATCGGGGGTTTCGGCGGTGCTTACGTGATCGGCGTCCCATCGAATCATGTGCAGAGCGTAATCACATATAACACTTCGGTGAGCACCGAATCGTCCGGCTTCTATCCTCGGGGGCATGAAATCCGCGCTGGAGAAGAGCGGTTGGGTCGTGCCGGCGCTGCTGTCCACGGAGAACGACGACGGGACGTTCGTCGTGGTCGCGCTGCGGATCCGGTGGGAACTCGGCCCGGTGGTGAGCCTCTGGCTGCCCGCCCGCGGCCGCACCGCGCAGAATCTCGCGGTGCGCCCGGACGTCGTCTTCAACCTGCCGCCCCGGGGGACGGCGGCCGAGGAGGGGACGGCCCCCGGCCCCGAGGCGGAGGCACCGTGGACCGAGCCCTCCGAGCTGGTCCGGCCGCCCCGACTGGCGCACTGCCCGGTGCAGTTGGAGGCGCGCCGGGTCGGCGAGCGGACGGTGACCGACGGCGCCTGGACCCATGTCGAGGCGCAGGTGCTGCGGGTGCACGCGGACCCGCGCTGGGTGCTTCCGCTGGGCGACGGCTCGCTCGACGTCTCGGCCTGGCAGGCACCGGTGCACGACTTCCGCCCGCCGGCCGCTCCCCCGCCGCGGGCCGTACCGGCGCCCGCCCGGGACATGGCCCGGCAGTTGGGGCGACGCTTCCCCGCCCAACGGGACGGCTAGTGCCGCGGCGGGCGACGTTCGCCCGTCAAGGAGCGGCGTCCGGTGCGTGCTCTCGGCGTGCTGGACGGAAGTCCTCGTACGGGACGTACGTGGGCTTTCGGCCGGTGCGGCGAGAGTGCGTGCCGGGCGTCGCGACGGGGCGAACGTCGCCTGCTGCGGCACTGGCGCCGCGCGTTGAGTGAACGGCCGCCCGGAACGACAGTGCGGCGCCTGCCCTCCGGTCGGGGTGGAGGAGGCAGGCGCCGCTGTACGGGGGCCGGGCTCTCACCCGGTCCCCGTGCCTCCGTACGACGCTGTACGGGACATCCGGTGACGGACCCTCACACCGTCAGGGCGCGGTCCGTCGGCTTGATCGGGGCCGGCAGGGCGCTGGCTCCGGTGAGGTGGCGGTCCACACCGCGGGCGGCGGAGCGGCCCTCGGCGATGGCCCACACGATCAGCGACTGGCCGCGGCCGGCGTCGCCCGCGACGAAGACGCCGGGGACGTTGGTTTCGAAGTCCGCGTCGCGGGCGACGTTGCCGCGCGCGTCCAGCTCCAGACCGAACTGCTCGACCAGGCCGTTCTTCTGGTCGGTGCCGGTGAAGCCCATGGCCAGGGTGACCAGTTGGGCCGGGATCCTCCGCTCGGTGCCGGGCTTCTGCTCCAGCTTGCCGTCCGTGAACTCCACCTCGATCAGGTGCAGCCACTGGACGTTGCCGTCCTCGTCGCCCTCGAAGTGGGTGGTGGAGACGGAGTAGACCCGCTCGCCGCCCTCCTCGTGCGCGGAGGTGACCTTGTAGAGCATGGGGAAGGTGGGCCAGGGCTGGCCCTCGTTCCGCTCCTCGCCCGGCTTGGGCATGATCTCCAGCTGGGTCACCGACGCCGCGCCCTGGCGGTGCGCGGTGCCGACGCAGTCCGCGCCGGTGTCGCCGCCGCCGATGACGACCACATGCTTGCCCTCGGCGCTGATCGGGGCGACGGTCAGGTCGCCCTCCTGCACCTTGTTGGCCAGCGGCAGGTACTCCATCGCGAAGTGGATGCCGTTCAGCTCCCGGCCGGGCACCGGCAGATCGCGGGAGGTGGTGGCGCCGGCCGCGATGACCACCGCGTCATAGCGCTTGCGCAGCTTGGCCGCGTCGATGTCGCGGCCGATCTCCACCTCGGTGCGGAACTTGGTGCCCTCCGCGCGCATCTGCTCGATGCGGCGGTTGATGTGCCGCTTCTCCATCTTGAACTCGGGGATGCCGTAGCGGAGCAGGCCGCCGATGCGGTCCGCGCGCTCGTACACGGCCACGGTGTGGCCGGCCCGGGTCAGCTGCTGGGCGGCGGCCAGGCCGGCCGGGCCCGAGCCGATGACGGCGACGGTCTTGCCGGAGAGCCGCTCGGGCGGCTGCGGGGTGACGTCACCGGCGTCCCACGCCTTGTCGATGATGGAGACCTCGACGTTCTTGATGGTGACCGGCTGCTGGTTGATGCCCAGCACACAGGCCGCCTCGCAGGGCGCGGGGCACAGCCGGCCGGTGAACTCCGGGAAGTTGTTGGTGGCGTGCAGCCGCTCGCTGGCCGCCGTCCAGTCCTCGCGGTAGGCGTAGTCGTTCCACTCGGGGATGAGGTTCCCCAGCGGACAGCCGTTGTGGCAGAACGGGATGCCGCAGTCCATGCAGCGCGACGCCTGCTTGGTGATGATCGGCAGCAGGGCGCCGGGCCGGTAGACCTCGTTCCAGTCCTTGACGCGCTCCTCGACGGGGCGGGTCTGGGCGTGCTCGCGCTCGTGGCTCAGAAAGCCCTTGGGGTCAGCCATGGGTCGCCGCCTCCATCATCTTCTCGTGGGTCGCGGACTCGGAGAGCCCGGCCTGCTCGGCGGCTTCCTTGGCGGCGAGCACTGCCTGGTACGTGGGCGGGACGACCTTGGAGAAGCGCGCGGCGGCGGCATCCCACTCGGCGAGGAGCCTGGCGGCCACGGTGGAGCCGGTCTCCTCCTGGTGGCGGCGCACCACGTCGTGCAGCCACTGCTTGTCGTTGCCGTCCAACGGGGCGACGGCGCCGGCCAGTTCCTTGTTGACGTTGGCCGGGTCGAGGTCGATGACGTAGGCGGAGCCGCCCGACATGCCGGCCGCGAAGTTGCGGCCGGTCTCGCCCAGGACGACGGCGGCGCCGCCGGTCATGTACTCGCAGCCGTGGTCGCCGACGCCCTCGGAGACCACCGTGGCACCGGAGTTGCGGACGCAGAACCGCTCGCCGACCCGGCCGCGCAGGAACAGCTCGCCGCCGGTGGCGCCGTAGGCGAGGGTGTTGCCGGCGATGGTGGAGAACTCGGCGAGGTGGTCCGCGCCGCGGTCCGGGCGGACCACGATCCGGCCGCCGGACAGGCCCTTGCCGACGTAGTCGTTGGCGTCGCCCTCCAGGCGCAGGGTGATGCCGCTGGGCAGGAACGCGCCGAACGACTGGCCGGCCGAGCCGGTGAAGGTGAGGTCGATGGTGTCGTCGGGCAGGCCCGCGCCGCCGAACTTCTTGGTGACCTCGTGGCCGAGCATGGTGCCGACGGTGCGGTTGATGTTGCGGATCGGGACCTGGGCGCGGACCGGCTGGGCGGACTCGGCGGTGTCCGCGGCCAGCGCGTCGGCGGCGAGTTCGATCAGCTCGTTGTCCAGCGCCTTCGCCAGACCGTGGTCCTGGACGGTGCTCTGGTGGCGGACCGCACCGTCGGGCAGGTCGGGGACGTGCAGCAGCGGGGCGAGGTCCAGGCCCTGGGCCTTCCAGTGGTCCACGGCCCGGGCGACGTTGAGCACCTCGGCATGGCCGACGGCCTCGTCCAGGGTGCGGAAGCCCAGCTCGGCGAGGAGCTCGCGGACCTCCTCGGCGATGAACTCGAAGAAGTTGACGACGAATTCGGGCTTGCCGCCGAACCGCTCGCGCAGCACCGGGTTCTGGGTGGCGATGCCGACCGGGCAGGTGTCCAGGTGGCACACCCGCATCATCACGCAGCCGGAGACCACCAGCGGCGCGGTGGCGAAGCCGAACTCCTCGGCGCCCAGCAGCGCGGCGATGACCACGTCGCGGCCGGTCTTGAGCTGGCCGTCGGTCTGCACCACGATCCGGTCCCGCAGGCCGTTGAGCAGCAGCGTCTGCTGGGTCTCCGCCAGGCCCAACTCCCAGGGGCCGCCGGCGTGCTTGAGCGAGGTGAGCGGGGACGCGCCCGTACCGCCGTCGTGGCCGGAGATCAGGACCACGTCCGCGTGCGCCTTGGAGACGCCCGCGGCGACCGTGCCGACGCCGACCTCGGAGACCAGCTTCACGTGGATGCGGGCGGCCGGGTTGGCGTTCTTCAGGTCGTGGATGAGCTGGGCGAGGTCCTCGATGGAGTAGATGTCGTGGTGCGGCGGCGGGGAGATCAGGCCGACGCCGGGGGTGGAGTGCCGGGTCTTGGCAACCCACGGGTAGACCTTGTGGCCGGGCAGCTGGCCGCCCTCGCCGGGCTTGGCGCCCTGGGCCATCTTGATCTGGATGTCGTCGGCGTTGACGAGGTACTCGGAGGTCACGCCGAACCGGCCGGAGGCGACCTGCTTGATGCTGGAGCGGCGCGCCGGGTCGTAGAGGCGCTCGGGGTCCTCGCCGCCCTCGCCGGTGTTGGACTTGGCGCCGAGCTGGTTCATGGCGATGGCGAGGGTCTCGTGGGCCTCGCGGGAGATCGAGCCGTAGGACATCGCGCCGGTGGAGAACCGCTTGACGATCTCGGAGGCCGGCTCGACCTCGTCCAGGGGGACGGCCGGGCGGCCGGAGGCGAAGGAGAACAGGCCGCGCAGCGTCATCAGCCGCTCCGCCTGCTCATTCACTCGTTCGGTGTACTTCTTGAAGATGTCGAACCGACGCGTACGGGTGGCGTGCTGGAGCCGGAAGACGGTCTCCGGGTCGAAGAGGTGCGGTTCGCCCTCGCGGCGCCACTGGTACTCGCCGCCGATCTCCAGGGCGCGGTGGGTGGCGGTGATGCCGGACGCCGGGTACGCCTTGGCGTGCCGGGCCGCGACCTCCTGGGCGACGACGTCCAGACCGGCGCCGCCGATCTTGGTGGCGGTGCCCTGGAAGTACGTGGCGACGAACTCCTCGTCCAGGCCGACCGCTTCGAAGACCTGCGCGCCGCGGTAGGAGGCGACGGTGGAGATGCCCATCTTGGACATCACCTTCAGCACGCCCTTGCCGAGCGCCTTGATGAGGTTCCCGATGGCGGTGTCGGTGTCCAGGCCGGGCACCTCCTGGAAGAACGTGCCGGCCCGGACCAGGTCCTCGACGGACTCCATCGCGAGGTAGGGGTTGACCGCGGCGGCGCCGTAGCCGATGAGCAGCGCGATGTGGTGCACCTCGCGGACGTCGCCGGCCTCGACCAGCAGCCCGACCTGGGTGCGGGTCTTGGTGGCGATGAGGTGGTGGTGGACCGCGGCGGTCAGCAGCAGCGACGGGATCGGCGCGTGCTCGGCGTCGGAGTGCCGGTCGGAGAGCACGATCAGCCGGGCGCCGTCGGCGATGGCGGCGTCGGCCTCGGCGCGGATCTCCTCGATCCGGGCGGCCAGCTCCTGGCCGCCGCCGGAGACCCGGTAGAGGCCGGAGAGGGTCACGGCCTTCATGCCGGGCATGTCGCCGTCGGCGTTGATGTGGACGAGCTTGGCCAGCTCGTCGTTGTCGATGACCGGGAACGGCAGCGTCACGCTGCGGCAGGAGGCCGCGGTGGGCGCGAGGAGGTTGCCCTGCGGGCCGAGGGAGGAGATCAGGGAGGTGACCAGCTCCTCCCGGATGGCGTCCAGCGGCGGGTTGGTGACCTGCGCGAACAGCTGGGTGAAGTAGTCGAAGAGCAGCCGGGGGCGCTCGGAGAGCGCGGCGATCGGCGAGTCGGTGCCCATGGAGCCGATCGGCTCGGCGCCGGTCTTGGCCATCGGGGCGAGGATGACCCGCAGCTCCTCCTCGGTGTAGCCGAAGGTCTGCTGGCGGCGGGTGACCGAGGCGTGGGTGTGCACGATGTGCTCGCGCTCGGGCAGGTCGGCCAGGCCGATCAGGCCCGCGTCCAGCCACTCCTGGTAGGGGTGCTCGGCGGCGAGCCGGGCCTTGATCTCGTCGTCCTCGATGATGCGGTGCTCGGCGGTGTCGACGAGGAACATCCGGCCGGGCTGGAGGCGGCCCTTGCGGACGACCCTGGCGGGGTCGATGTCCAGGACGCCGACCTCGGAGGAGAGCACGACCAGGCCGTCGTCGGTGACCCAGTAGCGGCCTGGGCGCAGCCCGTTGCGGTCCAGCACCGCGCCGACCTGGGTGCCGTCGGTGAAGGTGACGCAGGCCGGGCCGTCCCAGGGCTCCATCATCGTGGAGTGGTACTGGTAGAACGCCCGCCGGGCCGGGTCCATGGCGGTGGCGTTCTCCCACGCCTCGGGGACCATCATCAGCACCGCGTGCGGCAGCGGACGCCCGCCGAGGTGGAGCAGCTCCAGGACCTCGTCGAACGAGGCGGAGTCGGAGGCGCCCGGGGTGCAGACCGGGAACAGCCGGTCGAGGTTCTCGGCGTCCCCGTCGCCGAACAGCCCGCTGGCCAGCTGCGACTCGCGGGCCCGCATCCAGTTGCGGTTGCCCTGGACGGTGTTGATCTCGCCGTTGTGCGCGACGAAGCGGTACGGGTGGGCCAGCGGCCAGCTCGGGAAGGTGTTGGTGGAGAACCGCGAGTGGACCAGGGCGATGGCGGTGGCGAACCGGCGGTCGGACAGGTCCGGGAAGAAGGGCTCCAGCTGGCCGGTGGTCAGCATGCCCTTGTAGACGATCGTGCGGGCGGACAGCGAGGGAAAGTAGACCCCGGCCTCCCGCTCGGCCCGCTTGCGCAGCGCGAACGCCTTGCGGTCCAGCGCCAGCCCGGTGCTCCTCCGGTCGGTGACGAACAGCTGGGAGAAGGCCGGCATGGTGGCGCGGGCGCCGTTGCCCAGCAGCTGCGGGGCGACCGGGACGACCCGCCAGCCGAGGACCTCCAGGCCCTCCTCCACGGCGATCGTCTCGATCCGCGAGACGGCCGCGGCCGCTTCGTGGGCGTCGTACGGCAGGAAGGCGATGCCGACGGCGTAGGCGCCGGCCTCGGGGAGCTCGAAGGTGACGTTCTCGCGCAGGAACGCGTCCGGGATCTGGAGCAGGATGCCGGCGCCGTCGCCCGAGTCGGGCTCGGAGCCGGTGGCCCCGCGGTGCTCCAGATTGGTCAGCACGGTCAGGGCCTGTTCGACCAGGGCGTGACTGGCCTCGCCGGTGAGGGTGGCCACGAAGCCGACGCCGCAGGCATCGTGCTCGTCGCGGGGGTCGTACATGCCCTGCCGGGCGGGGCGGCCGTCCATGGGCGACCAAGCGGCGGCGGCGCTGCTGGTGGTCGCGGAGTGCGTGGACGCGTGGCGCATCGGCTCTCCCAACGTCGTCGTGGCATAGGTAGTGCCGAGGGACGACGTTGGCCCTCCGCGAAAGTTCGTGCAGGTTACAGGATGGCCCGCTTCCCGAAAAGCGAAAGATGCCTTCCAATATGCGGACACCGCACCGGCGGTGAGACGGAATCTCTGGGAACGCGGACGGAAACGGGCCGCCCTCTGCGGCGGCGTCCGGCGAGCGACATTGCCCGCGACGCCAGGCGGTTATGCCCGGTCGTCAAGAAAACGAAACCGCCGAGTAACGCGGCCATGATGCGATCACCCGAATGGGACGTCAACCCACCACCGTTCCGAACAGCGCGCCCAGCCCGTACGTCACGCCCGCCGCGGCGGCGCCCAGACCCAGCTGACGCAGCCCGCTGAACCACCAGGAACGGGCCGTCACCCGCGCCACCACGGCACCGCAGCCGAAGAGTCCGAGCAGCGCCAGCAGCACCGCGGGCCAGAGCGCACTGGCGCCCAGCAGGAAGGGAAGGACAGGCAGAAGCGCGCCCAGCGCAAAGGATCCGAAGGAGGAAACGGCCGCAACGATGGGCGAAGGAAGGTCCGACGGATCGATGCCCAGCTCCTCGCGAGCGTGGATCTCCAGCGCCTGCTCGGGGTCGCGGGAGAGCTGTTCGGCGACCCGCCGGGCGAGCTCGGGCTCCACTCCGCGCGACTCGTAGAGGGCGGCCAGCTCCGCCTGCTCGTCCTTGGGGTGCTTGCGCAACTGGGCCCGCTCGACGTCCAGCTCCGCGACGACCAGTTCACGCTGCGAAGCCACCGAGGTGTACTCCCCCGCGGCCATCGAGAAGGCGCCGGCCGCCAGCCCCGCCAGACCGGTGATCACGATCGTCTGGTGCGAGACCGCCCCGCCGGCCACACCCGTCATCAGCGCGAAGTTGGACACCAGGCCGTCCATCGCACCGAAGACGGCGGGGCGGAGCCAGCCCCCGTTGACATCCCGGTGGGTGTGGTTGTCGCGGTGCGCCACGTGCGTCGTCGCGGCGGCATCCATGATCTCCATGACCGACATATCAGGTCCTGCTCCTTGCTCTGCGGGGCGTGGGCCGAGGGCGGCACTTTCCCCTTCAACCCCTCGAAGCTATGCGCGAATTGCCCTGCTCCGCTAGCAAGGAAGGCCGTACTTACCCCGCTGACCTGCGGTTTTATCGAGATAGGGAGACCGTGATCCGGCTCACAAGGCGCTGGGGGGCCTCCGGCGACGTCCGACCACAGAGGTCAACCGGGCGCTCCCGACGTCCAGTTGGCGAACCGTCGGCTCGACGCGGGGCGTGCGGGGACGGTCCACCCCGCACGCCCCGCGTCGACCGCCCGCGGAGACAGCGAAGCGCCGGGCGGTCCCGCGGTGAGCGGGTCCGCCCGGCGCTCCGGTCGGAGGGTGGCCGGTTGCGGCGTCAGGACGTCGTGCCGCCGGAACTCCCGGCGGTCTTGGCGGAGCCGGACGCGGAGCCCTCGGGCTCGTCGTCCGCGGCCCTCGCCCCCGCCTCTTCACTCTCGGTGCCCTTGGCCGACTCGGCGTCCTTCGCGCCCTTGGCGGCCTCCGCCCCCTCGGCGGTCCCGGCACCGTCCTGGGCGCCCTCGCCGAGCTGCCACTCCGGCTCGACGATCTCCTCGCGCCCCGGGGCCTTCTTCGCGGAGACGACCATGTAGACGACGGCCAGGATGAAGACGAACAGCGAGACCCAGTCGTTCAGCCGCAGGCCCAGGATGTGGTGCGCCTCGTCGACGCGCATGTACTCGATCCAGGCGCGGCCGGCGCAGTAGGCGGCGACATAGAGCGCGAACACCCGGCCGTGGCCCAGCCGGAAACGCTTGTCCGCCCAGATCACCAGCGCCGCGACGCCCAGGCACCACAGCGACTCGTAGAGGAACGTGGGGTGGTAGGTGCCGCCGATGCGCCCGATGGCCGGGTCCGGGTTGATCTTCAGCGCCCACGGGACGTCGGTGGCCTTGCCGTAGAGCTCCTGGTTGAACCAGTTGCCCCAGCGGCCGATCGCCTGGCCGATGGCGAGGCCGGGCGCCAGCGCGTCGGCGTAGGCCGGCATCGGGATACCGCGGCGGCGGCAGCCGATCCAGGCGCCGAGCGCGCCCAGCGCCACCGCGCCCCAGATGCCGAGGCCCCCCTGCCACACCTTGAAGGCGTCGAGCGGGTGGCCGTTCTCGCCGAAGTACGGCTCGTACGTCGTGATGACGTGGTACAGACGCCCGCCGACCAGGCCGAAGGGCACCGCCCACACGGCGATGTCGGCAACGGTGCCGGAGCGGCCGCCGCGCTGTACCCAGCGCTTGTTGCCGAGCCAGACGCCGACGAATACGCCGATGATGATGCAGAACGCGTAGCCGCGCAGCGGGATCGGGCCGAGATGGACGACACCGGTCGGCGGGCTGGGAATGAATGCGAGGTCCATGGCAGGACCGACGCTACCGCGCCGGGCCGGGTTGACCACAACCCAGCCCGGCAACGGCTGCGTAACAGCCCCGCTCGGGCGACGGCCCGTACCGGCCGCGCCCGGCGGGTCAGCCCTGACCGGGCCGCTTGCCCTTGTTGGCGTCCAGGACCATCTTCTTCAGGTCGGCGGGGGTGAGCCGGCCGCCCTTGACCTGGGCCAGGTCCTTGCCGTTGAGCAGCACCGTCGGCGTGCCGCGGAAGCCCGCGTTCGCGAAGGCGGCGTTGGACTTGCGGACGAAGCCGTCGTACCGGCCCTTCTTGACGCAGCTGGTGAAGGTGTCGGTCACCAGGCCCGGGACCTTGCCGGCCAGTTGGATCAGGTACTTCTTGTCGCCGAAGCGGTCCTGCTGCTCGGGCGGCTGGTGGGAGTAGAGGACGTCGTGGAGCTCGCGGAACTTCCCGGCGTCCTGGGCGCACAGGGCGGCGTTGGCGGCGTTCAGCGATCCGGTGCCGCCGGCGTTGCCGTCGATGAGGGTGGCGAGGTGGTATTCGGTCCGCAGCTGGCCGGAGTTCTGGAGCTCGTGGATCACCGGGCGGAAGCCGGTCTCGAACTGCTGGCAGGCCGGGCAGCGGAAGTCCTCCCAGACGGTGAGGGTGGAGGGGGCGCCGGCCGCGCCCACCGGGACGGCGGGCTTGTCGCCGTCGCTGGCCTGCTTGGGGAGGGCGATCTCGTTGTCGGCGGTGCTGCCGGAGCCGCCTCCGGAGGACACCCAGACGGCGATCCCGCCGGCCACCGCGAGCGCCGCCACCACCGCTCCGCCGACGACCGCCTGGCGGACCCGCCGGGTGCGGGTCTTCTCCTTGTCACGCTGTGCCTGCAGCCGCTCGCGGGCGCTGCTCTTTCCGTCATGGTTCTTCTGGTTCACGCCCGTGGACAACGAAGCGGAGGGGCGCAGCCGCACCCCTCCGCTCCGAGGTTCGCTCTATCGAGCTATCCGGTGGGTCAGTCGCGCGCGGCGCCGTGCCGGCGCACCCCGTCGCCCAGTCGGCCGGCCAGCGCCCGGACCTCGGTGAGCCCGGTGTCAAGGTCGCCGTCGGCCGCCAGCAGGCACTTGACGAACGCCGAGCCGACGATCACGCCGTCGGCGAAGCGGGCCACCTCGGCGGCCTGCTCCGCGTTGGAGACCCCGAGCCCGACGCACACCGGCAGATCGGTGGTGGCGCGGGTGCGGGCCACCAGGTCCTCCGCCTCCCGGCCGACGGACTCGCGGGTGCCGGTGACACCCATCAGGGAGGCGGCGTAGACGAAGCCGCTGCCGGCCGCGGTGATCTTGGCGAGCCGCTCGTCCCGGCTGCTCGGCGCGACCACGAAGACGGTGGCCAGGCCGTGCTGTTCGGCGGCCTTCCGCCAGACCTCGGACTCCTCGACCGGGAGGTCCGGCAGGATGCAGCCGGCGCCGCCGGCCTCGGCCAGGTCGGCGGCGAACCGCTCGACGCCGTAGCGGTCGACCGGGTTCCAGTACGTCATGCAGAGCACCGGGGCGCCGGTGGCGGCGTGCACCTCGCGGACCGTGCGGATCACATCGGTGATCCGGATGCCGGCGCGCAGCGCGATGTCGTCGGCGGTCTGGATGACCGGACCGTCCAGGACCGGGTCGCTGTGCGGCAGCCCGACCTCGACGATGTCGCAGCCGCCGTCGAGCATCTCGGTCATCGCGCGGATGCCGCCCTCGACGGTGGGGAAGCCGGCCGGCAGGTAGCCGACCAGCGCCGCCCGGTCCTCCGCCTTGGCCTGGGCCAGCACGGATGCCAGCAGTTCGATGTTGCCCGCGTTGTCCGCCATCACTTGTCCCCCTCGCCGGTCCCGGACGCCTCGTCCGCGGTGTCGTACAGCCCGAAGTAGCGGGCGGCGGTGTCCATGTCCTTGTCGCCGCGCCCGGAGAGATTCACCAACAGCAGGCCGTCGGGGCCCAGTTCCCGGCCGACCTCCAGGGCGCCGGCCAGCGCGTGGGCGCTCTCGATGGCCGGGATGATGCCCTCGGTCCGCGACAGCAGCCGCAGCGCCTGCATCGCCGCGTCGTCGGTGACCGCGCGGTACTCGGCGCGGCCGACGTCCTTGAGGTAGGCGTGCTCGGGGCCGATGCCCGGGTAGTCCAGGCCGGCCGAGATCGAGTACGGCTCGGTGATCTGGCCGTCCTCGTCCTGGAGGACGTAGGAGCGGGAGCCGTGCAGGATGCCGGGGGTGCCCTCGGTGAGGGTGGCGGCGTGCTCGCCGGTCTCGATGCCGTGGCCGCCGGGCTCGCAGCCGATCAGGCGGACGTCGGCGTCGGGCAGGAAGGCGTGGAAGAGGCCGATGGCGTTGGAGCCGCCGCCGACGCAGGCGACGGCGGCGTCCGGCAGCCGGCCGGCGCGCTCGATGATCTGGCGGCGGGCCTCGACGCCGATGACCCGGTGGAAGTCGCGGACCAGGGCCGGGAAGGGGTGCGGGCCGGCGACCGTGCCGAAGAGGTAGTGGGTCCGGTCGACGTTGGCGACCCAGTCGCGGAACGCCTCGTTGATGGCGTCCTTGAGGGTCCGGCTGCCGGACTTCACGGCGATGACCTCGGCGCCGAGCATCCGCATCCGGGCGACGTTGAGCGCCTGGCGCTTGGTGTCGACCTCGCCCATGTAGATGGTGCATTCGAGGCCGAAGAGGGCGCAGGCGGTGGCGGTGGCCACGCCGTGCTGGCCGGCGCCGGTCTCGGCGATGACCCGGGTCTTGCCCATGCGCTTGGTGAGCAGCGCCTGGCCCAGCACGTTGTTGATCTTGTGTGAGCCGGTGTGGTTGAGGTCCTCGCGCTTGAGGAACACCCGGGCCCCGCCGGCGTGTTCGGCGAACCGCGGCACCTCGGTGAGCGCGCTGGGCCGCCCGGTGTAGTTGACCATCAGGTCGTCGAGCTCGGCGGCGAACGCCGGGTCGGACTTGGCCTTCTCGTACTCGGCGGCGACCTCGTCCACCGCGGCGACCAGCGCCTCGGGGATGAACTTGCCGCCGAACGCGCCGAAGTAGCCCTCGGCGCTGGGGACTTGGCCTTCCTCGTCGGGAAGGAAGAAACGGGAACGTTCGGAGGACATCTGGGCACTCCTCGACCGGGGCATACCGCCCCGGAGGTCCGGTGATGCGGGGATGACGATGACGTGAGCCGCTGCGCGCAGTGCCCGCGTACGCCGCCGGATGACGGGGACGCGTCAG
Source organism: Streptomyces sp. NPDC093097 (assembly GCF_044754325.1). NCBI lineage: Bacteria > Bacillati > Actinomycetota > Actinomycetes > Kitasatosporales > Streptomycetaceae > Streptomyces > Streptomyces sp. NPDC093097. The sequence continues at coordinate 215,519 of NZ_JBIVOW010000010.1, forward strand.
CGCGCGGTCCCCGGACGCCATCGCATCCCGTTGATCTGCCCCGGCTCGGAGCCGATGTGGTACCGGACCCGGCGTCCCCGGACGCGCCGGGCCGGGGCCCGGCAGCCGCGGTGCCACGAGGGCAGCGCGGAGAGCCGGGCCTCGGGGCGGCGGGGGACGGCGGTCATGTCGGTGTGTGCCCTGTCGTCAGAGGGATCCGGTGGTCAGTCCCGGCCGTGCCGGATCGCCGGGTGCGAGCCGGCCGCGACCAGGTCGGCGACCGCGGTCCTGGGGTCCTTGCCGGTGACCAGCGACTCGCCCACCAGGACGGCGTCGGCACCGTCGTTGGCGTATGCGATCAGGTCGTGCGGGCCGCGCACGCCGGACTCGGCGACCTTGACGATGTGGTCGGGGATCTCGGGGGCGACCCGGGTGAAGGTGCCGCGGTCGACCTCCAGGGTCTTGAGGTCGCGGGCGTTGACCCCGATGATCCGGGCGCCGGCGGCCACCGCGCGGGCGACCTCGTCCTCGTCGTGCGCCTCGACCAGCGGCGTCAGCCCGATCGACTCGGCCCGCTCGATCAGCGAGACCAGGGCCTCCTGCTCCAGCGCGGCGACGATCAGCAGGGCGAGGTCGGCGCCGTAGGCACGGGCCTCCCAGAGCTGGTAGGCGGTGACGATGAAGTCCTTGCGCAGGACCGGGATGTCGACCTTGGCGCGGACCGCTTCCAGGTCGGCGAGCGAGCCGCCGAACCGGCGCTGCTCGGTGAGCACGGAGATCACCGAGGCGCCGCCCGCCTCGTAGTCGGCGGCCAGGCCGGCGGGGTCGGCGATCGCGGCCAGCGCGCCCTTGGAGGGGCTGGAGCGCTTGACCTCGCAGATCACGCGGACGCCGTCGCCCTTCAGCGCGGCGGCACCGTCCTTGGCGGGGCGCGCCTTGCGGGCCCGCTCCTTGAGCTCGTCGAGGCTGACGCGCGCCTGCCGCTCGGCGAGGTCGGCGCGGACTCCGTCGATGATCTCATCGAGCACGCTCACCCGAGCGGCCTCCTTCTTGGACGGTGGAGGTGGACACCGGCGGGTGGGATCTCACCGAAATCCCGACCGGTACTCCGATGGTATCCGCCACTGGGTGGAGGTCCCGCATCCGGTTGACCGCGGTCCCACGACCTGGACATCTCCGGGATACCCGACGGATCGCCCGCGGGGCGGTGGCGGGGTCCGGCCGCGGCCTCGGTCACGGCCGCAGTCCGGCGCCGAGGGGGAGGTTGCGGACGAGCGTGAAGGCCAGCAGCAGGGCGCCGAGCGCCCACCAGTGGACCGGCCGGGGGCGCGGTCCCGCGGTGGGCAGACCGCGCGCCGCACGGGTCAGCCAGACCAGCCAGAAGAGCGCGAACGCGGCGTAGCCGGCCACCGCGGGGGCGTTGGCGGTCAGCGCCGCGGCGAGGTCGCCGTGCGCGACGGCGTGCGCGCTGCGCAGTCCGCCGCAGGCCGGGCAGAGCAGGCCGGTGAGGTGCAGCAGCGGGCAGACCGGGTAGTGGCCCGGTTCGCCGGGGTCGACGAGGCCGACCCAGGTGAAGGCGGCGGCCACCGCGGCCAGGGTGCCGACCGGTGCGGCCAGGCGGCGCAGCGGGCCGGTCGGTCGGGCCGGGCCCCGGGCGGGAGCGGGGCGGCCGGGCCCGGGTGCGTCCGGTCGCAGCGGGAGCACGGGATCACTCACGGTGCCGATGGTGCTACCGGACGGGAGAAGGCGCAGCTTCTCGGCCACCGTACGGGGCGGGAAGCGGCGCCTTCGAGGCTTCTCGGCGAGCGGGGCTCAGCCTTCCTGCGGCTGGACCGTGGCCGGGACGGGCTTGGCGGAGCGCTTGGGCTCCTGGCCGAGACCGGCAGCGCGCATCAGGCCACCCACGAGGGCACCAGCCAAGATCAGCACGATGCCCGCCCAGAAACCGGCCACGTTGGCCAACACCATGAAGGCACCGGCCACACAGAAGCCGATGAACGCGATGATGACGCCGGTCCAGGCGGCGGGGGTGTGTCCGTGGCCACTGCTCGACATGGAGTGCTCCTCGTAGCTGAAGTCGCGCCGGGGTCCGAGCGCGGGAGTAAGTCGTCGTCCATTGTCACCGATGCCGGGCGGAACCCTTTTACCGGGTGGGGTCCTCACCGCGGTCCAGGGACTTCCAGATCTCCTCCGGGCGGTCCAGGTCCGGCGCCGCCGGGGCGCGCCGCGGCCCGCGGGCGCCGGCGGGGGTGCGCTCGTAGCGGCCCGACATCCCAGGCCAGGAGCGGCCGAACACCAGGGCCAGCACCCCGGCGAGGAACAGCAGCAGACCGCCGGCGGCGGCCACCCAGGGCCAGCCGGTGTGGGTGACGTGATGCACATCGGCGCCGGCCAGGCCGACCGCGTCGGCGGCCTTCTCGCGCAGCGCGGTGTTGTCGGCGTTGCCGAGCGCGGCGGCGACGGCGACGCCCAGGCCGCTGAGGGCGAGCAGTGCGGCGACCACGATCCGGCCGGCCCGGCGGACCGCGAAGACGGCGACCAGGGCGGCCAGCCCGACCACCGCCAGCGCGCCGGGCACCCCGGTCACATCGCTGCCGGTCACGGTGCGCGGCAGCTCGCCCTGGGCGAGCAGCGCGGTGCCCGTGGCCCAGATGCGGCCGGAGGCCAGCAGCGCCAGGCTGGCGCCGACGGCGCCGAGCAGCAGCGCCAGGGCGAGGGAGCGCATGGCGCTGCGCGCGGGCCGGGCCGGGGCGGCGGCCGGCGCGGTGTCGGTACGGGGCTGGGGTGCGGCACTCACGCACACCACTATCGCCCACCGGCCCCGGCGGACCGGCGGGCGGGGGTGCGGCGGGTCATTTCCCGAGGTGGTTGGCGGTGTGGACGGCGCGGAGGACGGCGGCGGCCTTGTTGCGGCACTCGGTGTCCTCGGCGGCCGGGTCGGAGTCGGCGACGATGCCCGCGCCGGCCTGGACGTAGGCGGTGCCGTCCCGCAGCAGGGCGGTGCGGATGGCGATGGCGGTGTCGGAGTCGCCGGCGAAGTCCAGATAGCCCACGCAGCCGCCGTAGAGGCCGCGCCGGGTCGGCTCCAGCTCCTCGATGATCTGCAGGGCGCGCGGCTTGGGGGCGCCGGAGAGGGTGCCGGCGGGGAAGCAGGCGGTGAGCACGTCGAAGGCGGTGCGGCCCTCGGCGACCGTGCCGGTGACCGTGGAGACGATGTGCATCACGTGGCTGTAGCGCTCGACGGACATGAAGTCGACCACCTCGACGCTGCCCGGCTCGCAGACCCGGCCCAGGTCGTTGCGGCCCAGGTCCACCAGCATCAGGTGCTCGGCGCGCTCCTTGGGGTCGGCCATCAGCTCGTCGGCGAGCGCCTGGTCCTCCTGGACGGTCGCCCCGCGCGGGCGGGTGCCGGCGATCGGGTGCACCATGGCCCGGCCGTTCTCGACCTTCACCAGCGCCTCGGGGCTGGAGCCGACCACGTCGAAGGGGCGGCCGTCGTCGCCCTCGAAGCGGAAGAGGTACATGTAGGGGCTGGGGTTGGTCGCCCGCAGCACCCGGTAGACGTCCAACGCGCTTGCCGTGCACGGGGTTTCGAACCGCTGCGAGGGCACCACCTGGAACGCCTCGCCGGCCCGGATGCGCTCCTTGACGTCCTCGACGGCGGCCATGAAGGACTCCGCGCCCCACTTGCCGGTGTACGGGGGCACCGCGGACGGCGGGAGCGCGGCCGCACTGGCGGGGGCGGGGCGGGCGAGGTCCTCGGCCATGGCGTCCAGGCGGGCCACCGCGTCCGCGTAGGCCTCGTCGACGCCGGACTCCAGGTCGTTGCGGTTGATCGCGTTGGCGATCAGCAGGACCGTGCCGCTCCAGTGGTCCAGGACCGCGAGGTCGGAGGTGAGCAGCATGGTGAGTTCGGGCAGGCCGAGGTCGTCGGTGGCGTGCTCGCCGACCTTCTCCAGGCGGCGCACGACGTCGTAGCCGAGGTAGCCGACCATGCCGCCGGTGAACGGGGGCAGCCCCTCGCCCTCGACGAGGTCATGGGGGGTGTGCAGGGCCTCGACGGTGGCGCGCAGCGCGGCGAGCGGGTCGCCGTCGGTGGGGACGCCGACCGGCGGGGTGCCGAGCCAGTGCGCCTGCCCGTCGCGGGTGGTCAGGGTGGCGGCGCTGCGGACGCCGATGAAGGAGTACCGCGACCACGTACGGCCGTTCTCGGCGGATTCCAGCAGGAAGGTGCCGGGGCGCTCGGCGGCGAGCTTGCGGTAGAGGCCGACGGGGGTGTCGCCGTCCGCCAGGAGGCGCCGGGTGACGGGGATGACCCGTCGGTCCTTGGCGAGCGTGCGGAAGCTGTCGAGGTCCGGTGCTGCGGTGCCGGTGGTTCCCGTGGTCATGGCAGCGGAGCCTACTGGTCGGCGCTGGGCCCGATCACCAGAACGTCGGCATCGAAGCAGGTGCGGGTGCCGGTGTGGCAGGCGGCGCCGACCTGGTCGACCTTGACCAGGACGGTGTCGGCGTCGCAGTCCAGGGCGACCGACTTGACGTGCTGGACGTGCCCGGAGGTGTCGCCCTTGACCCAGTACTCCTGGCGGCTGCGGGACCAGTAGGTGCAGCGGCCGGTGGTGAGGGTGCGGTGCAGCGCCTCGTCGTCCATCCATCCGAGCATCAGCACCTCGCCGGTGTCGTACTGCTGGGCGATGGCCGGGAACAGGCCGTCGGCGTCGCGCTTGAGGCGGGCGGCGACGGCCGGGTCCAGGGCGGAGGAAGAGGAGCGGGGCTCGGTGACGCGGCTGCTGGTCATGGGTCCATTGTGCCGTGCGGCATGCTGCTGGGATGGACCAGCAGCCGCCGCCGGACGCACGCACCGGCTCCACCGCGACGCCCCCTGCCGCGCCCCCGCCGCCGGCCCCGGACCAGGTGGCGCGGGTCGCGGTGCGGGTGATGGTGGCGGTGTTCGCGGCGGCGCTGGTGGCCGCGGTGGTGGTGGCGCTGATGGTGCTGCGGGGCTGAGGGCGGCGCCCGCGCCGTGGCGGGGCGTGCGGGGCGGTCGTAGGCTGGCGGTATGTCGACCCATGCGAAGCGTGAACGGCTCCTTCTGGCGGACTTGTTGGAGAGCGCGGGCCCCGAGGCACCGACGCTCTGCGAGGGCTGGACGACGCGGGATCTGGCCGCGCACGTGGTGGTCCGCGAGCGGCGGACCGACGCGTCCGCGGGGATCGTGCTCAAGCCACTGGCGGCGCGGCTGGAGCGGGTGCAGGCGGAGTTCGCGGCGAAGCCGTACGAGGAGCTGATCCAGCTGATCAGGTCGGGGCCGCCGAAGATGTCGCCGTTCGCGTTGAAGCAGGTGGACGAGGCGTCCAACACCGTGGAGTTCTACGTCCACGCCGAGGACGTGCGGCGGGCCCAGCCGGACTGGACGCCGCGCGAGCTGGACGCGGTGTTCGCGGACGCGCTGTGGGTGCGGCTGGAGCGGGCGGCCCGGGTGCTGGGGCGGAAGGCGCCGGTGGGAGTGGTGCTGCGGCGGCCGGACGGGCAGACCGTGGTGGCGCATCGGGGCGCTCCGGTGGTGACGGTCACCGGTGAGCCGGGCGAGCTGACGCTGTTCGCCTGCGGCCGGCAGGACGTGGCCAAGGTGGAGCTGGACGGCGACGAGGACGCGGTGGCGAAGCTGCGGGCGGCGTCGCTGGGGGTGTGACCGAGGAGCTGCGGCTCCCCTGGGACCGGCGCCGGTACCGGCGCCGGTCAGCGCGCGCCGTCGGCCAGGTGCGCGCGCAGGATGCGGTCCAGTTCGCGGGCGGCGCGCGGGGGTGAGACGTCGCCGCGGTGCGCGACCGAGACCACCCGGTGCATGGCGGGGGTGGCGAACGGGGTGACGCGCAGGCCGGAGCGGGCGGCGACCATGCTGGGGACGACGGCGATGCCGAGTCCGGCGCGGACGAAGCCGAGGACCGCGTCCATCTCGCCGCCCTCGACGGTGAAGGTGGGCTCGAAGCCGGCCGCGCGGCAGGCCGCGGTGGTGAACTCCCGCAGGTCGTAGCCGCGGCGGAACATCGCCAGCGGCCGCCCGCGCAGGTCCTCGACGCGGATCCGGGTACGCCGGCCGGTCACCGGTGCCGGGCGGTCGGGGGCGGAGACCACCACCAGTTCCTCGCGCAGCAGCTCCGCGGTGGCCAGCGCCGGGGCCTGGCCGGGCAGCGGCGTGATGATCAGCGCGAGGTCCAGGGCGCCGTCGGCCAGGGCCCGGACGAGGTCCTGGGAGCCGTCCTCGGTGACGATCAGCTCGACGCCGGGGTAGGCCGCGTGGAAGGCGCTCAGCACGTCGGGGACGAGGCTGGCGCAGAGGCTGGGCGGGGCGCCGAGGCGGAGCCGGCCGCGGCGCAGCTGGGCGACCTCCTGGACCTCGCGGCGGGCGGTCTCGGTGTCGGCGAGGATCCGGCGGGCCAGCGGCAGCAGGGTCTCGCCGGCGTCGGTGAGGGTGATGTGGCCGCGGGCGCGGTGGAAGAGCTCGGCGCCCAACTCCCGTTCCAGGGAGCGGATCTGCTGGGAGAGCGAGGGCTGGGCGACGTGTTCGCGCTCGGCGGCGCGGGTGAAGTGGCGGGTGTCGGCGACGGCCGTGAAGTAGCGGAGCTGCTGCAGCTGCATGGGCCGACTATAGAGCCACGATAGGACCAGCCTATCGAGATCAGCCGGACCATGTCTTGGACCGATCGGGTCCTTCGGCCCTAGCGTCTGGAGCCATGGCACTGGCAACGCGGACGGACCGACGGCCGCCCAAGAAGAACAGCGCACGCCCGCGCTCCGTCGGCGGCGGCGGCCGGGCGCCGGGCGGGCGCGCCCTGTGGGACTCCACCGTCGGCAAGAAGACGGTGATGGCGGCCAGCGGCGTGCTCATGCTGCTGTACCTGGTCGCCCACGTGATCGGCAACCTGAAGATCTTCTTCGGGCCCGAGGAGTTCAACCGCTACGGGCACTGGCTGCGCACCGTCGGCGAGCCCTTCATGCACTACGAGTGGACGCTGTGGCTGGTCCGCGTCGTCCTGGTCGCCGCGGTCCTCGCGCACGCGGTCTCCGCGTACCAGCTCAGCCGCCGCGACATCCGGGCCCGCCCGACCGCGTATGTGCACAAGAAGCGGCGGGCGAGCTACGCCACCCGCACCATGCGCTGGGGCGGGATCATCCTCGGCCTGTTCATCGTCTGGCACATCCTGGACCTGACGACCGGCACCGTGCACCCGGGCGGATTCCAGGAGGGCCACCCGTACCAGAACGTCGTGGACACCTTCTCCACCTGGTACGGCAACGTCATCTACCTCGTCGCGATGCTCGCCCTCGGGCTGCACGTCCGGCACGGCTTCTGGAGCGCCGCGCAGACCCTCGGCGTCGGCAGCCGCACCCGCGACCGCCTCCTGAAGACGCTGGCCGACGTGCTCGCGCTGGTGCTGACCCTGGGCTTCATCGCCGTCCCCGTGGGCGTCATGACCGGATTGGTGCGCTGACCATGACCTACACCGACTTCACGACCGGGGAACCGGTCGTCGACAGCAAGGCCCCCGCCGGCCCCGTCGCCGAGCGCTGGGACACCCGCCGCTTCGAGGCCAAGCTGGTCAACCCGGCCAACCGCCGCAAGCACACGGTGATCGTCGTCGGCACCGGACTGGCCGGCGGCTCGGCCGGCGCCACCCTCGCCGAACAGGGCTACCACGTCGTCCAGTTCTGCTACCAGGACTCCCCGCGCCGGGCCCACTCCATCGCCGCGCAGGGCGGTATCAACGCGGCGAAGAACTACCGCAACGACGGCGACTCCGTCCACCGCCTCTTCTACGACACCGTCAAGGGCGGCGACTTCCGCGCCCGGGAGTCCAACGTCCACCGGCTGGCCCAGATATCCGTCGAGATCATCGACCAGTGCGTCGCCCAGGGCGTCCCGTTCGCCCGCGAGTACGGCGGGCTGCTCGACACCCGCTCCTTCGGCGGCGTGCAGGTCTCCCGCACCTTCTACGCCCGCGGCCAGACGGGCCAGCAGCTGCTGCTCGGCGCCTACCAGGCGCTGTCCCGGCAGATCGCGGCCGGCACCGTCGAGCTGCACCCGCGCACCGAGATGCTCGATCTGATCGTCGTCGACGGGCGGGCCCGCGGCATCGTCGCCCGCGACCTGATCACCGGGAAGGTCACCCCCTACTTCGCGGACGCGGTGGTGCTCGCCTCCGGCGGCTACGGCAACGTCTTCTACCTGTCGACCAACGCCATGAACTCCAACGCCACCGCGGTCTGGCGGGCGCACCGCCGCGGCGCCTACTTCGCCAACCCCTGCTTCACCCAGATCCACCCGACCTGCATCCCGCGCACCGGCGACCACCAGTCCAAGCTGACGCTGATGAGCGAGTCGCTGCGCAACGACGGCCGGATCTGGGTGCCGAAGGCGAAGGGGGACGCCCGCCCGCCGAGCGAGATCCCCGAGGACGAGCGCGACTACTACCTGGAGCGCAGCTACCCCTCGTTCGGCAACCTGGTGCCCCGGGACATCGCCTCCCGGGCCGCGAAGAACGTCTGCGACGAGGGCCGCGGCGTCGGCCCCGGCGGCCAGGGCGTGTACCTGGACTTCGCCGACGCGATCGAGCGCCTGGGGCGCGAGGCCGTCGAGGCCAAGTACGGCAACCTCTTCGACATGTACCAGCGGATCACCGACGAGGATCCGTACCGGGTGCCGATGCGGATCTACCCGGCCGTGCACTACACGATGGGCGGCCTGTGGGTCGACTACGACCTCCAGACCACCGTCCCGGGCCTGTTCGCGATCGGCGAGGCCAACTTCTCCGACCACGGCGCCAACCGCCTGGGCGCCAGCGCGCTGATGCAGGGCCTGGCCGACGGCTACTTCGTGCTGCCCGCCACGGTCAACGACTACCTGGCGCGCAATCCGCACCGGGAGCGGGTGGGCGCCGAACACCCCGTCGTCCAGGAGGTGTTGGCCCAGACCGAGGACCGGCTGCACCTGCTGCTCGCCGTCGACGGCGACCGCACCCCCGACTCCTTCCACCGCGAGATCGGCGAACTCATGTGGGAGTACTGCGGGATGGCCCGCACCGAGGAGGGGCTGCGCAAGGCGCTGGACCGGATCCCGCAGATCCGCGAGGAGTTCTGGCGGCGCATCAAGGTCCCCGGCACCGGCCAGGAGTTCAACCAGTCGCTGGAGAAGGCCAACCGGATCGTCGACTACCTGGAGCTCGCCGAGCTGATGTGCCTGGACGCGCTGCACCGCGCCGAGTCCTGCGGCGGCCACTTCCGCGAGGAGTCGCAGACCCCGGACGGCGAGGCCGCCCGCCGGGACGAGGCGTTCTCCTACGTCGCCGCCTGGGAGTATCCGGGCTCCGGGGACCGTCCCCCGGGTGAGCGCAGTGCCGGCGCCGCCCCCACCCTGCACAAGGAAGACCTGGTCTTCGAGTACGTCCACCCCACCCAGCGGAGCTACACATGAGGCTCACCCTGCGCGTCTGGCGGCAACGGCACGCCGACGCCGACGGCGCCATGTCCACCTACGAGGTGGACGGCATCTCCCCGGACATGTCCTTCCTGGAGATGCTCGACACCCTCAACGAGGAGCTGATCCTCAACGGCGAGGACCCGGTCGCCTTCGACCACGACTGCCGCGAGGGCATCTGCGGCGCCTGCTCGCTCGTCATCAACGGCGAGGCGCACGGCCCGGAGCGGACCACCACCTGCCAGCTGCACATGCGGTCCTTCCAGGACGGCGACACCATCGACGTCGAACCGTGGCGGGCGGCGGCCTTCCCGGTCGTGAAGGACCTCGTCGTCGACCGCTCGGCCTTCGACCGGATCATCCAGGCCGGCGGCTACATCACCGCGCCGACCGGCGCCGCCCCCGAGGCGCACGCCACGCCGGTGCCGAAGCCGGACGCCGACTTCGCCTTCGAGCACGCCGAGTGCATCGGCTGCGGCGCCTGCGTCGCGGCCTGCCCCAACGGCGCGGCGATGCTGTTCACTTCGGCGAAGGTCAACCACCTGGGCGTGCTGCCGCAGGGCGCCCCGGAGCGCGCGTCCCGGGTGCTGGACATGGTGGCCCAGATGGACGAGGAGGGCTTCGGCGGCTGCACCCTGGCCGGCGAGTGCGCCACCGCCTGCCCCAAGGGCATCCCGCTGTTCAGCATCACGCGGATGAACCGGGAGTTCGTCCGGGCGGCGCGCAAGCGGCGCTGAGCCGAGGGCCACTGGCACCCGACGGGGCCCCCTCCGCAGACCGCGGAGGGGGCCCCTGCCGTACGGGCGCGGGCCGCGCCGGTCACCGCACCGGGTGGCCGGCCTCCCGCAGCGCGTCCTTGACCTGGCCGATGCGCAGGTCGCCGAAGTGGAAGACGGAGGCGGCCAGCACCGCGTCGGCGCCGGCGGCCACCGCGGGCGCGAAGTCGGCGAGCTTGCCGGCGCCGCCGGAGGCGATGACCGGGACGCTCACGTGCTTGCGGACCGCCTCGATCATCTCGACGTCGTAGCCGTCCTTGGTGCCGTCGGCGTCCATGGAGTTGAGCAGGATCTCGCCGGCCCCCAACTCGGCGGCCCGGTGCGCCCATTCGACGGCGTCGACACCGGCCGAGCGGCGGCCGCCGTGCGTGGTGACCTCGAACGATCCGCTCGCGGTGCGGCGGGCGTCGACGGAGAGGACCAGCACCTGGCGGCCGAACCGCTCGGCGATCTCCTTGATCAGCTCCGGGCGGGCGAGCGCCGCGGTGTTGACCCCGACCTTGTCGGCACCGGCCCGCAGCAGCTTGTCGACGTCCTCGGCGGTGCGCACCCCGCCGCCGACGGTCAGCGGGATGAAGACCTGCTCGGCGGTGCGGCGCACCACGTCGTAGGTGGTCTCGCGGTTGCCGGAGGAGGCGGTGATGTCGAGGAAGGTCAGCTCGTCGGCGCCCTCCTCGCCGTAGACCTTCGCCATCTCGACCGGGTCCCCGGCGTCGCGGAGGTTCTGGAAGTTGACGCCCTTGACGACGCGGCCGCCTTCGACGTCCAGGCAGGGAATGACGCGGACCGCCAGGGTCATGTCGTCTTCAGCCCTCTCGCTCGGTGTTCCGGGACGGGTCCCGGAACGCTTCTAGTTCTACTTCCACCAGGACCCGGGAGTCGACGAAACCGGAGACCACGACCAGGGTCGCGGCGGGCGGGGCGGCTTCGAACAGTTCGCGGTGGGCGCGGGCGGCGGCGTCCGCGTCCCGCAGGTGGGTCAGGTACATCCGGGTGCGCACCACCTCGGCGGCGCCCAGCCCGAAGGGCTTCAGCGCCGCCAGCGCGTTCCCGAAGGCGACCTGGGTCTGGACGTAGGGATCACCCTCGCCCTGGAGGACGCCGCCGACCAGCGGCATGGTGCCGGCGACCAGGACCCGGTCACCGGCCGCCACCGCACGTGCGAAGCCAATGGTCTCTTCCCAGGGACTGTCGGTCCGTACGCGCTCGATGCTCATCACGCCGCCTCCCTATGGCCGGTTGCGGCACCCGCGGCCTACGAAACGGCCGCCAGCGCCTCTTCGAGGGTGAACGCCTTCGCGTAGAGCGCCTTGCCGACGATGGAGCCCTCCACACCCGCCGGCACCAGCGCGGCGATCGCCCGCAGGTCGTCGAGCGAGGAGACGCCGCCGGAGGCGACGACCGGGCGGTCGGTGGCCGCGCAGACGTTCTTGAGCAGTTCCAGGTTGGGGCCCTGGAGCGTGCCGTCCTTGTTGATGTCGGTGACGACGTAGCGGGCGCAGCCCTCGGAGTCCAGGCGGGCCAGCGTCTCGTAGAGGTCGCCGCCGTCGCGGGTCCAGCCGCGGCCGCGCAGGGTGGTGCCGCGGACGTCCAGGCCGACCGCGATCTTGTCGCCGTGCTCGGCGATGATCTTGGCGACCCACTCCGGGTCCTCCAGCGCGGCGGTGCCGATGTTGACCCGGGTGCAGCCGGTGGCCAGCGCGGCGGCCAGCGAGTCGTCGTCGCGGATGCCGCCGGACAGCTCGACCTTGATGTCCATGGAGCGGGCGACCTCGGCGATCTGCGCGCGGTTGTCGCCGGTGCCGAAGGCGGCGTCCAGGTCGACCAGGTGCAGCCACTCGGCGCCGGCCGTCTGCCAGGCCAGGGCGGCCTGCAACGGGTCGCCGTAGGAGGTCTCCGAGCCGGACTCGCCGTGCACCAGGCGGACGGCCTGGCCGTCGCGGACGTCGACGGCGGGCAGCAGTTCAAGCTTCTTCACAGCGTTCACAGCGTCTCGATCCAGTTGGTCAGGAGCTGGGCACCGGCATCGCCGGACTTCTCGGGGTGGAACTGGGTGGCCCACAGCGGACCGTTCTCGACCGCGGCGACGAACGGCTCGCCGTGCGTGGCCCAGGTGACCTTCGGCGGGGCGAGCGCGGCGTTGCCGAGCTCCAACTCCCAGTCGTGGACCGCGTAGGAGTGCACGAAGTAGTAGCGGGCGTCGGCGGGCAGCCCGGCGAACAGGCGCGAGCCGTCGGCGGCGCGGACGGTGTTCCAGCCCATGTGCGGGACCACCTCGGCCTTGAGCGGGCCGACCGTGCCGGGCCACTCGTCGAGGCCGTCGGTCTCCACACCGTGCTCGATACCGCGGCCGAAGAGGATCTGCATGCCGACGCAGATGCCCATCACCGGGCGGCCGCCGGACAGCCGGCGGCCGATGATCCAGTCGCCGCGGGCCTCCTTCAGGCCGCGCATGCACGCGGCGAACGCGCCGACGCCGGGCACCAGCAGCCCGTCCGCGTTCATCGCGGTGTCGTAGTCGCGGGTGATCTCCACGTCCGCGCCGACGTGCGCCAGCGCACGCTCGGCGGACCGGACGTTGCCGAAGCCGTAGTCGAAGACGACGACCTTCTTGGCCTGCGCGGTGCTCAACTCCACACCTCCAGGCGCATCACGCCGGCCACCAGGCACATCGCCGAGGCGATGGCGAGCAGGGTGATCACGGACTTGGGGAGCTTCTGCTTCCAGAACGAGTAGACGCCGCCGAGCAGGAACAGGCCGACGAGGATGAAGACCGTGGACAGACCGTTCATCACAGAGCACCCTTCGTGGACGGGAGGATGCCGGCGGCCCGCGGGTCGTGCTCGCTGGCGTAGCGCAGGGCCCGGGCCAGCGCCTTGAACTGGCACTCCACGATGTGGTGCGCGTTGCGCCCGTAGGGCACGTGGACGTGCAGCGCGATCTGGGCCTGGGCGACGAACGACTCCAGGATGTGCCGGGTCATCGTGGTGTCGTAGGTGCCGATCATCGGCGCCATGTTCTCCGGCTCGGTGTGCACCAGGTACGGGCGGCCGGAGAGGTCGACGGTCACCTGGGCCAGCGACTCGTCCAGCGGGACGGTGCAGTTGCCGAAGCGGTAGATGCCGACCTTGTCGCCGAGCGCCTGCCTGAAGGCGGCACCCAGCGCGAGGGCGGTGTCCTCGATGGTGTGGTGGGTGTCGATGTGCAGGTCGCCGTCGGTCTTGACCTTCAGGTCGAAGAGGCCGTGCCGGCCGAGCTGGTCGAGCATGTGGTCGTAGAAGCCGACGCCGGTCGAGACGTCGACCTGGCCGGTGCCGTCGAGATCGATCTCGACCAGCACCGTGGTCTCCTTGGTGGTGCGCTCCACGCGCCCCACGCGGGCGGTCGCCCCGCTCATCGCTTGTTCTCCTTCAGGCTGCGTTCTTTGAGCACCGCGCGCACCGCGTCGAGGAACGCGTCGTTCTCGGCCGGCGTGCCGGCGGTGACCCGCAGCCAGCCCGGTACGCCGTTGTCGCGGACCAGCACGCCGTGGTCGAGGATCGCCTGCCAGGTGGCGTGCGCGTCGTCGAAGAGGCCGAACTGGACGAAGTTGGCGTCCGAGGCGACGACCTGGCAGCCCAGCGCGCGCAGTTCGGTGACCAGGCGGTCCCGCTCGTCCTTGAGCTGCTCGACATACGCCAGGAGCGTGTCGGTGTGCTCCAGGGCTGCGAGCGCGGTGGCCTGGGTGACGGACGAGAGGTGGTACGGCAGCCGGACCAGCTGGACGGCGTCGACCACGGCCGGGTCGGCGGCGAGGTAGCCCAGCCGCAGGCCGGCGGCGCCGAACGCCTTGGACATGGTGCGGGAGAGCACCAGGTTGGGCCGGCCCTCGATCAGCGGCAGCAGCGAGGGGTGGTGGCTGAACTCGCCGTACGCCTCGTCGACCACCACCAGCGCCCCGGCGGTGCCGGCCCTGGCGGCCTGCGCCGCGTCGTGGAGCGCGAGGACGGTGTCGGCGTCGACGGCGGTGCCGGTGGGGTTGTTCGGCGAGCAGACGAAGACCACGTCGGGGCGGTGCTCGGCGATGGCCGCCGTGGCCGCCTCGACGTCGAGGCGGAAGTCGTCGCCCCGCGGGCCGGAGATCCAGCCGGTGCCGGTGCCGCGCGAGATCAGCGCGTGCATGGAGTACGACGGCTCGAAGCCGAGCGCGGTGCGGCCGGGGCCGCCGAAGGTCTGGAGCAGCTGCTGGATGATCTCGTTGGAGCCGTTGGCGGCCCAGACCTGGGCGGCGGTGACGTCATGGCCGGCGGTGCGGGTGAGGTAGCCGGCCAGCGCGGTGCGCAGCTCGACCGCGTCCCGGTCGGGGTAGCGGTTGAGGTGGCGGGCGGCCTCGGTGACCCGCTCGGCGATCCGCTGCACCAGCGGCTCGGGCAGCGGGTAGGGGTTCTCGTTGGTGTTCAGACGCACCGGGACGTCCAACTGCGGCGCGCCGTAAGGGGACTTGCCGCGCAGCTCGTCCCGAATGGGAAGCTCGTCCATACGGGACACAGGAGTGTTCTTGGTCACGTGCGTGCTCACTTGCTCTGGGGGACCGTCCAACCGAAGCGCGCCTCGATCGCCGCGCCGTGGGCCGGGAGGTCCTCGGCCTCGGCGAGCGTCACCACATGGTGGGCGACCTCGGCCAGCGCGTCCCGGGAGTAGTCCACGACGTGGATGCCGCGCAGGAACGACTGGACGGACAGACCGGAGGAGTGGCAGGCGCAGCCGCCGGTGGGCAGGACGTGGTTGGAACCGGCGCAGTAGTCGCCCAGGGAGACCGGGGCGTAGGGGCCGACGAAGATCGCGCCGGCGTTGCGCACCCGGGCGGCGACCGCGGCGGCGTCGGCGGTCTGGACCTCCAGGTGCTCGGCACCGTAGGCGTCCACCACCGTCAGGCCCTCGTCCAGACCGTCGACCAGGACGATCGCGGACTGCCGGCCGGACAGCGCCGGGACGATGCGGTCCTCGACGTGCCTGGTGGCCCCGATCTGCGCGGCCAGCTCCTTCTCGGTGCGGTCGGCCAGCTCCGCGGAGTCGGTGACCAGGACGGCGGCGGCCATCGGGTCGTGCTCGGCCTGGCTGATCAGGTCGGCGGCGACGTGCACCGGGTCGGCGGTCGCGTCGGCGAGGATCGCGATCTCGGTGGGACCGGCCTCGGAGTCGATGCCGATCCGGCCCCGCAGGAGGCGCTTGGCGGCGGCGACGTAGATGTTGCCGGGGCCGGTGACGAGGTCGACCGGGGCGCACTCGTCGGTGCCGTACGCGAACATCGCGATGGCCTGGGCGCCGCCGGCGGCGTAGACCTCGTCGACGCCGAGCAGGGCGCAGGCGGCCAGGATGGTGGGGTGCGGCAGCCCGCCGAAGTCGGCCTGCGGCGGGGAGGCGACGGCCAGCGAGCCGACGCCGGCCTCCTGGGCGGGGACGACGTTCATGACGACGGAGGACGGGTAGACCGACCGGCCGCCGGGGACGTAGAGGCCGACCCGCTCGACCGGGACCCAGCGCTCGGTGACCGTGCCGCCGGGCACGACCTTGGTGGTGACGTCGGTGCGGCGCTGCTCGCGGTGGACGGTCCGGGCGCGCCGGACGGACTCCTCCAGGGCGGCGCGGACCGCCGGGTCCAGCGCGTCGAGGGCCTCGGTGAGCGCCTTCGCCGGCACCCGGACCCGCTCGATCTCGACCCCGTCGAACCGCCGCGCGTACTCGATCAGCGCCGCGGTGCCGCGATGATGCACGTCCTCGCAGATGGGCCGCACCGTCTCCAGGGCGGCTTCCACGTCGAACTCGGCACGGGGCAGCAGGTCGCGCAGGGCGCCACCCTCGGGGAGGGCGTCGCCACGCAGATCGATTCGGGAGATCACTCCCCCAGTGTCTCAGACCCGCCGCCGGGCCCGAGCGGCCGTATCACTCAGTGATACGTACGGACGCGCGGGCCGGACGGCGGCCGGTCCGGTCGGCGAAGTTGACCGGACTTGGCCCTGACCACGCGTGTTCAACCGGTCACCGGGCGGGCAAGGGGTCGGTGCGGGCGTCATCGGGACGCCCGCGGGCGGATGCGAAGAGGGCCCGCCGGGATGCGCCCGAACAGGTAGCGCGGCCGGATGCCGGGCCGCCCGGGCACCGGTACCGGCCACCGAAGCCGCCACGGGCCGACACCGCGCACGGCGACCACCGGACGAACGACCACGACCACGACCGCGCAAGGCGGCCTGCCGCAAGGCACCACGAGAGCAAGGGGGAGCCACAGTGACCGGAGCCAGGGACGGCGATGCGCCCGCCGACCTGCGACTGACGTCCGCGGAGTGGAGCATGTGGCAGGCGTTCCGCAACGGCAGCGCCTGCGATCTGCACACCGGCGATGCGGCCCGGGACGACCCGCACGGGCAGCACCTGTGGGGCCCGGAGCGGCGGGTCCGGGCCCGGGTGGTGGCCCTGCTGCTGCTCGACGGGCCGCCGGCGCAGCCCGGCCGGGTGCCCGGGCTGAAGCTGACCGGTGCGTACATCACGGACACTCTCGACCTTGCGGGCGGCACGATCAAGCCATTCGTGGAGCTGCGGGACTGCCGCTTCGAGGCCGAGGTGCTGCTGCCGGAGAGCCGGTTCACCACGCTGCGGATGGTGAACTGCGCGATACCGCGGCTGGAGGCGGCCCGGCTCCAGACCGAGGGCGATCTGCACCTGCCGCACTGCGTGGTGCACTCCGGCATCCGGCTGACCGACGCGCACATAGGCACCGACCTGATGCTCAACCAGGTGGTGGTGCACAAGGACCGGCAGGGCCGCTCGATCATGGCCGACGGGCTGACCGTCGCCCAGGACCTCCAGGCCGAGATGCTGGAGTCCTACGGCGAGCTGTCGCTGCGCGGCGCCACCGTCGGGGTGTCGCTGAGCCTGCGCGGCAGCCATCTGAGCAATCCGTTCGGCCGCCGGGCGCTGAACGCCCCCCAGCTGACCGTCGAGCGCACCCTCTACCTCACCGCAGCGGGCCTGGCCAACTCCCCGTTCTCCAGCGGCGCCACGCCCCCGTACGGGATCACCCACACCCCGTCCCGCGGCACCCGGATGCAGCGCTTCGAGTGCGAGGGCGGGGTGCGGCTGGACGACGGGCGGTTCGGGGACGCGGTGGACTTCGAGCACGCCCGGTTCGTGATGGAGTCCGACCAGGAGCTGTCGCTGCGCCGCATCCAGACGCCGGAGCTGCGGTTCCTGGGCGAGCGCCCGCAGCGCGGCCGGGTCGTCCTCTCCGGCGCCCGGGTCGTCAACCTCGTCGACAAGTCGGCGAGTTGGCCGGGGCTGGGCGGGCTGATGATGGCCGGCTTCTCCTACGAGACGCTGATCCCGCGCGGCCACTTCCCGCTGGCGCTGCGGCTCCAGTGGGTGGCCGCGGCGACCCCGGAGTACGCACCCGAGCCGTACGAGATGCTGGCCTCCTCGCTGCGCGCCATGGGCGAGGACGCGGACGCCCGGGAGGTGCTGCTGGCCAAGCAGCGGCGGCGGCGCGAGACGCTGCCGGTGGCGGCGAAGGCGTGGGGGTTCCTCCAGGACTGGACGGTGGCCTACGGCTACCGCCCGGGGCGGGCCGCGGTGTGGATGGCGATCCTGTGGGCGATCGGCACCGCGTACTTCTCCTCGTACCCGCCGGGGGCGGTCAAGCACGACGAGGCGCCGCACTGGAACCCCTACCTCTACTCCCTGGACCTGCTGCTGCCGCTGGTGGACCTCCACCAGAGCGGCGCCTGGGCGCCGGCCGGCATCGCGCAGTGGCTCTCGGCGGCGATGATCATGGCCGGGTGGGTGCTGGCCACGACCATGGCGACCGGCGCGTCCCGGCTGCTCCAGCGGCAGTAGGGCCCGCCCCGGCGGGTCCGCACGGGCCCGCACCGGGTGCGGGTGGTGGCTCGCGCGCAGGCAGGCTCTAGGCTTACGGACTGTGTCCTCCCTGCGTCTGCCGCTGTTCCCGCTCAACTCGGTGCTCTTCCCGGGCCTGGTGCTGCCGCTGAACGTCTTCGAGGCGCGCTACCGCGCGATGATGCGCGATCTGCTGGACCGCCCCGAGGACGACCGCCGGTTCGCGGTGGTCGCCATCCGGGACGGCCGGGAGGTCGCCCCGACCGCGCCCGGCCTGCCGGACGCCACCGCGCCGACCGCCACCGGCCCGACCGCGGGCTTCGGCGACGACCCGATCCGGGCCTTCCACACGGTGGGCTGCATCGCCGACGCGGCGACCATCCGGGAGAAGTCGGCCGGCGGCTACGAGGTCCTGGCCACCGGCACCACCCGGGTCCGCCTGACGTCGGTGGACGCCTCCGGGCCGTATCTGACCGGTGAGCTGACGGCGCTGGAGGAGGACCAGGGCGAGGGCGCGGGCGCGCTGGCGTCCGGTGTGGTGCGGGCCTTTCGCACCTACCAGAAGCGGCTGGCGTGGGCGAACGAGCGGACCCTGGCCGGCGGCCAGGACCTGCCCGCCGACCCGTCGGTGCTGTCGTATCTGGTGGCCGCGGCGGCGGTGCTGGACGTGCCCGCCAAGCAGCGGCTGCTGGAGGTGCCGGACACCGCGGGCCGGCTGCGGGAGGAGCTGAAACTGCTGCGCCAGGAGTCGGCGGTGATCGGTAAGCTCCCGTCGCTGCCGGCCGTGGAGCTGACCCGGCAGCCGACCAGTCCCAACTGACCCACGGGCGTTCCGGGGGCACGGCGTTGTCCCGGACCGGCCGGCTCCGGGTGCGAACGAGGCGAGGCGCAGTGGCGAAGAAGGCGAAGCAGGGGAAGAAGGGCGGCCCGCAGTCCGGCGGCACGCCCGCGACGGTGGCGCTGACCGCGGCCGGCGTCCCGTTCACGGTGCACGCGTACGCACACGATCCGGCGGCCGCTTCGTACGGCGAGGAGGCCGCGCAGGCGCTGGGGGTCTCCCCCGAGCAGGTCTTCAAGACGCTGCTGGCGGACGTCGACGGCACCCTGACGGTGGCCGTGGTGCCGGTCTCCGGTTCGCTGGATCTCAAAGCGCTGGCCACGGCGGTGGGCGGCAAGCGGGCCGCGATGGCCGATCCGGCGGCGGCCGAGCGCAGCACCGGCTACGTGGTGGGCGGGATCTCGCCGTTGGGGCAGCGCAAGCGGCTGCGCACGGTGGTGGACGCCTCGGCCGAGGGCCGGCCCACGGTGTGCGTCTCGGCGGGACGGCGCGGTCTGGAGGTCGAGTTGGCCCCCGCCGACCTGGTCGCACTGACCGGCGCACGGGTCGCACCGATCGCGCGGGGCTGAGCCGCGCCGGCGCCGCCGGGTGCATCCGATGCCCCCGCCCGCGCCCCGGCGGCCCTTCCCGGCACGCTCCGTCCCCGATTGGGTCCTGTCATCACCCTCCCGTCGGCTGCCCGAGGGGCAGGCCGTCCGGCGCCGGACGGGAGGGCGACAGCAGGACCTGACCAGGGTGGAGGGATGCCATGTCGAAGCGGACCCGTAAAAGGAAGTGGCGCGTCCGGAAGCGCCGGGCCAATCACGGTCGCAAACCGGCCTGACGGCCGGCCGGCCAGGCGGTCAGCGCGCCGCCGGCGGCTCGTGGTGGTGCCCGGACCAGTCGGGCACCACCGGCCCGTCCAACTCCGGGTCGCGCGGCCCGAACAGCCCGGTCAGCGCGATCAGGGTGGCCATCGCGGCGGCCGGCCAGACCAGCAGCGCGCCCTTGGCCTGGAGCCGCAGCGGGCCGTCGAAGACGACGCCGGGGCCGACCTGCCTGGCGTGCGCGACCACGTCCGGGGTGGGCCCCAGCCACATACCGGTCAGCCAGGCCAGCACGGCGCCCAGCAGCCCGCCGACGGCCAGCGCGACCACCAGCGGGACGCCGCCGCGCCGCCGGAAGAGGAAGACCGCGGCCGCGGAGACCAGGCCGAAGCCGAGCCCCAGCAGGAAGAAGGTGCCGTCGGCGCCGATCGCCTCCTCGCCCTCGGTGTTCTTCAGATAGACGTTGTGGGTGTCGGCGATCAGCGGGACGCGCGGGGCCAGCCAGGCCCACAGCAGGCCCAGCAGCACCCCGCTCACCGCGACGACCAGGGCGATCAGGGCGCCCTCGCGCAGTTCGCGGGCGAGTTCGGGGCCGTCGCCGGGGTCGGCGCCGGCACCGTGCGGCTCGTCGGGCGGTTGGTTCTCGTGGGGCGTCTGCGGTGCGGTCACCCCGTCATCGTGCCAGGCCGGCGCCGCGGCGCAGGCAGCAGGACGCCCCTGGGCGGTGTCGCCGCTCACCGCACCGCCGCCCGGCGGTACGCCCAGGTCGCCAGGGCCAGCGAGAGCACCCCGACGACCGCGCAGACGCCCAGGTCGGCGCCGACCGCCAGCCAGTCGGGGTGCGGCGTGAAGGTGCGCGCCAGCGCCTCCACACCGTAGGTCGAGGGCAGCAGATCGCGGGCGTAGCCGATGAGTTCGGGCATCCGCCCGGCCGGCAGCACCCCCAGCAGCAGCGCCGCCGACATGCCCAACTGGCCGCCGAGGGTGGCGAGTTCCTGGCGCGGGGCGAGCAGCCCCAGGGCCGCGCCGAGCCCGGACAGCGCCGCCCCGGAGAGCGGGATCACGGCGATCAGCACCCACAGGTGGGCCATCGGCAGATGGAAGAGCAGGCAGCCGGTGACCGCGGTGACCACCGCGCCCGGCACGGTGAAGGAGGCGTACGCGCCGGCCGCGCCGAGCACCACGGCGGCCGGCGGCACCGGCAGCGTCGCGTAGTGGTCGAGGCCGCCGCCGGCCCGCAGCTGGCCGAAGTACTGGGCCAGCAGGTTCAGCGCGACGAAGGCGACGACCAGCACCGCGGAGCCGGAGACCACCGACCGGGCCGGTTCGCCGCCGCTGACCACCCCGCGCAGCAGGATCATGATCCCGACGGACTGGAAGGTGGCCACGAACAGCAGCGGTATCCGGGCGACCCGGGCCCGGGAGAGCTGGGCGCGGTAGACGGCGCCGAGCGCGGGCAGCAGCCGGGCCCGGGGCGCGAGCGGCGCGGCCCCGCCGTCCGCCTCCGGTGCTCCGGTACCGGTCACCGCCTCCGCGGAAACCACGCTCACGCCCTCGCCCACCTTTCCTCGTCACACCGCAGGACCGTCCCGGGGCGTGCACTCCGCCCGCGGTCCGTGGCGCGCCGTTCGTGTTCCCTCATGCCTTCACCAGTCCCTCGGCGCGGCCGCCCAGGGAGACGTAGACGTCCTCCAGGCTGGGCGTGGCCAGGGTGAAGTCGTCCAGCGCCGCGAAGGCGGGCCCGGCGGTGACCGCGGTGACCGCGGAGCGGGCCCGGTCGGCGGGGAGCCGCAGGGTCCAGCGGCGGCCGGACGCATGGGCGTCCGCGGCCAGCGCGGCGACCTCGGGGACGTCGAGCGGGGGCCGGTCCCGCCAGACCAGCTCCAGCCGGACCTCCTCCCCCACCAGTTCCTTCAGCCGGCCGGGCGTGTCGCAGGCGATCACCCGGCCCTGGTCGATCACCGCGACCCGGTCGAGCACGCTCTCGGCCTCCAGCACGTTGTGGGTGACCAGGACGACGGTGGCGCCCCGCTCGGCGCGGCGGCGGTCCACCGCGGCCCACACGGCGCGCCGGGCGACCGGGTCCATACCGGTGGTCGGCTCGTCCAGCACCAGCAGCGGGCGCTCGCCGATCAGCACGGTGGCGAAGCAGGCCAGCCGCCGCTGGCCGCCGGAGAGCTTCTTCAGCGCCCGGCCGGCGAGCGGGCCCAGGCCCAGCTCGTCGAGGACCGCGTCCCGTTCGGCGCGGGCGGTACGGGTGTCCAGGCCGCGCAGCCGGCCGGTGGTCTCCACGGCGAGGGCGACGGTCAGCTCGTCCAGCGCGGTCGACTCCTGGCCGAGGTAGCCGAGCAGTCGGGCGGCCCGCTCCGGGTGGCGCACCAGATCGTGGCCGAGGACGGTGATCCGGCCGGAGTCCGGCCGGAGCAGTCCGGTCAGCTGGCGGACCAGGGTGGACTTGCCGGCGCCGTTGGGGCCGAGCAGTCCGAAGATCTCGCCGCGCCGGACGTCGAGGTCGATGCCGTCGCTGGCGCGTACGGCGGGAACCCGGTCCGCCCCGCGCCGCCCGCGCACCGCGGGATAGGTCTTGACCAGGTCCCTTACGACACACACCGGCGCGCCGTGGTCCACCTGTTTTGCGCCCGTCTTCACGAGCTATGAGGGTACGCGGCCCCCGCGCGGCCGCCGGTCCCGGGGCTCCGCGGGGCGGGGCGCGCACAGCCGGCGCACAGTTTCCGGCGGGGCGGCCGGCGCCCCGGCGGGGCCGAACGGCCCGGCCCGGCGCCCCGGCCCGTCAGTCCCCGACCGGGGCGTGTTCGGCCGCGGTGCGCAGGTCGACCTCGCGCCAGAAGCCGGCCCGGATGGCGTACCGGTCGTGCTCGTCGATCTGGTCGTCCTTGTGGGCGAGCAGGCCGAAGCGGGCGGCGTAGCGCAGCAGTTCCCCGTCGATGCGGTGCGGGATGCGGGGGTACTCCGTCGACAGCTGCTGGAGGTGGGCGGTGTCGGAGAGCCGCTCGGTCCAGCGGCGGGCGAAGACCTGGCCGACCTCGAAGGGGTCGCCGCTGACCGCGGTGATGTCCTCCTCGCGGTCGGCCCAGCGCTGCTCGGCGCTGGTGAGCTGGGCGAGGGTGGGCAGCGAGGCGGTCTCGGCGGGCTCTCCGAGCGGGCCGCCGCGCTCGATCCAGCCCTTGTCGGAGGACCAGCGGAGGGTGGCGGCGGGCTGGGCGCCGTTCTGCGCGGGGCCCGGGGCGGCGGCCGGGCGGCCGAGGCCGGCGAGGTCCTTGGGGGTGGGGACGCCGCGGGAGCCGCCGGAACCGGACTCGCCGGACGCCTCGCCGCGGTCGCCGCCCGCCGCCGCGCGGGCGGTGCCGTTGGTGCCGGCGCGGCCGTCGGAGTCCGACCCCGAGGCGGATGCGGCGGCGGCCGCGGCGGCCACCGCGGACTCCGGCAGCGGGGCGGAGAGGATCGCGGCGATCTCGGGGCGCGGGGCGGGTGGCGGGGCGCAGGGGCCGCCCAGTTCCTTCGCCCGCACCGCGCGGGTGATCCAGGTCCGGTCCAGCACCCGCCGCTCGTCGGCCTCGGCGACCAGGTCCTCGGACTGGTTGTAGTCGCCGTCGGCGGCCTGGACGGCCCAGAGGTGGACCGCGACGCCGTGCTCCTTGGCGGACATCAGACCGGGCAGCAGATCGCCGTCGCCGGTGACCAGCACGATGTCGGAGCAGGCGCGGTTGCGGGCGAGTTCGGTCAGTTCGGCGTGCATGGCGGCGTCCACGCCCTTCTGCGCCCAGCGGCCGTCGCTGCGGGTCAGGGCGCCCAGCCGCACGGTGACCCGGGGCATCACCCGCAGCCGGCGGTGCTCGGGCTGCGGGACGCGGTCGGGGGCGCCGTCGAACCAGTAGATGCGCAGCAGCGGCCGCTCGGTGTCGGCCTCGGCGCGCTGGCGCAGGCCCTGGATCAGGGCGGCGTGGTCGACGGTGATCCGGGAACGGGCGGGTTCTCCGGCGAGCAGGCTGGCGGCGGCACCGAGCAGATACCCGGCGTCCACCAGGACGACGCAGCGGTCCACGATCCACCCTCTTCCCTAGAGGTGCTTCAAGTCCGGTCGCCCCCCGGCTCGGCCCGTGGCACGAGTGCGCTTCGGCTTCCTTCGAGTCTGCCCGACCGGACGAGGGTTAACTGCACCAACTCGATCTTCGGCGTGGCGGATTAGGGACCGGCCGCCCGTACGGCACATAACTGCCGTTTTCACTCACGGTAATTGCCCGAAATGCAGTGATGTGCCTGACATGTAAGGCTGATTTCGGCCGATCCACAGATCCCCCTCAGGAGGCCCGATCATGGCCAAGAACAAGAAGGACCGGAAGCAGCCGAAGGCGAGCCAGGCCGAGCGCGGCCAGCAGCAGTCCGAGAAGTCGACGATCGAGGCGATCTCGCACTCGCAGTCCCAGGGCACCCCCTCGGATGTCGCGCGCAAGCACCAGCGCCGCTTCGGCCACAACTGACGTCCCGGCCCGGCCGCCGCGCGGGACCCCAACGCCTGTGTGCCGCCGATGACTTGAGGGGCGCGCCCGGATCGCCTGGGCGCGCCCCTCGTGGTGCTCCGGCGCCGGGACGGCGGCGACCGCCCCGGCGCCGCCGCTCAGCCGGCCAGGCAGGACGGGCCGAGCAGCACCTTCAGATCGCCGAACAGCGACGAGTCCGGGGTGACCCGGTGGCGGTCCAAGCGGAGCACCGTCGTCTTCCGGGTGCCCTGGAGCTTGATGCGGACCTCGGTCGAGCCGCGGTGGCTGCTGAGCACCTCACCGAGCTTCTCGACCATCGGCGGGGTGACCTTCAGCGCCGGGATGGTGATCGTCACCGGGGCGTCGGCGCCGGCCTCCGAGAGGTCGGGGACCATCAGCTCCATGGCGACCAGCCGCGGCACGTCCTCCCGCTTGTCCAGCCGGCCCTTGACGAACACCACGGCGTCCTCGACGAGTTGGGTGGACACCAGCTGATACGTCGCCGGGAAGAACATGCAGTCGATGGAGCCGGCCAGGTCCTCGACGGTGGCGATGGCCCAGGCGTTGCCCTGCTTGGTCATCTTCCGCTGGAGGCCGGAGATGATGCCGCCGATGGTGACGATCGAGCCGTCCGAGTAGTCACCGCCGGTCAGTTGGGCGATGGCGGCGTCCGCCTTGTCGCTGAGCACGTGCTCCAGCCCGAAGAGCGGGTGGTCGGAGACGTAGAGACCGAGCATCTCCCGCTCCTGGGCGAGCAGATAGGTCTTGTCCCACTCCTCCTCGGAGAACTCCACGTCCAGTCCGAAGCCGGGGCCGTCGTCGGAGGTGTCGTCGCCCATCCCGCCGAAGAGGTCGAACTGGCCCTCGGCCTCCTTGCGCTTGACCTGGACGACGTTGTCGATCATCGGCTCGTAGTGCGCGGTCAGGCCCTTGCGGGTGTGGCCCATCTCGTCGAAGGCGCCGGCCTTGATCAGCGATTCGGTGGTGCGCTTGTTGCAGACCACCGCGTCGACCTTGTCGAGGTAGTCGGGGAAGGAGGCGTACTTTCCCTTGGCCTTGCGGCAGCGGATGATCGAGTCGACGACGTTCTGGCCGACGTTCCGGACGGCGGTGAGGCCGAAGAGGATGACGTCGTCGCCCTGGGCCGCGAAGTTGGCCACGGACTCGTTGACGTTCGGCGGGAGCACCTTGATGCCCATCCGGCGGCACTCGTTCAGATAGACCGCGGACTTGTCCTTGTCGTCGCGCACGGACGTCAGCAGCGCGGACATGTACTCGGCCGGGTAGTTGGCCTTCAGATAGGCGGTCCAGTAGGTGACCAGGCCGTACGCGGAGGAGTGGGCCTTGTTGAAGGCGTAGCCGGCGAACGGGACCAGGACGTCCCACAGGGCCTGGATGGCCTCGTCGGAGTAGTCGTTCTTCTTCGCGCCGGCCTGGAAGATGGTGAAGTTCTTGGCCAGTTCCTCGGGCTTCTTCTTGCCCATCACGCGGCGCAGGATGTCGGCCTCGCCGAGCGAGTAGCCGGCGATGATCTGGGCGGCCTTCTGCACCTGCTCCTGATAGACGATCAGGCCGTAGGTCAGACCCAGGGTCTCCTTGAGCGGCTCCTCCAGCTCCGGGTGGATCGGGGTGATCTCCTGGCGGCCGTTCTTCCGCTCGGCGTAGTTGATGTGCGAGTTCATGCCCATCGGGCCTGGCCGGTACAGCGCCGAGACGGCGGAAATGTCCTCGAAGTTGTCGGGCTGCATCTGGCGCAGCAGCGAGCGCATCGGGCCGCCGTCGAACTGGAAGACGCCGAGGGTGTCACCGCGGCAGAGGAGTTCGAAGGTCTTGGGGTCGTCGAGCGGGACGGAGAGCAGCTCCAGGTCGATGCCCTTGTTGGCCTTCACCATCTTGAGGGCGTCGTCCATGATGGTGAGGTTGCGCAGGCCCAGGAAGTCCATCTTCAGCAGGCCGAGCGACTCGCACTGCGGGTAGTCCCACTGCGTGATGGTGACACCGTCGGTGTGCCGCACCCAGACCGGGGCGTGGTCGATGATCGGCTCGCTGGACATGATCACGCCGGCCGCGTGCACGCCCATCTGCCGGACCAGGCCCTCCACGCCCCTGGCGGTGTCGATGACCTTCTTGACGTCCGGCTCGTTCTCGTACATCCCCCGGATCTCGCCGGCTTCGTTGTACCGCGGGTGCGAGGGGTTGGTGATGCCGTCGAGGTCGATGCCCTTGCCGAGGACGTCGGCGGGCATCGCCTTGGTCAGGCGGTCGCCCATGGCGTACGGGTAACCCAGCACGCGGGCGGAGTCCTTGATGGCGTTCTTCGCCTTGATCTTGCCGTAGGTGCCGATCATGGCCACCTTGTCGGCGCCGTACTTCTCGGTGACGTACCTGATCACCTCGACGCGCCTGCGCTCGTCGAAGTCGATGTCGACATCGGGCATGGAGACGCGCTCGGGGTTGAGGAACCGCTCGAAGATCAGGCCGTGCTCGATCGGGTCGAGGTCGGTGATGCCCATGGCGTAGGCGACGATCGAACCGGCCGCGGAGCCACGGCCGGGGCCCACCGCGATGCCGTTGTTCTTCGCCCACATGATGAAGTCGGCGACCACGAGGAAGTAGCCCGGGAACCCCATCTGGAGGATGACGTCCATCTCGTACTCGGCCTGCTTCTGCCGGTCCTCGGGGACGCCGCCCGGGTACCGGCGCTCCATGCCCCGCCGGACCTCGTTCTGGAACCAGGTGACCTCGGTGAAGCCCTCGGGGATGTCGAACTTCGGCATCAGGTCGCGCTTCTCGAACATGCCGGTGGTGTCGACCTGCTCGGCGACCAGGAGGGTGTTGCGGCAGCCCTCCTGCCAGGCGTCCGAGGAGTCGATGGCGTACATCTCGTCGGTGGTCTTGAGGTAGTAGCCGGTGCCGTCGAACCGGAAGCGGTCCGGGTCGGAGAGGTTCTTGCCGGTCTGGATGCACAGCAGCGCGTCGTGCGCGGTCGCCTCGTGGGCGTAGGTGTAGTGCGAGTCGTTGGTGACCAGCGGGGGGATGCCGAGCTTCTTGCCGATCTCCAGCAGACCGTCGCGGACCCGGCGCTCGATCTCGATGCCGTGGTCCATCAGCTCCAGGAAGTACCGGCCCTTGCCGAAGATGTCCTGGTACTCGGAGGCCGCCTTCAGCGCCTCGTCGAACTGTCCCAGGCGCAGCCGGGTCTGGAGCTCACCGGAGGGGCAGCCGGTGGAGGCGATCAGGCCCTCGGACCACTGGGAGAGGGTCTCCTTGTCCATCCGGGGCCACTTCTGGAGCCAGCCCTCCTTGTAGGCGTCGGAGGAGAGGCGGAAGAGGTTGTGCAGACCGGTGCTGTTCGCCGCCCAGATCGTCTTGTGGGTGTAACCACCCGAACCGGAGACGTCATCGCGCTTCTGGTGCGGCTGACCCCACTGGATCTTGCGCTTGTTGCGCCGCGACTCCGGTGCGACGTACGCCTCGATGCCGATGATCGGCGTGACCCCGGCCTTCTGCGCGGAGTGGAAGAAGTCGTAGGCGCCGTGGAGGTTGCCGTGATCGGACATGGCAATGTGCGTCATCCCCATGTCCTTGCATGCCTTGAACATGTCCGAGAGGCGCGCGGCACCGTCCAGCAGCGAGTACTGGGTGTGGACATGCAGGTGCGTGAAGGGGGGCCTGGACGAGGGGGCCACGGCGCTGAACCTCCGGGAACGGCAGTTGTCAGGGGCGTTGGATGAGGGCGGAGTCAGAGGTCGGGAGGGATGGTTCCGACGGTGTTGAAGTCTACGTCCCAGCGCCGACACCCCCCGCCCGGCGAGGCATCGCGCGGGGCCCCGGGACGGTGCGGCCGGCGGGCGCCCGCACCGCCCGCCCGGCCGTTTCCGGCCGGACTCCGCTCCGCATCCCGGCCCCCTGGGAGACACTCTGCGTCGCCGGCCCGGCACGCTCCGGTGCGCCCCTCATCCGCGCCCGCGCCGGCCCCCGTTCTCCGTGGCGCTCCCCCGGGACGGACGGCGGCGGTGCGGTACCGCTTCCCTCGCGCCCCCTTAGTGCCCCTTTAGCGCCGCCCATGGCACACTCGCTGGCGATGGACATCTCGGCGGCACACCTACGGGCACTACGCGCGGCGCTCTTCGCGGCGCTGTGCGTGACGCTGTCCTCGGCGTCCCATGTGCTGCTCTCCCGTATGCCGCTGCCGCCGGTCACCGTCGCCGTGACCGGTGCCGCGGTGTTCGCGCTCGCCTATGCCCTGGCCGGCCGCGAGCGCGGCTTCTGGCGGATCGCCGGGCTGCTGCTCCCCCTGGAGCTCGCCGCCGACGCGGTCTTCAGCATCGGCCAGCACACCTGCTACGGCGCGGACGGCGCCCCGGCCGGAGGGCTGCACTCGCTGAGCGCGGCGCTGCTCTGCGGCGGCGGCCCGGTCGGCGGCCCGCTGGCGAAGCTGGCCCAGGAGGGCGGCGCGCCGGCTTCCGCCTGGCTGCTGCTGCTCGCCGGCCATGTGGTCGTCGGGCTGCTGGCGGCCGGCTGGCTGCGCCGCGGCGAGGCCGCCGTGGTGCGGCTGGTGGGCGCGGTGGCCGGCTTCGCGTTCCGTCCGCTGCTGATCGCGGCCGCGGTCCTGGGCCGGGCCGCCGCACCGCGCCGCGCGGTGCCCGCCCCCGAGGGCACCGGGCCGACCGCCCGCTCCCTCCCCCTGCTCGTGCACTCCGTGGTGCGCCGCGGGCCGCCGTGCGCGCTCGCCGCCTGAGGCCCCCTCCCGGCCCGGCGGTCCGGCGTACGCCCACCGGCGCGTACGCCCCCAGCGCGCATCCCGTCCCCATGGACCACCTCATCCCACGGAGCTGAGCAGACATGAGCAACCGCAACAACCAGGCCAACAAGCAGGCAGCCCGCGAGCGGCTGCGCGCCGAGCGCGAGCGGCAGGCGAAGAAGGACCGCACCCGCCGGCAGTTGATCGTCGCCGGCGCGGTGGTCGCGGTGCTGGCGGTGGCCGGCGGCATCGGCCTGGCGGTCGCCAACTCCGGCGGCGACAGCGGCAGCGCCGGCTCGGGCGCCGACGTCTGGGCGAAGGCCGCGAAGGCCAAGCCGGTCCCGCCCGCCCACACCAGCGGCCCCAACGGCACCACCGTCGTCGTCGGCAAGGCCGACGCCAAGAACTCCCTGGAGCTCTTCGAGGACCCGCGCTGCCCCGGGTGCGCGGCCTTCGAGGAGACCGTCGGCGCGACCGTCGAGAAGGACATCAGCGACGGCAAGTACAAGGCGACGTACCACATCGGCACCTTCCTGGACAAAAACCTCCAGGGCACCGGCTCCAAGAACGCGCTGAGCGCCCTGGGCGCCGCGCTGAACGTCTCCCCCGACGCGTTCCTGAAGTACAAGTACGCGCTGTACTCCAAGGAGTTCCACCCGGAGGAGACCGGCCCCGACAAGTTCGCCGACGACTCCTACCTCATCAAGGTCGCCGACACCATCCCGGCGCTGAAGGGCAACGCCGCCTTCCAGAAGGCCGTCAAGGACGGCACCTACGACGCCTGGGCGATGGCGATGTCCAAGGAGTTCGACTCGCACACGGACGTCCGCAGCACCCCGACGGTGAAGCTCAACGGCACCGCCCTGGGCACCCAGACCGCGCAGGGCCCGGTGGCGCCCTCCTCGGTGGCGGACTTCAAGTCCCAGGTGGAGCAGCACCTCAAGAAGTGACCCCGTAGGTCCTGACGCCGGGCCGCACCCCGGCACCGGCATCGGCCGGCGTGCCCCGCGCACGCCGGCCGATGCCAAATCTTGACCCGGATTTCCGCGCTGCCCATGGCAGACTCCCGGCCATGCAGGGGAGGGGAGTCCGTCCGGCGGCCCGGCGTGGGGCCTCGTCCGGCGACCGGCTGAGGGTGGCACGGGCGGCGCTGTTCACCGCGCTGTGCGTCCCGCTGTCCGCGACCTCCCACGTCCTGCTCTCCCGCCATGCGCTCCCGCCGGCCACGCTCGCCGCGGTGTGCGCCGCGGTCTTCACCGTGGCCTGCGCCCACTCCGGCCGCGAGCGCGGCTATGGGCGGACCGCCGCACTGCTGGTCCCCGTGGAACTGGCCGCCGACACCGTCTTCACCACCGGCCAGCAGGCCTGTTACGGGCGGGCCGGCGGCCCGGTCGCCGGCCCGCTGCACACGGTCGGCGTGGATCTGCTGTGCCGCAGCTCCGCATGGGGCGTCGGCCCGGTGGCACCGGCCGGCCTCCCGCACGGCCTGCCCGCGCCCCGCCCGGCCGCCGCCTGGCTGCTGCTCGCCGCGCATCTCGCCGTCGGCCTGCTCGCGGCCGGCTGGCTGCACCGCGGCCAGAGCGCGCTCGGCACGCTGCTGCGCGCGGCCGCCGCGGAGGCCGTCCGGCCGCTGCGGACCGCGGCCGCGGTGGCCCGCGCCGGCACCGCCCGGCCGCACCGCCGCCCGCGCCCGCCCCGCCCGCCGGCGCCGGCGGGCCCGCTCCCCCTCCTCGCGCACTGCGTACGGCGCCGCGGCCCTCCGTCCCCGGTCGCCGTCTGACCTCGTACCACCCGTACACCCCTCACGTCAGCGCAGCACCGAAGGAACGGACACCCCCCATGAGCAACCGGAACAACCAGGCGAGCAAGCAGGCCGCGCGCGAGCGGCTCCGCGCCGAGCGCGAGCGCGAGAAGAAGAAGGAGCGGCTGCGCCGCCAACTCATCGTGGCGGTCTCGGTCGTGGGCGTCCTGGCGGTCGCCGGCGGCATCGGCTTCGCCGTGATGAAGGCGAACGAGCCGACCGGCTGGGAGGCCGCCAAGGAGGCCAAGCTGGTCGCCCCGGCGCACACCCAGGGCAAGAACGGCACCGAGATCCTGATAGGCGACAAGAACGCCAAGGAGACCCTGGAGGTCTTCGAGGACGTCCGCTGCCCGGCCTGCGCGGCCTTCGAGCAGAGCGCCGGCGAGGAGCTGCTCAAGGACCTCCACGACGGCCGGTTCAAGGTCCGCTACACCATCTACACCTTCATCGACGGCATGGGCGGCGGCGAGGGCTCCAAGAAGGCGCTGAACGCCCTGGGCGCGGCGCTGAACGTCAGCCCCGAGGCGTTCTTGAAGTACAAGTCGGCGCTGTACTCGGCCAAGTACCACCCCGACGAGCGCGACGACCTCTACGCCAAGGACGCCGAGCTGCTCAAGGTGGCCGGCGACGTACCCGAGTTGAAGGGCAACACGGCGTTCGAGAAGGCGGTCAAGAACGGCACCTACGACCGCTGGGTGATGGAGATGACCGACCTGTTCGGCCGCAAGGGCGTGCGCGGCACCCCCACCTTCATGCACGGCGACAAGAAGCTGACGATGGCGGAGATCCCGCAGCAGCAGATGACGCAGGAGCAGTACAACCAGCTGGCGCGGGCCAACTTCCGCAAGATGGTCGACGCGGAGTTCGGTCCGGCGAAGGGCGGGGACGCCGGCAAGGACGGCGGCGGACAGGGCATCGCCAAGGGCGAGAAGGACCCGACCGGCGGCCACTGACGGCCGTGGCCGGGCGGGCGGTTCCGGACTGCCGGGAACCGCCCGCCCGGCCGTCGTTCAGTCCCGCTCCGGCAGGTCCGCCAGGAACGCCAGCGCCACCTTCCAGGCACTCTGGGCCGCCTCCGCGTCGTGGTCCGGCAGGTCGGGGTCGGTGAAGAGGTGGCCGGCACCGGGGTAGCGGAACACCTCCACGTCCGCGCCGGCCCGGCGCATCCGCAGGTACCAGGCGGTCAGCCAGTCGTGCGGCTCGTACGGGTCGGGGTCGGCGATGTGCAGCTGCACCGGCAGGTCGTCGGCGCTCGCGCCGTCGGCGATGTCGGAGGTGCCGTGCAGCAGGAGCAGCCCGCGGGCCTTCTCGTCGCCGAGGGCGAGGTTCTGCGCGACCGCCGCGCCGAAGGAGAACCCGGCGTAGATCAGCCCGCGGTCGGCGTACGGGGCGACCGCCGCGACGGCGCGCCGCAGCAGCTCGTCCTTGCCGATCTCCTCCTTGATGACCATGCCGTCCTCGGCCGAGTCGGCGGTCCGGCCGCCGAACAGGTCCGGGACGATCACCTCATGGCCCGCGGCCCGCAACCGGTCCGCGCCGGCGTGCACCGCGGGGCGCATCCCGTACACCGAATGAAACAGCACGATGGTGGAGGAACCGCTGGTCGCGGGCTCGGCAGAGGCGGGCACAGACATCACTTCCCTGGGGTTGGATCGCTCTCCCCCCATCGTGCCAGCTACCGTCGTCGGGACCGGCAGGAGCACACCGCACCGAGGAGGAGACCCGTGTCCCTGGAGGCCGTGCTGCGCCCGATCACCGTCGTCGGCGGTTCGATCGTGGTCACGTTCGTCCTGGTCTGGCTGATCGACCGGACCCTGCTGCGGATCGACACCCGGAACCCGCAGACCCCCCTGTGGGGCCTGCTGCGGCGCTGCCGGATACCGCTGCAACTGACGCTCGCCACAGCCCTGTTGCTCGGCTCGTACCGCCAGACCCGGATCCCCGCGGTGCTGGCGCACGCGGTGGGCATCGGGCAGGTCCTGACGCTGGTGCTGATAGCCGCCACCGCCTGGCTGCTGGTGCGGGCCGCGGCGGCGATCGTGCAGTCGTCCTACACCCGCTACGCGGCGGGTGCCCGGGACGCGGCGCGGGTGCGGCGGGTGCGGACCCAGGTGACGCTGATCCAGCGGGTGGTCACCGCGGTGGTGATCGTCGTCGCGGCGGCCTCGATGCTGCTGACGTTCCCGCAGATGCGGGCGGTGGGCACGTCCGTGCTGGCATCGGCCGGGCTGGTCGGCATCGTCGCCGGTATCGCCGCCCAGTCCACCCTCGGCAACCTCTTCGCCGGGCTCCAGATCGCGTTCGGCGACATGGTGCGCATCGGGGACACCGTGGTCGTGGACGGCCAGTGGGGCACGGTCGAGGAGATCACCCTGACGTTCCTGAGCGTGCGGACCTGGGACGAGCGCCGGATCACCATGCCGGTGTCGTACTTCACCAGCAAGCCGTTCGAGAACTGGTCGCGCGGCGGCGTCCAGATGACCGGCGCGGTCTTCTTCCACCTCGACCACTCCGCCCCGACGGAGAAGATGCGCGAGCACCTGCACGAGCTGCTCCAGGAGTGCCCGGAGTGGGACGGCCGGTCCTGGAGCCTGGTGGTCACCGACACCACCCCGTCCACCATCGTGGTGCGCGCCCTGGTCACCGCCCGGGACGCGGACGCGCTGTGGACGGTGCGCTGCCAGGTCCGCGAGCGGATGATCGAGTGGCTGCGGACCGAGCACGCCTACGCGCTGCCGCGGATCGCCACCGCGCCCGCGGCGTCCGCCGAGCGGCTCGTCCGCCAACCCGGCCCGGTGGACGGCCCGGACGGCGTCCGGGACCGCTGACCGCCCCGCGGACCCGGCTCCCCGCCCGGACCCGCCGGCCCTACGGGGTCGCCCGCAGGCTCCGCACGTCCAGGTGGCGCAGCACCCGGTCGACGACCTCCGGGTCGGTGCCCGCCTCGCTGCGCGCCGCCAGCACCTCGTGCCGGGCGGCCGAGTACATCTCGTTCTGGATCCGCTGGACCTTCTGCATCCGGGAGATGCGCTTCTCGAACAGCTCGCGCCGCTCGTCGTCGACGATGTCCGGGTTGATCCGGGCGCCGATGTCGTAGGCCCGGCGGGCGAGTTGGTCGGCGACCTCGTCGGACACCTCCTCGACCTCCAGGATCTCCTTCAGCCGCCGCTTGGACGCCT
Organism: Streptomyces sp. NPDC093097; assembly: GCF_044754325.1. Lineage (NCBI taxonomy): Bacteria > Bacillati > Actinomycetota > Actinomycetes > Kitasatosporales > Streptomycetaceae > Streptomyces > Streptomyces sp. NPDC093097. The sequence goes on from NZ_JBIVOW010000010.1 coordinate 249,479, forward strand.
TGATCACCCGCAGCGCCAGCTCCCGCTCCATCGCGTCCGCGGCGTCGGTGTCGGCCCGCACCCGCAGCTTGCGCACCAGCAGGGGCAGCGTCAGCCCCTGGATGATCAGGGTGGACAGCACCACCGCGAAGGCGATGAAGAGGATCTCGTCCCGGGCCGGGAAGTCGGCGCCGGAGTCCACCGTGGTCGGGATGGCCAGGGCCAGCGCCACCGAGGCCACCCCGCGCATCCCCGACCACCACATGATGACCGTCTCGCGCCAGTTCATCGGGATGTCCTCGTCGATGTCACGGCGCTTGTGCATCCGCTTGGCGAGCCAGGCGGCGGGCAGCAGCCAGACCAGGCGCACCGCGACGACCACCGCGACCACCGCAGCGCCGGCGCCGAGCATGGACGTCCAGTGGCCGTCGGCGGCGCTGACGATGTTGTGCAGTTCCAGGCCGATCAGCCCGAAGGCGACGCCGGTGACGAGGGTGTCGACGACTTCCCAGAAGGTGTAGCCGGCCAGCCGGCCCATCACGTCGTCCGCGTCGACCGCGTACTCGGCCAGGAACAGGCCGCAGGTCAGCACCGCCAGCACGCCCGAGCCCTTGAACTCCTCGGCCAGCACGTACGCCACGAACGGCACCAGCAGCGTCATCCCGATCTGGAGCGTGGGATCGCCCAGCCGCCCCATCAGCTGGTTGGCCACCCAGCCGAGCACCAGGCCGACCGCCACCGCGACGACGGCGGAGAGCACCAGCGAGCCCACCGCGCCGGGCGCCGAGAAGGTGCCGCTGATCACCGCGGCGAGCGCGACGTGGTACAGCACGATCGCGGTGACGTCGTTGAACAGCCCCTCGCCCTCCAGGATGGAGACCATGCGGCGGGGCAGTCCGAGCTTGCCGGCCACCGCGGTGGCGGCGACCGGGTCGGGCGGGGCGACCAGCGCGCCCAGCACCACCGCGGCGGCCAGCGGCATGCCCGGCACCACCGCCTGGGCGACCGCCGCGACGGCCGCCGTGGTGGCGAACACCAGCAGCACCGCGAGCAGGAAGATCGGCCGCATGTTGGCGGTGAACTGCCGCCAGGAGGTGCGTTGGACCGCCGCGTAGAGCAGCGGCGGCAGCACGATCGGCAGGATGTACTCGGGCGGCACCTGGACGTTGGGGACGAACGGCAGCAGCGCCAGCACCGCACCGGCGAGCGTCATCAGCACCGGCGAGGGCAGGCCCAGCCGATCGCCGAGCGGAACCATCACCACCGCTCCGAGCAGCAGGACGAACAGCAGGGCCAACTGATCCACGGTGGCTACGCTCCGGGGCGGTCGATTTCGATCATTTTCCGCCCCAAGCCTGCCATGAAGTGGCTGAATGCCTACCGCGGCTGGGTAATTTGCCCCATTTACCCCGAACTGCCCCCAGCGGCCCGGTTAGTAGCTCTCCTCCCGGACGGTGTCCAGCGCATGCTGGAGGTCCGCCGGGTATGTGCTCTCGAACTCGACCCAGCGCCCGTCCGAGGGGTGCTCGAAGCCCAGCCGGACCGCGTGCAGCCACTGCCGGGCGATGCCCAGCCGCTTGGCGAGCGTGGGGTCCGCGCCGTACGTCATGTCGCCCACGCAGGGGTGCCGGTGCGCCGACATGTGCACCCGGATCTGGTGCGTCCGCCCGGTCTCCAGCTTGATGTCCAGCAGGCTGGCGGCCCGGAACGCCTCGATCAGGTCGTAGTGCGTCACCGAGGCCTTGCCGTCGGCGGTGACCGCCCACTTGTAGTCGTGGTTCGGGTGCCGCCCGATGGGGGCGTCGATGGTGCCGCTCATCGGGTCGGGGTGGCCCTGCACCAGCGCGTGGTAGCGCTTGTCCGGCACCCGCTCCTTGAACTGCCGCTTCAGCGACGTGTACGCCCGCTCCGACTTGGCGACCACCATCAGCCCGGAGGTGCCGACGTCGAGGCGGTGCACGATGCCCTGCCGCTCGGCCGCCCCGGAGGTGGAGATCCGGTAGCCGGCCGCGGCCAGCCCGCCGATCACGGTGGTGCCGCTCCAGCCGGGGCTGGGGTGCGCGGCGACCCCGACGGGCTTGCTGATCACCACGACGTCCTCGTCGTCGTGCACGATCTCCATGCCCTCGACGGGCTCGGCCACGATCTCCACCGGCGCCGCGGCCGGCGGCATCTCGACCTCCAGCCAGGCACCCCCGTGGACCCGCTCGGACTTCATCACCTCGGAGCCGTCGACCCGGACCTTGCCGGCCGACGCCAACTCGGCCGCCTTCGTACGGGAGAAGCCGAACATGCGGGCCAGCGCGGCGTCCACGCGCTCGCCTTCCAGGCCGTCCGGTACGGGCAGGGTGCGGATCTCGGGAATGGTGCTCACCCCACGAGTATGGCAGTCCCGCGGTACTGCCCTGCCCGGCGGAGGACCCACGGCCGAAGGACCGGGGTCCGGGCCGCTCGGTGCTTCAGTCCTTGTGGACGGTCCCGTCCGGGTCCAGCCCCCGGAAGGACAGCAGCACGATCAGCACGCCGCCGCAGACGATCGCGGAGTCGGCGAGGTTGAAGACCGCGAAGTGGGCCGGGGCGATGAAGTCCACCACCGCGCCCTGGAAGACGCCCGGCGTACGGAAGATCCGGTCGGTGAGGTTGCCGAACGCGCCGCCCAGCAGCAGCCCCAGCGCGATCGCCCAGGGCAGGCTGTACAGCTTGCGCGCGATCCGGAAGATCACCACGATCACCACCGCCGCGATGATGGTCAGGAAGACCGTCAGCGCCTGCCCGAACCCGAAGGCGGCCCCGCGGTTGCGGATCACGTTGAACTGGAGCAGCGTCCCGATGATCTCGACCGGCGCATGGTGCTCCAGCTTGGCGACCACCGCGAGTTTGCTGCCCAGGTCGAGCAGGTAGACGAAGGCGGCCACCAGCAGCAGCGCGGCGATCCGCCGCGGCCCCCGCCCGGCGGACGCTCCGTCCTCCGCCGGCCGTCCCCCTTCGGATCCCGCCACGGGGTCCGCCCCGGAACCCGGCTCGGATTCCGGCGTACCGGTGATGCGTTCCGCCTCTGCCACGTGTACGTCCCTTAAGCCCGTCGAGTCCACCGCCGGGCCCGCCCGGCTGCCCACGAGAGTACGACACCCGCGCGCGGGCGCGGGGCCGTCGGGTACCGGGCCGTCACAGGTCGCTACGAGGACGTCAGCGCCGCTCCTGCTTCTGCTTGCACTCCACGCAGAGCGTGGCCCGCGGGAACGCCTGCATCCGCGCCTTCCCGATCGGCTTGCCGCAGTTCTCGCACAGCCCGTACGTACCCGCGTCGAGCTGGCCGAGGGCGCGCTCGGTCTGGTGCAGCATCTCGCGTGCGTTGGAGGCCAGCGCCAGCTCGTGCTCGCGGGTGATGTTCTTGGTGCCGGTGTCCGCCTCGTCGTCGCCGGCGCCGTCGCCGGAGTCCCGCATCAGCCCCGCGATGGCGTCCTCGGCGGCGACGATCTCCGCCTGGAGCCGGCCCACCTCCGCCATCAGGTCGGTCCGCGCCGCGGCCACCTCCTCGGGCGTCCAGGGCGCCTCCCCCGGCCGGACCGCGAGCTCACCGGGCTCCGCGGCCAGCCGGACCGGGGACCCAGAGCCGGCGCCGCGCCGCGCGGCCAGCGCCTTCTTCTTCTCCGGCCCCTCCGCCGGCACCGCCTCGACTCCCGCCGCGGCCGCCTTCTCCACCGCCGGCTCCTTGGCCGCGGCCTTGTCCACGGTCTTCGCGGTCTTCTTCGCGACGGCCTTCCTGGCGGTCTTCTTCACGGCCGTCTTCTTGGCCGCGGCCTTGGCCGGCGCCGCCTTCCTGGCCGGCGCCTTCTTCGCGGCCGCCTTCTTCCCGGCGGCCTCCTCCGGCTTCTTCGGCGCCACCGGGTGCCCGGCTGCCTCCTCATGGGCGGACTGCTTCGCGACGTCCTCGTCAGCGGGCCCGGCGGACGTCGTGGTCTTCTCCGCGGCGGTCTTCTTCGCCACCATGGCCGCGACCCCTTCGCATATGAGATCTTGTGCGCGAATCGTGACGGGAACGATAAATCTCCGCACGGCACGCGGCAACGGGACGCACCGCCCGGCCACCCCGCCGCCAGGCCCGTACGTCTCGCCTGCCTCCGTTGTGCCCTGCTTCCCGCGTCGCAATCCACCCGGAATGCCCGGGTCTGACGGTGTCGCCATTCGGGTCAGCCGGGAGGCGGTGGGCCCCGGCCCGCGGCTGCCGCGCCGGCGGCCCGAAATCCGGTCGGCCGCTGACGGCGCGGCCCCGTACACTGTGGGGGCACCCCCTGCTCTGGGGGCACCTCCCGGCCGACGGCCCGGGGAGAAGCCGAGAGCTCGGGGAGCAGCGAAAGGCGTTGATGGGACCAGTAGCGTCAGACGCAGCCTGAAGCGACCCGGGGACGGTGCGAGCCCGGGGGCGTGCCTGACGTGAAGATCAGCCCGGAGCCGCCGGAAGAAAGCTCTGCACAGTGGGCTCCGCCCACGGACCGCGGGTCCGGCAGAGTCAGTAGAACCGGCAGCGCGACCCCAATGAGGGGGCGGTGCGCGACGGCGCCGCCAAGGAGGGTGGTACCGCGGGAGTCCAAGGCTCTCGTCCCTCCGGACGGAGAACGCACCAGGTGTCCGCCGGAGGAACCGATGAGTCCCACGCCCCAGTACCGCCCGGTACCAGCCCAGGTAGACCTGCCCGCCCTCGAGCACGCGGTGCTCGACTTCTGGCAGGAGCGGAAGGTCTTCGCCCGCACCCTCCAGCAGTCCGAGGGCCGCCCCGAGTGGGTCTTCTACGAGGGCCCCCCGACCGCCAACGGCATGCCCGGCGCCCACCACATCGAGGCCCGCGTCTTCAAGGACGTCTTCCCCCGGTTCCGCACGATGCAGGGCTACCACGTCGACCGCAAGGCCGGCTGGGACTGCCACGGCCTCCCGGTCGAGCTGGCCGTGGAGAAGGAGCTGGGCTTCAACGGCAAGAAGGACATCGAGGCGTACGGCATCGCCGAGTTCAACGCCAAGTGCCGCGAGTCGGTGACCCGGCACACCGACGCCTTCGCCGAGCTGACCACGCGGATGGGCTACTGGACCGACCTGGACGCCCCGTACCGCACCATGGACCCCGACTACATCGAGTCGGTCTGGTGGTCGCTGAAGGAGATCTTCACCAAGGGCCTGCTGGTCCAGGACCACCGCGTCGCCCCCTGGTGCCCGCGCTGCGGCACCGGCCTGTCGGACCACGAGCTGGCCCAGGGCTACGAGACGGTCGTCGACCCCTCGGTCTTCGTCCGCCTCCCGCTGACCTCCGGCCCGCTGGCCGGCCGCGCCGCCCTCCTGGTGTGGACGACCACCCCTTGGACCCTGGTCTCCAACACCGCGGTCGCCGCCCACCCCGACGTCACCTACGTCGTCGCCACCGACGGCACCGAGCAGCTGGTGGTCGCCGAGCCGCTGCTGGAGAAGGCCCTGGGCGAGGGCTGGACGGCCACCGGCGAGACCTTCACCGGCCGCGAGATGGAGCGCTGGGCCTACCAGCGCCCCTTCGAGCTCCTCGACCTCGAAGGCGCCAACTTCGTCGTCAACGCCGAGTACGTCACCACCGACGACGGCACCGGTCTCGTCCACCAGGCCCCCGCCTTCGGTGAGGACGACCTCAAGACCTGCCGCGGCTACGGCCTCCCGGTGGTCAACCCGGTCCGCCCGGACGGCACCTTCGAGGAGCAACTCCCGCTCGTCGGCGGCCAGTTCTTCAAGAAGGCCGACGAGGCCCTGGTCGCCGACCTGGACGCCCGCGGCCTGCTCTTCCGCCACCTCGCCTACGAGCACAGCTACCCGCACTGCTGGCGCTGCCACACCGCGCTGCTCTACTACGCCCAGCCGTCCTGGTACATCCGCACCACCGCGGTCAAGGACGCCCTCCTGCGGGAGAACGAGAACACCAACTGGTTCCCGGAGTCGGTCAAGTACGGCCGGTTCGGCGACTGGCTGGCCAACAACATCGACTGGGCACTGTCCCGCAACCGCTACTGGGGCACCCCGCTGCCCATCTGGCGCTGCGAGGAGGGCCACCTCACCTGTGTCGGCTCGCTCACCGAGCTGACCGAGCTGACCGGCACCGACCAGTCCGGCCTGGACCCGCACCGCCCGTTCATCGACGCGGTCACCTTCGCCTGCACCCACGAGGGCTGCACGCTGACCGCGACCCGCGTCCCCGAGGTCATCGACGCCTGGTACGACTCCGGCTCGATGCCGTTCGCGCAGTGGGGCTACCCGTACCGCAACAAGGAGCTCTTCGAGAAGCGGTTCCCGGCGCAGTTCATCTCCGAGGCGATCGACCAGACCCGCGGCTGGTTCTACACGCTGATGGCCGTCGGCACGCTCGTCTTCGACAAGTCCTCGTACGAGAACGTGGTCTGCCTGGGCCACATCCTCGCCGAGGACGGCCGGAAGATGTCCAAGCACCTGGGCAACATCCTCCAGCCGATCCCGCTGATGGACCAGCACGGCGCCGACGCGGTCCGCTGGTTCATGGCCGCCGGCGGCTCCCCCTGGTCGGCCCGCCGGGTCGGCCACAACACCATCCAGGAAGTCGTCCGCAAGACCCTGCTGACGTACTGGAACACCGTCGCCTTCCAGGCCCTCTACGCCCGCACCGCCGACTGGGCGCCGTCCGCGGCCGATCCGGCCCCGGCCGACCGCCCGCTGCTGGACCGCTGGCTGCTCGGCGAGGTGAACACCCTCGTCGACGAGGTGACCACCGCCCTGGAGGGCTTCGACACCCAGCGCGCCGGCAAGCTGCTCTCCGCGTTCGTCGACGACCTCTCCAACTGGTACGTCCGCCGCTCCCGCCGCCGCTTCTGGCAGGGCGACGCGTCCGCGCTGCGCACCCTCCACGACGTCATCGAGACGGTGACGCGCCTGATGGCCCCGCTCGTCCCGTTCATCACCGAGCGGGTCTGGCAGGACCTGGTCGTCCCGGTCGCCCCGGACGCCCCGGACTCGGTCCACCTCTCCACCTGGCCGGTGGCCGACCGGGAGCTGATCGACCCCGCGCTCTCCACGCAGATGCAACTGGTGCGCCGGCTCGTCGAGTTGGGCCGCGCCACCCGCGCCGAGTCCGGGGTGAAGACCCGCCAGCCGCTGTCCCGCGCGCTGGTCGGCGCCCACGGCTTCGCGGACCTCTCCGAGGACCTGCGCGCCCAGATCGCCGAGGAGCTCAACGTCAGCTCGCTGGCCTCGCTCTCCGAAGTCGGCGGCTCCCTGGTGGACACCACCGCCAAGGCCAACTTCCGTGCCCTGGGCAAGCGGTTCGGCAAGGGCGTCCAGGCGGTCGCCAAGGCGATCGCCGCCGCGGACGCCGCCGCCCTCTCGCTCGCGCTGCGCAACGGCACGGCGAGCGTCGAGGTGGACGGCGAGACCGTCGGCCTCACCCCCGAAGAGGTCATCATCACCGAAACCCCGCGCGAGGGCTGGTCGGTGGCCTCCGACGCGGGCGCGACGGTCGCCCTCGACCTGGAGATCACTCCGGAGCTGCGCCGCGCCGGCCTCGCCCGCGACGCGATCCGGCTGATCCAGGAGGCCCGCAAGAACAGCGGCCTGGACGTCGCCGACCGGATCGCGCTGCGCTGGACGGCCGCCGACGACGAGGTCCGCACGGCCCTGACCGACCACGCCGCACTGATCTCCGACGAGGTGCTGGCCACCGACTTCGCCACCGGCGAGCCGGACGCGTCGTACGGCCCGGCCTTCACCGACGAGGCACTGGCCCTGACCTTCCACCTCCGCAAGGCATAACGGAGCACGGAAGCACGACAGAGCACCACCGGGCCCCGGCGCACTGCGCGCCGGGGCCCGCGCCCTTCTCCGCCCCCTGCGTACCACCGCCGCGCCCCCTGCACGGACGACGGCACGGACACCCCCACACACCAGGGACCATCGCGAACAGGGCCGGGCCCCGAGGGAGTTCCCTCGGGGCCCGGCCCTGATTGCCGACTCTGTGCGCCGTTCCCGGCGTCAGATGTCGTTCAGTTGTCGTCCTCGTCGATGAGGAAGCCCCGCATCGGCGACGGCGTCTGCTGCATCGGCGACGGGCCCTGCGGCCGCACCGGCGCCATCGGCTGGGTCATCGCCGGCGACATCTGCTGCTGGCCGCCGTAGGACGGACCACCGCTGGACGGGCTGCTCATGGAGTGGTTGCCGCCCATGGACGGACCGCCACCCATGGTGTGGTTGCCCCCCATGGTGCCCGCACCGGCCGAGGCCATCGACGGGGACGGCGGCAGCGAAGGAGCGGCCGGGGTCCGCGGCGGGGCCAGCGAGTCGTCGGCCTGGTTCTCCAGCTGACGCAGCTGGCTCTCCAGGTACGACTTCAGACGGGTGCGGTACTCGCGCTCGAAGCCGCGCAGGTCCTCGACCTTGCGCTCCAGCGTCGCGCGGGCCGACTCCAGCGAGCCCATCGCCACGCGGTGCTTCTCCTGCGCGTCCCGCTCCAGCGCGTCGGCCTTGGCGCGGGCGTCCCGCTCCAGGCCCTCGGCACGGCTGCGCGCCTCGCCGACGATCTTGTTGGCCTCGGAACGGGCCTCCGCGATCGCCTGGTCGGCGGTCTGCTGTGCCAACGACAGCACGCGGGCCGCGCTGTCACCACCGGGGCCACCCTGCGGCTGGGCCGGCTGCGGCAGTTGCTGTCCGGGGCCGCCCATCGGACCGCCCAGCGGGCCGCCCTGGCCCATCGGGCCGGGACCGTGCGGGCCCTGCGGACCGTGGCCACCGGGACCGGGAGGCAGCTGCGGTGCACCACCGGGCAGTTGGGGCGGGCCACCCATCCCCTGCTGCTGCGGCGGGACCGGCTGCGGACCGGATATGGCGGCGGGCACCGGTGCCCCCGGCCGCTGCGGCTGCTCCTGCTGCGGGTCGGGCCCCTTGCGCAGGCCCTGCTGCTGGTTCTGCGCGGCGGCACGAGTGGCGGCGGCCAGCTTGGCGCGCAGGTCCTCGTTCTCCCGCAGCAGGCGGGTCAGTTCGGCCTCGACCTCGTCGAGGAAGGCATCGACCTCGTCCTCGTCATAGCCTTCTCGAAGGCGGACGGTCGTGAACTGCTTGTTCCGCACGTCCTCGGGGGTCAACGGCATCTCTACTTCACCTCAACGTAGTCGTCGGCAATCGGCAAGACCGTATCGTTCACACCAACAACACCGACCTCACGACGGTGATCAGGATGTAGACGATGATCATCAATACGAAGAAGGACAGGTCGAGCGCCACGCCCCCGAGACGCAGCGGCGGAATGACCCGCCGCAGAAGCTTGAGTGGCGGATCGGTGACAGTGTAGGTGGCCTCAAGAATCACCACCATCGCCTTGCCTGGTTGCCATGAGCGGGCGAACTGGAAGACATAGTCCATCACCAGCCGGAAGATCAGCAGGATCAGAAAGCAGTACAGCGCGATGTAGATCACCTGACCAGCGACACTCATCTCGCGCGTCCCTCTCCCCTTGGTTCCTGCGTTATGACCTTACGGCCTTGGTGTGCCCAATTGGTGCGTCTCAGCTCTGGTTGAAGAACCCGCCCTCTGCGATACGGGCCTTGTCCTCCGCCGTGACATCGACGTTAGCAGGCGACAACAGGAACACCTTCTGCGTCACCCGCTCAATGCTGCCGTGCAGTCCGAAGACCAGACCGGCCGCAAAGTCGACAAGTCGCTTCGCGTCCGTGTCGTCCATCTCCGTGAGGTTCATGATCACCGGAGTGCCCTCACGGAAGTGTTCCCCGATGGTACGGGCTTCGTTGTAGGTCCGGGGGTGCAGCGTGGTGATGCGGTAAGGCTCCCGATCGGACACAACTTTGGGCATGATCACCGGCGCGTTCTTCTCCAGGTTCGGACGTTCGGGTGTGATGGATGCCACGGGGGCGATACGGGCGGGTCGTCCGCTTTCCGTGGCGAGCGGGGCAGGTTCGCGCGGCGCGGGAGGCGTTGCGGCACGGACCGGCTCCTCCCGCTCCGGGCGTGTCTCGGGCTGCACTTGGTGCTGTTGACGCCGCCCTCGATCGTGCTCCGGGTCAAGCTCGGGCTCGAACTCGTCGTCGGGGTCGAACCCCCGGCCGTCGTACCCATCGTCCTCCACGAGGCCGAGGTAGACCGCCATCTTGCGCATCGCGCCGGCCATTCTCTGCGTCCTCCGCTCTGTGGTGGATCGGCTCCGTCACCGGGGGCCTTGGATCCACTCGGCCTGCCCCGACTCCTGCGGGAATGACCATATTTTGTGCTGTGGTCCGACTTGCTTGGCGACGTTACCCGAGCCGTGGTCGGTCTCCGAGTACCGCGGTGCCGATGCGCACATGTGTCGCCCCGGCGGCCACTGCGTCTTCGAGGTCCGCGCTCATTCCTGCCGACACCATGGTGGCAGCAGGATGGTTCGAGCGCAGGTCGGATGAGATTTCCATGAGCCGCTCGAACGCGGCGCGTTGACGTCCGGCGTACCGTCCGGACAACGGAGCGACCGTCATCACGCCGTCCAGACGCAGACCTTGGGAACCGGCGATCACCTCGGCGATTTCGGCGACGCCCTCCGGCGCCACCCCACCGCGGTCCCCGGTCATCCGCCCGTCCGGTCCTGACTCGACGTCAAGCGCCACCTGGATCAGACATCCCAGTTCACGCCCGGAACGCACCGCCTCCTTGGCGAGCGCGGTGACCAGTCGCGGCCGGTCGACCGACTGGACGACGCCGGCGTAACGGGCCACCGAGCGTACCTTGTTGGTCTGCAATTGACCGACGAAGTGCCACGTCAGTGGCAAATCAGCACATTCGGCAGCTTTCGGCGCCGCTTCCTGATCGCGGTTCTCCGCGACCTGACGCACCCCCAACTCCGCGAGCAACCGGACGTCGCTCGCGGGGTAGGTCTTGGTGACGACGATCAGCGAGACCTCCTCGCGTGCCCGGCCGGCCTTGGCACAGGCGGCGGAGATACGATCCTCCACCCGCGCCAGGTTGTCGGCCAGTTGCGTTCTGCGGTCGTCGGTCACAGCGCAGCCTCTCCGGGGGCGTCCCCGAGCCATACGTAGCTCGCCAGCCGCCCGGTGGTGCGGTCGCGGCGGTACGAGAAGTGGTCCGCCGACTCCCGGGTGCACAGCTGCGATTGCGTACGCAACTGCACGCCGGCCGCGGCGAGTTGGGCGCACACCCCGGCGGAGACATCCACCGACGGCGTGTCCCAGGAGGTGGTCGCCCAGGCCTGCGGCACCACCGCGGCGACCTCCGCGCGCATCGTCTCGGGCACCTCGTAACAGCGCCCGCAGACCGACGGTCCGGTGTACGCGTGGATACGGGGCGGCTCCGCGCCCCGTTCGACCATGGCGGCGACGACCGCCGGAACGACCCCGGCGACCAGACCCGGCCGGCCGGCGTGCGCGGCGCCCACGACCCCGGCGACCGGGTCGGCGAGCAGGACCGGGGTGCAGTCGGCGGTCAGGACGGCCAGCGCGAGACCCCGACGGGCGGTCACCACCGCGTCCACGGACGGGATGTCGCCCTCGGTCCAGGGTCCGTCGACCACCGCCACGTCCCGGCCGTGGACCTGGTTCATCCAGACCACGTCGGCCGGGTCCAGGCCCAGCACCTGCGCGGCGCGTGCGCGGTTGGCGAGAACGGCGGCGGGGTCGTCGCCGACCGCGCCACCCAGATTGAGCTGCTCATACGGAGCGGCGCTCACCCCGCCCCACCTGTCGGTGAAGGCGAAGTGCGCGCCGCTCACGTGGTGCTGTTGCCCTATCACGTCGGTGCTTTACGTCACTTCAGGAAGTCGGGAACGTCCAGCTCCTCGGCCGCGGAGTCCGAGTACGGACGGGCCGGGGGAACCGACGGGCCGGCCGGCGGGGTGGAGATCTCGCCCAGCGACGAGGAGTCGGACGACGCCGGGGCCTCGTCGCGGACCGGCGGGACCGCGCCGAGACCGCCGAACGACGGTGCGGTGCGCGGCGGGTCGGCCGGCGGCACGGTCGGGCGGACCGGTGCGGGCTCCTCGCGCTTGGGGGCCGGCATGCTGGCCTGCTGCGCGTCGCGGCGGGCCGGCGGCTGACCGCCGTCGAAGCCCGCGGCGATGACGGTGACCCGGACCTCGTCGCCGAGCGCGTCGTCGATGACCGCACCGAAGATGATGTTGGCCTCGGGGTGCGCGGCCTCGCTGACCAGTTGGGCAGCCTCGTTGATCTCGAAGAGACCGAGGTCGGAACCGCCGGAGATGGAGAGCAGCACACCGCGGGCGCCGTCGATGGAGGCCTCCAGCAGCGGCGAGGAGATCGCCATCTCCGCCGCGGCCACCGCGCGGTCGTCGCCGCGCGCCGAGCCGATGCCCATCAGCGCCGATCCGGCCTCGGACATCACGGACTTGACGTCGGCGAAGTCGAGATTGATCAGGCCCGGGGTGGTGATCAGGTCGGTGATGCCCTGGACACCCGACAGCAGCACCTGGTCCGCGGACTTGAACGCGTCGAGCACGCTCACCTGGCGGTCCGAGATGGACAGCAGACGGTCGTTGGGGATCACGATGAGGGTGTCGACCTCTTCGCGAAGGCTCGCGATGCCGTCCTCGGCCTGGTTGGCGCGGCGGCGACCCTCGAAGGTGAACGGCCGGGTGACCACACCGATCGTCAGGGCACCCAGCGAACGGGCGATGTTGGCGACGACCGGGGCGCCACCGGTGCCGGTGCCGCCGCCCTCGCCGGCCGTCACGAAGACCATGTCGGCCCCCTTGAGGACCTCCTCGATCTCCTCGCGATGGTCCTCGGCCGCCTTGCGGCCCACGTCCGGGTTGGCGCCGGCGCCGAGTCCGCGCGTCATCTCGCGGCCGACGTCGAGCTTGACGTCGGCGTCGCTCATCAGCAACGCCTGCGCATCGGTGTTGATCGCGATGAACTCGACGCCCTTGAGCCCGACCTCGATCATCCGGTTGATGGCGTTCACGCCACCGCCGCCGATCCCGACGACCTTGATGACTGCGAGGTAGTTCTGCGGTGCTGCCACGTCGAAGGCCTCTCGCCTCGATTTACGTGTCGTCGCCGCACATTGCGTGTGGACGCCGACTGATGCCGAAAGGGTGGTCCGCTCTGCCGACCCGAACCCTAAGCCTGAAGTTTAGGGTTACTGTGTCTGTGTTCCTGGTCCCACGGTCCCTTTGGAACGAGACACTAAGTCGACAAGGCGCGCGCGTTCAACGAACACGCCGAACCTCCCGTTTTTCTTTTCACCCTATGTGATCACCCATAGTCGTAGCCATCCAGGGTGCTGGCCTGCGGCGCGGTACGTCAACTCCCGGACACCGCGGGCGCACTGGGGACCGAGACGTCGACGTGGCGCGCATCACGCGCGGCCTTCAGCAGCGCGGCCAGCACCTTCGCCTTCTCGGCACCCTGTTCCCGACTGCCCCACATCACCGTGCGGCCGTCTGCGAGTTCGAGAGTGATGGAGTCGTACGAGCGCACACGGAGGGCGCGGACGTCCTTGCGGACGACGGCCGGAAGGTCCTGCGCGACGGCCACCGAGGCGCGCAGCAAACGGCTGGTTCCGAAACGTTCCCGACTCGGAGAGTCGGAACCGGTCATTTTCAGAAGCGGCACCCCCTTGGGGGCGCGGGCCACCGTGGCGAACCGGACGCCTTCGCCGTCCACTTCGGCGAACTTTCCGTTCGTTTGCAGCAGCAGCTCCGGCGTCCTCTCGGTCACTTCCAGAGCGAGGGTGTGCGGCCAGGAGCGGGTGACGACAACGCTTTTGAGGCGTGGGAGCCGGGCGAGCAGCCGGTGTTCCATCGCGTCGGTGTCCACGGAGGCGAGCGGCGCGGCCATCGGGGCGGACGCGGCGGCGACCACGGCCTGGGGCGTGAGCACATCGGTTCCGGTGGCCCGCACGCTCTCCAGCCGGAGCCAGTCCGAGCCGTAGAACGCCCAGATCCCGAACCCGCCGAGCAGCACGGCCAGCACCGCGATGATGATCACACCGCGCCGGCCCGGCCGGCGCAGTCGCGGCAGCGGCATTCCGAGGCGCCGGCCGCCGGACGGCGGCGAAGAGCGTGGGCCGGACGGTGACTTCTTCGCGCCGCGCCTGGCGGTGGTCGGTCCGGCCACGCTCTCCGCCTTCTCTCGTCCGCTACTTGCGGCGCTGCTCGATCGCGTCGTGGACCATGCCGACCAGCAGCTCATCGGCGTCCCGGCGGCCGAACTCGGAGGCGGCGCGGGACATCTCGTACAGCCGGTGCGGATCACCCAGCACCGGGAGCACGTTGTTCTGCACCCAGTCCGGGGTCAGCTGGGCGTCGTCGACCAGCAGGCCGCCGCCGGCGTTGACCAGCGGCTGGGCGTTGAGCCGCTGTTCGCCGTTGCCGATCGGCAGCGGGACGAAGGCGGCCGGCAGCCCGACGGCGGACAGCTCGGCGACGGTCATCGCGCCCGCGCGGCAGAGCATCATGTCGGCCGCGGCGTACGCGAGATCCATCCGGTCCACGTACGGTACCGGGATATACGGGGGCATTCCCGGCATGTTGTCGACGTGCGGCAGTTCGTTCTTCGGGCCGACCGCGTGCAGCACCTGGATGCCGGAGCGCTGGAGCGCCGGCACGGCGGCCTGGACGACCTCGTTCAGCCGGCGGGCACCCTGGGAACCGCCGGACACCAGCAGCGTCGGCAGGTTGGGGTCGAGGCCGAACGCGGCGCGCGCCTCGGGGCGGACCGCGGCCCGGTCCAGGGTGGCGATCGTGCGGCGCAGCGGGATGCCCACGTATCGGGCGCCGCGCAGCTTGCTGTCCGGGGTGCTCACGGCGACGTAGGTCGCGTACCGCGAGCCGATCTTGTTGGCCAGGCCGGGGCGGGCGTTGGCCTCATGGACGACGATCGGCACCCCGAGCCGCTTGGCGGCGAGGTAGCCGGGCAGCGCCACGTAGCCGCCGAAGCCGACGACGCAGTCCGCCTTGGTGCGCTCCAGGATCTGCTCGGCGGCCTTGATCGTGCCGCGCAACCGCCCGGGGACGGTGATCAGTTCGGGGGTGGGCTTACGGGGCAGCGGTACCGCCGGGATGAGGCCGAGCTCATAGCCGCGCTCGGGGACCAGCCGGGTCTCCAGACCCCGCTCCGTACCGAGTGCCGTGATCCCCACGGTCGGGTCCTGCCTGCGCAGGGCGTCCGCGAGGGCGAGCGCGGGCTCGATGTGGCCGGCGGTCCCCCCACCGGCGAGTACGACATGCACCGAAATTCACCGCTCTCCGGACGGCCGTCCCATGACGCGCCGTCTCATCGTCTTCCATCTCACCCCGGCCGGTTTCCTGCCGGATGCCGGCCTCCGCGCCAGCCGAGCCGTCAACGCCGCTCGCGCGGCGGGCTCGTCTCGCGCGAAGGCGATCAGCAGCCCGACGGCGAACATCGTCGGCAGCAGGGCGGAGCCCCCGTAGGAGAACAGCGGGAGCGGGACACCGGCGATCGGCAACAGGCCGAGCACCGCACCGATGTTGATCACGGCCTGGGCCATGATCCAGGTGGTCACGCCACCCGCTGCGTACCGTACGAAGGGATCCTCCGTGCGTCCGGCCACGCGGATACCCGCATAGCCTAGAGCCGCGAAGAGGGCGAGCACCGACAGCGTCCCCGCCAGTCCCAGCTCCTCCCCGGTGATGGCGAAGATGAAGTCGGTATGCGGTTCGGGGAGTTCTCCCCATTTTTCCATACTCGCCCCGAGCCCGGAACCGAAGAGTCCGCCGGAGGCCAGCGCGTAGATGCCGTGCACGGCCTGCCAGCACTGGTCCCCCGGGCCCGGATCGGTCGCGCCGATGCAGGCCAGCCGGGACATCCGGTGGGCGCTGGTCTTGATCAGCAGCGCGCTGAGCAGCGTGGCCGCGCCCAGCACCCCCGCGAACAGCCGGGTCGGGGCGCCGGCCAGCCACAGCAGGCCGAAGAGGATCGCGGTCAGGATGACCGTGGTGCCCATGTCGCCGCCGAGCATGATCAGCCCCAGCAGGAGAAATGTCACCGGCGTCAGCGGAACCAGCAGCTGCTTCCACTGCGTCAGTTGCTTCTTCTCCTCTTTGCGGGCGAGCAGGTCGGCGGCCCACAGGACGAGCGCGAGTTTGCCGAACTCGCTCGGTTGCACCTGGAAAGGGCCGCCCAGACTGAGCCAGTTCTGGTTGCCGTTGACCGAGACCCCGATGCCCGGGACGGCCACCAGGCACAGCAGGAAGACCGAGCCGGCGAGCAGCGGATAGGCCAGCGTCCGGTGCCGCCGTACCGGCAGCCGGGAGGCGAGCAGCAGCAGCGTGCCGCCGATGGCGGCCGCCAGCAGCTGCTTGCGGAAGAAGTAGGAGGGGGCCAGTCCGGACTGGAGGGCCTTGATCTGGGAGGCCGAGTAGACCATCACCAGTCCCAGGACGATGATCAGCAGGCTGCCGCCCAGGATGAGGTAGTAGGCCGTCAACGGACGGTCCCAGGCCCGCTTGGCCCGGAGGTAGAGACCGCGCGGGCCGGCCGGGGTCCGGCCGGCCCGCGGCGGGCGCGCCTTCGTGGAGGGCCGGCGGGCCGGCCGCGGCCGCGCCGGCTTCGCCGATCGGGCGGTCATCCTCGTCCCCTCCACAGGTGCGCTCGCCGCCGGTACCGACGGCAGCGGGGAGAAACGGGCTAGTGACCCGCGGCGGCCAGTTCGCCCACCGCGTCGGCGAACGCCTCGCCCCGCTTGTTGTAGTTGACGAACATGTCCATCGAGGCGCAGGCCGGGGCCAGCAGCACGGTGTCGCCGGGCTCGGCGAGGCGGGCCGCCTCCCGGACCGCCTCGGACATCGCCCCAGTGTCGGTCCGGTCAAGGTCGACAACCGGGACATCGGGGGCGTGTCGGCCGAGCGCTTCGCGGATCAGCGCCCGGTCGGCGCCGATCAGGACGACCGCGCGCAGCCGCCCGGCGGCGGTGCGCACCAGCTCGTCGAAGGTGGCGCCCTTCGCCAGGCCGCCGGCGATCCACACGAGGTGCTCGTACGCCGCCAACGACGCCTCGGCGGCATGGGTGTTGGTGGCCTTGGAGTCGTCGACGTAGGCGACGCCGGCGACGTCCGCGACGTGCTGGATGCGGTGTGCGTCCGGGCGGAAGGCCCGCAGTCCCTCGCGCACCGCGGCGGCCGGGACGCCGAAGGCGCGGGCCAGTGCCGCGGCGGCCAGCGCGTTGGCGACGTTGTGCGGTGCGGCGGGCACCACGTCGGAGACCTCGGCGAGTTCCTGCGCCTGCCGGTGCCGGTCCGCCACGAAGGCGCGGTCGACGAGGATGCCGTCGACGACGCCGAGTTGGGAGGGGCCGGGGGTGCCGAGGGTGAAGCCGATCGCCCGGCAGCCCTCCTCGACGTCGGCCGCGCGGACCAGGTCCTCCGTCGCCGGGTCGGCGGCGTTGTAGACGCAGGCGACGGTGTTGCCCTCGTAGATCCGGCCCTTGTCGGCGGCGTACGCCTCCATCGAGCCGTGCCAGTCCAGGTGGTCCGGGGCGAGGTTGAGCACGGCCGCGGAGTGCGCCCGCACCGACGGTGCCCAGTGCAGCTGGTAGCTGGAGAGCTCGACGGCGAGGACGTCGTAGGAGCTCTCCTCGTCGCGGCCCTCGCCGAGCACCACGTCGACCAGCGGGACACCGATGTTGCCGACCGCGGCGGTGCGCAGACCGGCCGCGGTCAGGATCGAGGCCAGCATCCGGACGGTGGTGGTCTTGCCGTTGGTGCCGGTGACCGCCAGCCACGGCGCGGCGTCGGGGCCGCGCAGCCGCCAGGCCAGTTCGACATCGCCCCACACCGGGACGCCGACCTTCTCGGCCGCCAGGAAGAGCGGGCTGGTGGGCTTCCACCCGGGGGAGGTCACCACCACCTCGGTGCCCTCGGGAAGGGTCTCCCCGTCACCGAGCCGGACGGTGACCCCGAGCTTCTCCAGCTCGGCCGCCTGGGCCCGTTCGCGGGCGCCGTCGCTGCCGTTGACGACGGTGACGCGGGCGCCGAGGCCGGCCAGGGCGCGGGCGGCGGGAACGCCGCTCACACCGAGGCCGGCCACGGTGACGTGCCGGCCGGCGAAGTCGTCGGGGACCTGAGGGTCGTACCCGGTCACTTCGCCGCCTGCCAACCGCCGTAGAAGATGCCCAGACCGACGATCACGCACATGCCCTGGATGATCCAGAAGCGGACCACCACAAGGACTTCGGACCACCCCTTGAGTTCGAAGTGGTGCTGTAGTGGCGCCATCCGGAAGACCCGCTTGCCGGTCATCCGGAACGAACCGACCTGGATGACCACGGACATGGTGATCAGGACGAACAGACCGCCGAGGACGGCCAGCAGCAGCTCGGTGCGGGAGCAGATCGCCAGACCGGCGAGCGCGCCGCCCAGGGCCAGCGAACCGGTGTCGCCCATGAAGATCTTGGCGGGCGAGGTGTTCCACCACAGGAAGCCGAAGCAGGCACCCATCAGGGCGGAGGCGACCACGGCCAGGTCGAGCGGGTCGCGCACCTCGTAGCAGCCGGGTCCGGCGGTGATCTGGTTGGCGCAGGACTCCTGGTACTGCCAGATGCCGATGAAGGTGTACGCGCCGAAGACCATCACCGAGGCGCCGGTGGCCAGACCGTCGAGGCCGTCGGTGAGGTTCACGCCGTTGGACATCGCCAGGATCATGAACAGCGCCCAGATGACGAAGAGCACCGGGCCGATCTGCCAGCCGAAGTCCTGGGTGAAGGAGAGCCGGTCGGAGGCCGGGGTCGCGCCCCGCAGGTCGGCGAACTGGAGCGAGAGCACCGCGAAGGCGATGCCGACGATCAGCTGGCCGGCCATCTTCGCCTTGGCCCGCAGACCCAGCGACCGCTGCTTGACGATCTTGATGTAGTCGTCGAGGAAGCCGACCAGGCCCATGCCCGCGAAGAGGAAGAGCACCAGGATGCCCGAGAACGTCGGGTCGCTGGAGGTGATCACCTTCGTCAGGGCGTAGGCGATGATCGTGGCCAGGATGAAGGAGATGCCGCCCATGGTGGGCGTGCCCTTCTTGCTGCCGTGGGTGCGCGGGCCGTCATCGCGGATGAACTGCCCATAGCCCTTCTTGGCCAGCAGCTTGATCAGCAGCGGAGTACCGATCAGGGTCAGGAAGAGCCCGATCATTCCGGAGAAGAGGATCTGCTTCATGGAGTTCATCGGGACGCGGCCCCGCCCTCAACGCCGGAACCGCCCTCGCCGTCCAGCAATGCCGCGGCGACCCGCTCCAGGCCCACCGACCTGGACGCCTTCACCAGCACGACGTCTCCCGGTCGCAGCTCCCTGCGCAACAGGTCGACCGCCGCCTGCGCGTCGGACACGTGCACCGACTCCTCACCCCACGAACCCTCGTTCTTGGCGCCCATGTCGAGCCAGGCCGCTTCCCTGCCGCCGACCGCCACGAGCTTGCTGACGTTGAGCCGGACGACCAACCGCCCGACCGCGTCGTGTTCAGCGAGTGACTCCTCGCCCAGCTCGGCCATCTCACCGAGCACCGCCCACGTCCGGCCCCCCTGCGCCTTGGCGGCGGTGCCCATGGCGACCAGCGCACGCAGCGCCGCTCGCATGGACTCGGGGTTCGCGTTGTAGGCGTCGTTGACGACCGTCACGCCGTCCGCGCGCTCGGTGACCTCCATCCGCCAGCGGGAGAGCGTGCCGGCTTCGGAGAGCGCAGTCGCGATCTCGTCTACGGGCATGCCCATCTCATGGGCGACGGCGGCCGCGGCGAGCGCGTTCGACACGTGGTGCTCACCGTACAGCCGCATGGACACGTCGCTGCACCCGGAGGGTGTGTGAAGCGTGAAGGCGGGCTGCCCCAGGTCGCTCAGCCGGACGTTCTCGGCGCGGACCGCGGCGTCCTCGGACTCGCCGAAGAGGACCGTACGGGCCCTCGTACGGGACGCCATGGCGCGGACGTACGGGTCGTCGGCGTTGAGCACCGCGATCCCCCCCGCCCGTCGCCCGCCGCCGCCCTCCAGCGGAAGCCCTTCGGGCCCTTCTTCGTCGGCCGCGGGCAGCGACTCGACGAGCTCGCCCTTGGCCTGGGCGATCTGCTCGCGGCCGCCGAACTCGCCGAGGTGCGCGGTGCCGACGTTGAGGACCACGCCGATGCGGGGCGGGGTGAGCTCGGCGAGGTAGCGGATGTGGCCGATGCCGCGGGCGCCCATCTCCAGGACGAGATGGCGGGTGGTGGCGTCGGCGCGCAGCGCGGTGAGCGGCAGCCCGATCTCGTTGTTGAGGTTGCCTTCCGGCCACACCGTGGGGCCGTGCCGCTGGAGCAGCTGGGCGATCAGGTCCTTGGTGCTGGTCTTGCCGGCCGAGCCGGTCAGACCGACGACGGTGGTACCCAAGCGCTCCACGACGGCGCGGGCAAGTGCGCCGAGAGCTGCGACGACGTCATCGACGACGATCGCGGGGACGCCGACCGGGCGGGCCGCGAGGACCGCCACCGCACCGGCCTCGACGGCGCCGGCGGCGAAGTCGTGGCCGTCGAAGCGGTCACCGGCGAACGCAACGAACAAGCCACCGGGACGGACTGCTCGGGAGTCCGAGACGACCGGCCCGGTGACCTCGCGGTCCGGGTCCGGTATGTCGTGCTGCTGCCCGCCGACGATGCGTCCGATCTCGGCGAGGGACAGGGAGATCACAGGTCACCCCCGAAGCCGTGCAGGAGGTGCCAACAAGAGGATTGTGCGCGCATGGCGGTGTGTCATCCCTGGTGGTTCGGCTGCTGTGACTGCTGCGACTTCTGCGACTGCTCGATGGCCTCGCGCAGCACCTGACGGTCGTCGAAGGGGCGTACCACTCCGGCGATGTCCTGACCCAGTTCGTGGCCCTTGCCCGCGACGATCACGGTGTCGCCGGGCTCCGCGCGGGCGACGACGGCGGCGATGGCGGCGGCCCGGTCCTCTTCGACAAGGACGGTGCCGCGCTCGTGGACGGGCACCTCGGCGGCGCCCGCGAGCATGGTGGCGAGGATCGCGAGCGGGTCCTCGGAGCGGGGGTTGTCGGAGGTCAGCACGGCGGTGTCGGCGAGCCGGGCCACCGCGGCGCCCATCGGCATCCGCTTCTGCCGGTCACGGTCGCCGCCGCAGCCGAGGACGGCGTGCAGCCTGCCGGTGGTGACCTTGCGCAGGGCGCGCAGAACCGATTCGACGGCGTCCGTCTTGTGCGCGTAGTCCACGACGGCCAGATACGGCTGGCCGGCGTCCACGCGCTCCAGGCGGCCGGGGACCCCGGGGATCCCGGCGACGCCGTCGGCCGCGATCTGCGGGTCGACGCCGGCGACGGCCAGGGCCGTGATGGCGGCGAGCGCGTTGGAGACGTTGAACGGGCCGGCGATCGGGGAGGCGGCGCGCAGCGTCACGCCTCCGGGGCCGTGCACGGTGAAGGTCGAGCCGAGCGCGCCGAGTTCGACGTCGGCGGCGCGCCAGTCCGCGTCCGGGTGGCCCTCGGCGGAGAAGGTGGTGACCGGGACCTCGGACTCGCCGGCGGCCAGCCGGCGGCCGTACGCGTCGTCGAGGTTGACCACGCCGGCCTTGCTGCGCGCCTTCGTGAACAGCTGGGCCTTGGCCTGGAAGTAGTCCTCCATGCCGGAGTGGAACTCCATGTGCTCCGGGCTGAGGTTGTTGAAGACCGCGACGTCGAAGACGCAGCCGTCGACCCGGCCGAGCACCAGCGCGTGGCTGGAGACCTCCATGGCGACCGAGCCCACACCGCGCTCGCGCATCACCGCGAACAGCGCCTGGAGGTCGGTGGCCTCGGGGGTGGTCCGCTCGGACTTCAGCCGCTCGTCGCCGATCCGGGACTCGACGGTGCCGATCAGGCCCGTCAGCGCCCCGTCGCCGCCCTTGGTGGCCGCGGCGCGCAGACCGCCCTCGATGAGGTACGCGGTGGTGGTCTTGCCGGAGGTGCCGGTGATGCCGATCTGGAGGAGGTCCTCGCCCGGCGCCCCGTAGATCGAGACGGCCAGGGCGCCCATCCGTGCGCGCGGGTCGTCGACGGCCAGGACCGGCAGACCGGTCGCGGCGGCGCGTTCGGCGCCCGTCGGGTCGGTCAGGATCGCGGCGGCGCCGAGGTCGGCGGCCTGCGCGACGAAGTCGGCGCCGTGCAGACGGGCGCCGGGCAGTGCGGCGTAGACGTCGCCGGGGCGGACCGCGCGGGAGTCGTGGGTGATGCCGGTGACCTGGACCGCCTCACCGCCGTCCGGGACCGGGATCGCGAGCTGCTCGGCGAGGTCGGTCAGGGGGGTGGGACGGACCTCCTCAGGGCGCGGCGCGCCCGGATATCTGCCGGGGCCGCCCTTCTCCGCTTGCTGGGGTTTCGGGGACTGATCAGCTTGTGACACGGCGGTGAGCGTACCGGGCAGGACGGGCTCGGGGCGAAGTGAGGGCTTCGCCGGGCCGCTGTCGCCGGGCAGGTGCGGGCCGTCGGGGGTGATGGTCGTCACGGCGGTGTTGCCTCGATTTCATTCGCCTGGCTGGAACGTGACCGGCAGCCTCGGCGGCTGCGCACCGGTCGGGGGAACCTGGAGCGTCTTCAGTGCGAACGCCATGACCTGCTGGAATACCGGGCCGCAGACCTGGCCGCCGAAGTAGCTGCCCCGGGTGGGGTTCTGCACGGCGCAGTAGACGGTGATGCGGGGCTTGTCGGCGGGCGCGAAGCCGGCGAAGGAGGCGGTGTAGCCGTGGTAGCGGCCGGTCTTCGGGTCCACCCGGTTGGAGGTGCCGGTCTTGCCGCCGACGCGGTACCCGTCGATCTTCGCCCTGGCTCCGGTGCCCTCCTGGTCGTTCACCACCGATTCCAGCATGGTGGCCAGGGTGGCGGCGGTCTTCTTGCTCACCACGCGGTTGCGGGCGGGCTCGGGGGCCGGGGTGTAGTGGCCGTCCGGTCCGGTGGTGCCGCGGACGAGGCTCGGGGCGATCCGCTCGCCGCCGTTGGCGATCGTGGAGTAGACGGAGGCGGCCTGGACGGCGTTGAGGGACAGGCCCTGGCCGAACGGGATGGTGTACTGCTGCGAGGTGTTCCAGTCCTGCGGCTTGGCCAGGATGCCGTCGGTCTCGCCGGGGAAGTCGAGCCCGGTGGGCCGGCCGATGCCGAATTTCCGCAGGTAGGAGTAGAGGACCTGGTTGGCCTGCGGCTGGGTGGTGCCCAGTTGGCCGGTGGCCAGGATGGTGCCGATGTTGCTGGACTTGGCGAGCACGCCGTTGAGCGTGAGGTGCCAGGTGTCGTGGTCGATGTCGTCCGCGAAGAGCCGGTCGCCGCGGTGCAGCCGGTTGGGCACGGTGACCCGGGTGTACGGGGTCGCGGCGCCCTCCTCCAGGACGGCCGCCATCGACATCAGCTTGCTGGTGGAGCCCGGTTCGAAGGCATCGCTGAGGGCCGGATTGCCCAGGGAGTGGGGGCTGGCCTTGGACAGGTCGTTGGGGTCGAAGCCGGGCGCGTTGGCGAGCGCCAGGATCTGGCCGGTGCGGGTGTCCTGGACGACGACGTAGCCGCGGTCCGCCCCGGATGTGTCGACCTGTGTGCTGATGGCCCGTTGGGCGGCCCACTGGATGTCGCGGTCGAGGGTCAGCTGGACGTCGGTGCCGGGGACGGCGGGGTGCTCCTGGGCGTCGGCGGTGGGCACCCGGCGGCCGCCGGACTGGGCGTAGACCAGCTTGCCGTCCTTGCCGGCCAGCTCCTTGTTGAGCCGGGCCTCCAGGCCGCCGGCCCCCTTGCCCTCGCTGTTCATGAAGCCGAGGACGCCGGCGGCGAGGTCGCCGCCCGGGTAGACGCGCTTGCTGTGCTTGTCGGCGAAGATCCCGACCAGGACGTTGGGGCGGGGGGCGCTCTTCGGGGCGGCGGCCGCCTTGGCGTCCAGCTCCTTGCGGAGGTCCTTGATCTTCTTCCAGACCTGGGGGGTGCGCTGGCGGGCGAGCAGGACGTAGCGGGATTTCGGCCGGTCGAGATCGGCGGCGAGAGTCTCCCGGGGCACCCCGAGGATCGGCGCGAGCAGCGCGGCGGCCCGCTGCGGGGCGTCGTCGATCTTGACCTTGTCGGGCGCCAGCAGGCTCGGGTCGGCGGTGATGTCGTACGCGTCCACGGTGGTGGCCAGGGCCACTCCGTTGCGGTCGGTGATCGCACCGCGCTCGGCGGCCAGTTTGACCGGGACGTAGCGGTTCTCGTTGGCCTTGGCGGCATAGGCCGCGGCGTCCACGCCCTGCACCTGCACCAGCCGGACGGCGAAGGTCAGCATCACCAGCGTCAGCGCCAGCGCGACCAGGCGCAGCCGGGGCCGCGGGCTGACCGACCGCAGCGGGCCGCCGGCCGAGCGGGGGCGGCCCGATCCGGCGGACCGGCGGGCCGCGGGCGTCCGGGGCGCGGCGGAGCGGCGGGCGGGCGGGCGGCCGCCGGACCGGGCGGGGCGCGGCACGCGGCGGGGGTCCCGGGGCGGGGTCATGCCGCGGTCTCCCGGACGTGCACGGGGCGGGCGGGGCACCGCGCGGTGCCGGGCGGACGGCCGGCCGGGGCGGTGGAACCGCGGCCGCGGAGCGCGGGGTGAGGCGTCACGGGATCACCTGCCGGAGGCCGACGGAGCGGACCCGCCCGCCCCGGGCACGCCGACGGGGGCCGGCGCGACGGGCGATGCGGGCGTACGGACGGAGGCGGGCAGCGCGGGGCTCGCCGGTGGGGCCGGGAACGACGGGACCCCCGCGGCACCAGGGGCGAGCGGGCCGGCCGGCATCGGCAGGGCCTGCGGCGTGGCCACCGGGACCGCGGCCACCGGGGCACCCCCCTGGGCCGTCGGCCGCGTGCCCTCCGGGCCGAGCGGCGACGGCCCGGCGGACGCGGACAGTACGGCGCCCGTGGACGAGACCGGGCCCGGCACACCGCGGACGGTGCCGTCCGGCAGCAGGAACGCCGGGTTGCCACCGGGCACCATGCCCAGCTTCCGGGCCCGCCGCGCCAGTGCGTCCGGCGCGGAGTAGGCGTCCACCTCCTGCTGGAGTGCCTGCTGCTCGTCCGTCAGCTCACCGGTCTTCCGCTCCAGCTTGCTCAGCTCGAACGACCCTTGGTTGAGCGCTGAGTTGAGCAGCAGCAGCCCGATCAGCCCGGTGCCCAGCAGCACCACGACCAGCAGCACGAACGGCGTCCGCGCGGCGGTGCCGGTGCGGGGAGCGGAGGGCAGCAGCGCGGCCAGCCGCCATCTGCCGCCCGTCCGGCCCCCCTGCCGGGTCACGCGATGTCCTCGCGGATGCGCTCGGCGCCGCGCAGCCGGGCGGGGGCCGCGCGCCGGTTCTCGGCGACCTCCTCCTCCGTGGGCAGTTCGGCGCCGCGGGTCAGCAGCTTGAGCCGGGGCTGGTAGCGCTCGGGGACCACCGGCAGGCCGGGGGGCGCGGTGTTGCTGGCGCCGGCCGCGAAGACCTGCTTGACCAGCCGGTCCTCCAGCGAGTGGTACGCCAGGACGGCGATCCGGCCGCCCACCGCGAGCGCCTTCACGGCGGCCGGGACGGCCCGCTCGACGCACGCCAGCTCGCCGTTGACCTCGATGCGCAGCGCCTGGAAGGTGCGCTTGGCCGGATTGCCACCGGTGCGCTTGGCGGCCTGCGGCAGCGCGTCGCGGATCAGCTCGACCAGCCGGGCGCTGTTGGTGAACGGCTCCTTCTCCCGCTCCCGGACCACCGCCGCGACGATCCGCTTGGCCTGCTTCTCCTCCCCGTAGGTGCGCAGGATCCGCACCAGCTCACCGGGCGCGTAGGTGTTGAGGACCTCGGCGGCGCTGATGCCGGTCGTCTGGTCCATCCGCATGTCGAGCGGGGCGTCCTGGGCGTAGGCGAAACCGCGGTCGGCCTCGTCGAGCTGCATGGAGGAGACGCCGAGGTCGAACAGGACGGCCTGGACCTTGGGCAGTCCGAGCCGGTCGAGGACCTCGGGGAGTTCGTCGTAGACCGCGTGCACCAGGGTGGCGCGCTCCCCGTAAGGCGCCAGCCGCTCCCCGGCGAGGCGGAGCGCCGACGGGTCGCGGTCCAGCGCGACCAGCCGGGCCTGCGGGAACGTGGCGAGCAGCGCCTCGCTGTGCCCGCCGAGGCCGAGGGTGCAGTCGACGACGACCGCACCGGGCTCGGCGAGCGCGGGAGCGAGCATGTCCAGACACCGCTGGAGCATGACGGGTACGTGGCGAGTATTGCTGCTCATGCGCCTTCCGATGGTGGGCGGCAGGTGGGTCCCCGGCCGTTGGCTGGGGGATGCCGCACGTACCGCTTGGTCCCCGCCCGCTCTGAAGGGGAAGTGGCCCTCCGGCGACGGGGAAGTGACGTCGGATGACCGGTGGAGCGGGAGGAGGCCGAACCGTACGTACGGTCACGCACGCGAGGGATCCGGGATCCAAGGAGAGCGTCACGCCTCCCACTTCGCGCCACTTTAGTCCACCTGCCCTCCCGGTCAATCAACTGGTTCCGCGCGTCCCCCGCACGGTGCGCCCGGAGTTTTCCTCCCGCTGTCGATGGGGACGCCCAACCTGTGGACTACCTCACAAGGTGTGACGTTGCCCCCTCCGCCTACCTGCCAGAGGGGCTGATCAAGCCATGAACGATTACCGTGAATCCATGCCCATACCTGCGTCGCAGCCGCTCCCCCCGTCCGCCGACAGCACCTCCGCCGCCACCGCCACGGTGACCGACCGCCTCATCGAGGCGAACCGGCACTACGCCGGCGCCTTCACCGACCCCGGGATGGACGCCCGGCCGGTGCTCAAGGTCGCCGTCGTGGCCTGCATGGACGCCCGCATCGACCTGCATGCCGCGCTGGGCCTGGAGCTCGGTGACTGCCACACCATCCGCAACGCCGGCGGTGTGGTGACGGACGACATCATCCGTTCCCTGACGATCAGCCAGCGGGCACTCGGTACCCGGTCGGTCGTCCTGATCCACCACACCGACTGCGGTCTGCTCAGCCTGACCGAGGACTTCCGGCACGAGCTGGCGGCCGAGGTCGGCCAGCGGCCCACCTGGGCGGTCGAGGCGTTCAAGGACCTCGACGAGGACATCCGGCAGTCCATGCAGCGGGTGCGCACCTCGCCCTTCCTGCTGCACACCGACGACGTCCGCGGCTTCGTGTTCGATGTGACGACGGGGCTGCTGCGCGAGATCGATCCGCAGGACTGACCTGCGCCGGGACCCGCCGCGACCGGCGGCGGGTCCCGTACTTGACTTGTTTTCGCGCCCGTTTCGCCAGGACTGCCCGGTTGGCCGGGATCGCACGGTGCGAGTTATCCACAGGCCATGACGCGAGGCCGCGCGGGCGGCAAGAATGCGGAGGTGACATCGCGCCGGGCGCCGCCGGGCGGGATGTCGTGCGGGGAGGGCCGGGTCCGTCAAGGGGGCGTCGGCCACCCGGGGACGGGCCGAGGAGAGCCGAGTGACGACGTATGACGAGCGAGCGGGCCTTGCCGATCTGACCACCACCGCCGGGCGGGTGCACCGGTCGGTGGAGGGCGTGATCGAGGGCAAGCCGGAGGTCGTACGGCTCGCGCTGACCGTCCTCCTGGCCGAGGGGCACCTGCTCATCGAGGACGTGCCCGGCGTCGGCAAGACGATGCTCGCCAAGGCGCTGGCCAAGTCCATCGACTGCTCGGTCCGGCGCATCCAGTTCACCCCCGACCTGCTGCCGTCGGACATCACCGGCGTCAGCGTCTACGACCAGCAGCGCCAGGACTTCGAGTTCAAGCCCGGCGCGATCTTCGCCCAGATCGTGATCGGCGACGAGATCAACCGCGCCTCCCCCAAGACCCAGTCGGCGTTGCTGGAGTCCATGGAGGAGCGCCAGGTCACCATGGACGGGCAGACCTACACCCTGCCCAGCCCCTTCATGGTCGTCGCGACGCAGAACCCGGTCGAGATGGAGGGCACCTACCCGCTCCCCGAGGCCCAGCGGGACCGCTTCATGGCCCGGGTGTCGATCGGCTACCCCAGCCCGGCGGCCGAGTTGCAGATGCTCGACGTGCACGGCGGCGCCTCCCCGTTGGACGCCCTGCGCCCGGTGGCGCACGCCCACGAGATCGTGAAGCTGACCGAGGCGGTGCGCGCCGTCCATGTCGCCGAGGGCGTGCGGCGGTACGCCGTCGACCTCGTGTCGGCCACCCGCAGCCATCCCGATCTGCGGCTCGGCGCCTCCCCCCGGGCGACGCTGCATCTGCTGCGCGCCGCGAAGGCCGCGGCGGCCCTGTCCGGGCGGGAGTTCGCGCTGCCGGACGATGTGCAGTCGCTGGCGGTGGCGGTGCTCGCGCACCGCCTGCTGCCCACCGCCCAGGCCCAGTTGAACCGCCGCACGGCCGAGCAGGTGGTGCTGGAGATCGTCCAGCGCACCCCGGTTCCGGACGCGTCCGCCCCGCAGTGGCGGCAGCCGGCCCGCGGCCAGCAGCCGCCCGGCGCACGGGGGGTGTGATGGCCGGCGGGGGGAGCACGACGCCGGAGCAGGGCCAACTGCGCGCGGCCTTCGGGGGGATGACGACGCGCGGCCGGTCGTTCCTGGCGGCCGGGGTGGCCGCCGCGGCCTGCGCGTACCTCCTGGGGCAGGCGGAGCTGCTGCGGGTCGGACTGCTGCTGGCCGCGCTGCCGCTGGTGTGCGTCCTGGTGCTGCACCGCACCCGCTACCGCGTCGCGGGCAGCCGCACGCTCACGCCCGCCCGGGTGCCGGCGGCGGCCGAGTCCCGGGTCCGGCTCCGGGTGGAGAACGTCTCCCGGCTGCCGACCGGCGTCCTGATGCTCCAGGACCGCGTCCCCTACGTCCTCGGGCCCCGGCCGCGCTTCGTCCTGGACCGGATCGAGCCCGGCGGCAGCCGTGAGGTCTCCTACCGCGTCCGGTCCGACCTGCGCGGCCGCTATCCGCTGGGGCCGCTGCAACTGCGCCTGACCGACCCGTTCGGCATGTGCGAGCTGACCCGCTCGTTCACCGCCTTCGACACGCTCACGGTGGTGCCCCGCGTCGAGCCGCTGCCCCCGGTCCGGCTGGCCGGCGAGGCCGCCGGGTACGGCGACGGCGGCCACCGCACGCTCGCGCTGGCCGGCGAGGACGACATCATTCCGCGCGGCTACCGCCACGGCGACGATCTGCGCCGGGTGCACTGGCGCTCCACCGCACGGCACGGCGAGCTGATGGTCCGCCGCGAGGAGCAGCCGCAGAAGGCGCGCTGCACGATCCTGCTGGACACCCGGGCCGCCGCCCACGACGGTTCCGGGCCCGACTCGGCCTTCGAATGGGCGGTGGCCGGCGCCGCCTCGATCGCGCTGCACCTGCTGGAGCGCGGCTTCTCGGTGCGGCTGCTGACCGACACCGGCAGCACGGTGCCCGGCCCGGAGGGCGGCGAATCCGCCGATACCGCGGGCCTGTTGCTGGACAGCCTGGCCGCCGTGGAGCACTCCGCCGAGGAGAGCCTGGCCGCGGCGTACGGCGTGCTGTGCGACGGCGCGGAAGGGCTGCTGATCGCCTTCTTCGGCGAGCTGGACGAGCAGCAGGCCGCACTGGCCGGCCGGATCCGCCGGCGCAGCGCCACCGCGGTCGCCTTCGTCCTGGACGGCGACGCCTGGTCCCGGGGGCCCGGCGGGATCCGCCTCTCCCGCGGTCGGCCGCAGACGGCCGAGCGGCTGCGGATGCTGCGCGAGGCGGGCTGGACGGCACTGCCGGTGGCGCCGGGGGCCGCGCTGGCCGATCTGTGGCGGGCGGCGGGCCAGCCGGGGACGGCACCGGCCGGGTCCGTCCCCGGGCAGAGTGGAGCCGGCGCTTCCGGACGATGTGAGGCGGGCGCATGAGCGGGCGGGCGCGGCTGGCGCTGGGATCGATGGCGGCGACGCTGTGCGCCGGATGCGCGCTGCTGCCGCTGGTGGATCCGATCACCTGGCTGTTCCAGGCGGCGTTCTTGCTGGCGATGGTGACGGCGGTGGGCGCGCTGGCCCGGCGGGTCCCGCTGGCCCGGCCGCTGACGGTGGCCGTGCAGGCGCTGGCGACCGTACTGCTGCTGACCGTGGTGTTCGCCCGCGATCACGCGATAGCCGGGCTGCTGCCGGGGCCGGACACCGTCACCACCCTGGCCGGCCTGGCGCAGGACGGGGTGCGGGACGTCGGCCGGTACGCCATCCCGGCCCCGGTCACCCCCGGCATCCGGCTGCTGCTGGTCTCCGGGGTGCTGCTGATCGGCCTGATCGTGGACGCGCTGGCGGTCACCTACCGCAGCGCGGCGCCGGCCGGACTGCCGCTGCTCGCCCTGTATTCGGTGGCGGCCGGGCTCTCCCAGGGCGGCGCGGGCTGGCTGTCGTTCCTGGTGGCGGCCGCCGGCTACCTCCTGCTCCTGCTGGCCGAGGGCCGCGACCGGCTCTCCCAGTGGGGCCGGGTGTTCGGCGGCCCACCGGCGAGCGGTGGGGCAGAGGCCCGCGGCGGCCGGGTACGCATCCGTACGGGGCGCCGGATCGGCGTCCTGTCGCTGGGCATCGCGCTGCTGGTGCCCGCCGCGCTGCCGTCCCTGAGCGGCGGGCTGCTCGGCCCGGCCGCCGGCGGCACCGGGCCGGGCGGCGGAGGCGGCACCATCTCCGCGGTCAATCCGCTGGTCTCGCTCCAGGACAGCCTCAACCAACCGGAGAACCGCGAGGTCCTCAACTACCGCACGACCGCGGCCGACACCCGCGAGATGTATCTGCGGATCGTCGCCCTGGACCAGTTCGACGGCACGGCCTGGAAGCCCTCCGAGCGCACGGTCACCGACGTCCCCGCCGAGCTGCCCCGGCCGCCCGGCCTGAGCTCCGACGTGTCCGTCACTCGGATCAACACCTCCTTCTCCACCGCCCCTTGGTACGCGCAGAACTGGCTGCCGCTCCCCTATCCGGCGGACAAGGTCGACATCCCCGGCCGCTGGCGCTTCGAGCCCGAGGGCCGCACCCTGGTCGGCGACCGCGGGCAGAACACCCACGGCCTCCAATACCAGGTCGAAAGCCTCCAGGTCCGGCCCACCGCCCACCAGTTGGCCTCGGCCCCGCCGCCGCCCGCCGCGCTGCGGAGCGAGTACACCAAGGTGCCGGACTCCCTCCCGGCCATCGTCCGCACCACCGCCCGCCAGGTCACCCGCGGCGCCCGCACCGCGTACGACGAGGCCGTCAAGATCCAGGACTGGTTCGCCCTCTACGGCGGCTTCAGCTACAACACCGAGGTCCGGGCCGGCAGCGGCACCGAGGCGATAGCCCGTTTCCTGGCGGACAAGGAGGGCTTCTGCGTCCACTTCTCGTTCTCCATGGCGGCGATGGCCCGCACGCTGGGCATCCCGGCCCGGGTCGCGGTCGGCTTCACGCCGGGCACCCGGCAGCCCGACGGCACCACATCGGTGGGCCTGAAGGACGCGCACGCCTGGCCCGAGCTGTATTTTCAGGGCGTCGGCTGGACCCGCTTCGAGCCGACCCCGAGCCGCGGCACCGTCCCCGACTACGCCTATCCGGACGCGGCGCAGCCCACCGGCCCCGGCGGCCCGGACCGTGCACCGGCTCCGTCCACGATGCCCTCGGCCGGGCCGCCCACGGCCCCGTCGTGCGGCCCGGGCGAGCGACGGAAGGGCCCCGGCTGCGTGGCCGTCGCCTCGATACCGCCCGCCACCCCGCCGGGCGACGGCCCCGCGCCCTGGACGCTCGCGCTGGGTGCCCTCGCCGCGCTGCTGGTCGTGGCGCTGCCCGCGGTCCCGCTGCTGTGGCGGGCCCGGGTCCGCACCCGGCGGCTGGCGGGCGGCGGCCCGGGCGCCGACCCCACGGCGCACACCCTCGCCGTCTGGCAGGAACTCCTGGACACCGGCTGGGACCACGGCATCGTCCCGGACGAGTCGCTGACCCCGCGCACGGCGGCCGCCCGGATCATCCGCACCGGGAATCTGCCGCCGGAGGCCGCGGACGCCGCCCGGCGCATCGCCACGGCGGTCGAGCAGGCCCTCTACGCCCCGCAGCCGGCCCCGGCGGCCGGGCTCGCCGCGGACGTCCGGCAGGTGCACGCGGGCCTGCGGGACGGCGCGCCCCGCGCGCTGCGGCTGCGCGCCCGGTTCGCCCCGCGCTCCGCCGCCCGCCTCCGCTGGGCCGCCGCGGCCCGATGGTCGGCGCTCCGGCTGCGCTGCCGGCACAACCGCCCGGTGGCCGCGGCCCGACGCAGGGCGGCCGCCCTGCGTACGGCGAGCCGGCGACGCGGCGAGCGGGCGTAGGCAAACAGGCCGGCGGGGCTGGGCTCGGGGCTTCCGGCGCAGCCCCGAGCCCGGCCCCCACGCCTACGCGGTCCCCGCACCTGCCCGACCCATGCGCGGGCCGCGGGAGTGCACGGGGGAGTGCCGCGCACGCAAAAGGTGCGGCCCCCGATCTCTCGGGGGCCGCACCTCGAAACTCAGACGTGAAGCGGACCGACCTCACCTTGCAGCGGCAGCACCACGGGAATGCATCCCGCCAAGAGCGGCGTCGTCCCGGTCCGTTGCGGAGAACTTGGCCGATTCCGGGCGTGTGAGCCGGTGGTCAGTGACCCTGCTGCTCGTCGCGGCGGCGCTGCCAGCGGTCCTCGATGCGGTCCATCATCGAACGCCGCGACCTGGCCTGGCGGCGGGCCTGCGCTCCGCCCGGCCCCCGGGCGCCGTCGCCGGGCTTGGGAGCCTTGCGCCAGCCGGTGACGGCCAGCACGGCGCAGCCGAGCATGACGAGGAAGCCGACGACACTGACCCAGATCAGCTGGGCGACCATGCCGGCCATGAGCAGGGCGATACCCACCAGGAAGCCCACGACCGCTTGGTAGACCCGTCGCCGGGTGTACGTGCGCAGCCCGCTTCCCTCAAGCGCTGTCGCGAACTTGGGATCTTCGGCGTACAGCGCTCGCTCCATCTGCTCGAGCATGCGCTGCTCGTGCTCCGAGAGCGGCACGGAGTCCTCCTACTCGTCGGTCGCGGGGGAGCGACCGGGTGCGACCCTTTCAGGATAGGCAGGGAATCGCCCCCGTGAAACCCGCCCCTCTACGCCA
Organism: Streptomyces sp. NPDC093097; assembly: GCF_044754325.1. NCBI lineage: Bacteria > Bacillati > Actinomycetota > Actinomycetes > Kitasatosporales > Streptomycetaceae > Streptomyces > Streptomyces sp. NPDC093097. The sequence goes on from NZ_JBIVOW010000010.1 coordinate 282,456, forward strand.
ATTCACCGTCCGTACCGCCGCGGCGGCCGATGGTGATGCTGGCTGCATTCCCCACCCGCCAGTCCGGCATGCCGGAACGTCGTACCCCGATCATACGGGGCGAAGCTGCTGTTCGGGTGGCCTGTGGTCGACCGCACGCGGTGCCCGCGGGCGCCGCCGGGGCCCGGTACGCGGTGCTTCCGGGCGCCGAACCGGGTCCCGCCCCGTGCCGCACCGCCCCGCGTGCGCAGGCACCGGGCGGAGGCAGGGAGCGGGACGACGGACCGGGGGCGCGGACCGGTCCGCGGCCGGGAGCGCGGGTGCGCTCCGACGGCCGCGGCGCGGTACGGCTCGGGAAGCCCGGTGCCGGCTGCGCGGTGCGCGGTCAGTCCCGTTCGGCGAGGACGTGCAGCTGGGTGGCGACGGAGTGGAAAGCGGGCTGCTCGGCCGCGGCGGCCTCCAGCTTCCGCAGGGCGTCGACGGCGCCGGGCTCGGTGTCGACCAGGACGCCGGGGACGAGGTCGGCGAAGACCCGCACGCCGTGGATCGAGCCGACCTGGAGGCCGGTGGCGGTGACCAGGTCGGTCAGCTGCTCGGCGGTGAACCGGCGGGGCATCGGGTCGCCCTCGCCCCAGCGGCCCGCGGGGTCAGTGAGGGCCCGGTGGGCCTCGGTGAAGTGGCCGGCCAGGGCGCGGGCGAGGACCGCGCCGCCCAGGCCGGCGGCGAGCAGGCTGAGGGTGCCGGCGGGGCGCAGCGCGTCGACGGCGTTGCGCAGGCCCTCGGCGGGATCGTCGACGTACTCCAGCACGCCATGGCAGAGCACCGCGTCGTAGCCGCCGCGCTCGACGACCTCGAACAGGCCGTGGGCATCGCCCTGGACGCCGCGGATCCGGTCGGCGACCCCGGCCTCGGCGGCCCGGCGCTCCAGGGCGAAGAGGGCGTTGGGGCTGGGGTCGACGACGGTGACGCGGTGGCCGAGGCGGGCGACCGGAACGGCGAAGTTGCCGCTGCCGCCGCCGGTGTCGAGGACGTCCAGGGCGTCGCGCCCGGCGGCCTTGACCCTGCGGTCCAGGGCGTCCTTGAGGACGTCCCAGACCACGGCGGTACGAAGGGAGGCGCGCGGGCGCAGCGGGTCAGACACGGTGGGTGGCTCCTCGGCGGGGCATGAACATCCAGTCGCTCACCACCCTATTCCGTATTCCGCCCGGTGCCGCGCCGGGCCTGCGCAGCGCAGCAGGTCGCGCGGTCAGCCGGCCCGGTCCCAGCCCTCGCGGGGCGGGTCCCCGGCCCGCTGCGGGGGCGGCGCCGGATGCCGCCGCAGCATCCGCTCGACCAGGCGGAGGAACATCCCGGCGTCCCTGAGGAGGTCGTCGGCGTCGCGGTGGCTCGCCGCGCCCGTCATGCCGGCCTCGGCCCTGGCCCGGCGGGCGGCACCGGCCGCGAACAGGGCGCTCCACTCGGTGAGTTCGGGAGCGACCTCGGGGAGCAGCTCCCAGGCGCTTCGGATGCCTGCGCCACGGCCTCGCCGGGCGGCGGGCCCGCGGCCACGGTGCGCGGTGGCCGCCGGCCGGGCGCGCACGGCGAGGACCGCGGCCGCGGTGCGCAGCGCGGCCAGGTGCGCGGTGGCGAACCGTTCGTTGGCGGATTCCAGGACGGCGGCCTCGTCGAGGCCGTGCCGGGCCTTGGCGAGCAGGGCGAGGGCGGCGGGCGGGGCCGCCGCCCGGCGCGGGACGGGGTGGACATCGCTCGGGGGACCGTACGCCGCGGAGCTGCCCGCGGCGGGACGAGCTGCCATGACGAACCTCCTGTCGTCGCACGCCACTTGGGGAGCGGCGTGACGATGCGGACCGTATGCGCCCATCGTGCGGCACACCACTGACAATCGGTCGTGACCTGCGGTTTCCCGGGAAAACGGACAGCGGGTCGGCGACCCGGCGCCCGGACGGCGCGGCAGCGCGGCGCTGGCGGCGTTCGCCCTCGGGACGCTCGAAATGGCCTCCCCGGCGGCGCAGGGTCGCCAGGTGGTGCGCAGGAAGGACCGCCACCCGGAGTCGAACCCGGTGAACTACGGCCCGTCGACCGCCGGCGCCCTGCCCAAGACGCCACGCATCACGCACCGATCCGGCGCAACCGGCACAATCGCCCCTATGGACAGCTCCCACACACGCCGCGACGCGACCCGGCGCAAGCTCTTCGAGGCCGCGGTCACGCTCATCGCCGAACAGGGCTTCTCCTCCACCACGGTGGACGAGATCGCCGAACGGGCGGGGGTCGCGAAGGGCACCGTGTACTACAACTTCGCGAGCAAGAACGTCCTCTTCGAGGAGCTGCTGCGGCACGGCATCGAGCTGCTGGCGACCTCCCTCCAGACGGCCGCCGACGAGGTCACCGACCGGGGCGGCAGCCGGATCGACGCGCTGGACGCGATGATCCGGGCCGGGCTGGACTTCATCGCCCGTTACCCGGCCCTCACCCAGCTCTACGTCGCCGAGCTGTGGCGCACCAACCGGGCCTGGCAGTCCACGCTCATGGTGGTGCGGCAGCGGGCCATCACGGTGGTGGAGGGCGTACTGCGGGAGGCGGTGACCAGCGGGGAGCTGAGCGAGGAGATCGACATCCCGCTGACCGCCTCGGCGCTGTTCGGCATGGTCCTGGTGGCCGCCCTGGACTGGCAGTCGTACCAGCCGGACCGGTCGATCGACGACGTGCACGCGGCGCTGTCGCGGCTCCTCCAGGGGCGGGTCACCGGCCACTCCGCCTGAGGGCGGGCGGCCCGCCCGGCGCCCCCGGGGGCCGGGCGCACATGAGCGCTGCCCTGGCACGGATCGTTCCCCCATCCGATCCGACCAGGGCAGCGCCGTCCCCCGTCACTCCCCCGTACCGTCCGGGAGCCACTCCGCTCCGCCGCCCCGTGTCGGCGGTGCGGTGCCGCGTCCCTTCCGTGGCCCCTACTCTTCCGTCCCGGCCGGTGCCGTCCCATCCGCGTACCTACTCATCTCGGCGTCTGAGTACGGATACTCAAAGCTGAGCACCCCGCCCCAGAGCACCGGCGCCGGGCCCGCGGACCCCCTACGATCGGCCGGGTGTCCGTACTTCCCTTGGTCTTCACCAGCGGCTGGGCGAGCGGGATCAACGCCTACGCCGTCGTCCTGCTCCTCGGCCTGCTCGGCGCGACCGGTGTCTCCGACGAGGTCCCCGCCGCGCTGGAGCGCCCCGATGTGCTGATCGTCGCGGGGGTGCTCTTCCTGGCCGAGGCGGTCGCCGACAAGATCCCGTACGTGGACTCGGTCTGGGACACCGTGCACACGGTGATCCGGCCGATCGCCGGCGGGGTGGTGGCGGCGCTGCTGGCCGGGCACGACGGGTCGCTGCCGCAGCTCGCCGCGGGCGCCGTGGGCGGCTCCACGGCGCTGGTGAGCCATCTGGTCAAGGCGGGCACCCGGATCGCGGTCAACACCTCCCCGGAGCCGGCCAGCAACATCGTGCTGAGCCTGGCGGAGGACCTGGGGGTCGCCGGGATCGTCGCGTTCGCGCTGTTCCACCCGTGGATCGCGGCGGGCCTGGCGGCGGTGCTGCTGGTCGCGGGGATCGCGGTGGTGGTCTTCCTGTGGTCGCGGATCCGCCGGTACCTGCGGCGCCGGCGGGAACGGCGCGCGGCCCGGCAGCCGGCCGCCGCCACGACCGGGAGCACCGCGCCGCCGGCCGGCTGAGCCGCTCGCGGGCGGACCGGGCACCGGCCGGGCCGCAGCGGTACGAACCGCCCCCACCTGCGGTTTCGGGGGCGACGGGCGGGCGTTGTCAGTGCCGCCGGATACAGTCGCAGGCATGGCAGGGATTGCGGTGATCGGCGCCGGGATGGGCGCCATGGCGGCCGCCGCCCGGCTGGCCGTTGCGGGCCACCGGGTGGCGGTGTTCGAGCGCGGTGCGACGTACGGCGGCGCGCTGGGCCGGTTCGAGCGGGACGGCTTCGCCTTCGACACGGGGCCCGGACTGCTGCATCTGCCGGCGGTCTACCGCGATCTGTTCGTCAAGACCGGCCGCGAGCCGCTGGAGCGCTGCGTCGAGCTCACCCAGGTCGATCCGGCCGGCCGGCACGTCTTCGCCGACGGCACCACCGCGACGCTGCCGAACGCCTCGCGCGCCGGCGTCCTCGCCGCCCTGGACGAGGCGCTGGGCGCGGGCGTCGGCGAGCGCTGGAGCGACCTGCTGGTGCGCGCCCGCGAGGCGTGGGACGCCACCCGCCGGCCGCTCCTGGAGGAGCCGCTGTGGGCGGACTGGCAGGTGCTGGGGCGCGATCCGTATCCGGCGCTGCGCCGGCGCGGGCTGTTCGGACTGCGCGGCGGCAAGGGCCCGACCACGGCCACCCTCGCCGAGGTCGCCCGGCGCGAGCTCGCCGATCCCCGGCTGGTCGCCCTGCTGGAGAGCCACGCCCTGGCCTACGGCTTCGATCCGCGCACCGCCCCGGCGAGCGCGGCCGTGCTGCCGTACATGGAGCAGACCTTCGGCAGTTGGTACGTACGCGGCGGGATGCGGGCGCTGGCCGAGGCGCTGTACGAGCGCTGCCGGGCCCGCACGGTGGAGTTCACCTTCGGGGCCGAGGTGACCGGGATCCTGGAGAAGGACGGCCGGGCCGCGGGGGTGGAGCTGGCCGACGGGCGGGTGGTCGAGGCGGAGTTCGTGGTCGCGGGTGTCGACCCGGTCCGGCTGCCCGGGCTCTGCGCGGGCCGCGCGCCCTGGGGCGACGGCGACGTCCGTCCGGCCCCGGGGCCGGACGAGCGGGCCCCGGCGCGGCTGACGGTCTGTCTGGGCCTGCGCGGCGCCCGCCCGGCGGACGCGGTGCACCGCACGGTGGTCCACGCCGCGGACCGCGCCGCGGAGCTGGCCGGCGTCTTCGGCGACGGGCCCGGTCCGCGGACGCCCTGTGCCCGCCCGACGGTGACGGTGCTGCGCCCCGACGACCCCACGACGCGGCCCGACGACGACCACCAGGCGGTGACCCTCACCGCCACCGTCGCCCCGCACGGCCCGGTCGACTGGTCGGCCCCCGAGGCGCTGGAGCGGGCCGCGGACGAGCTGGTCGCCGGCGCCGAGGCTGCCGTGCCGGGCCTGCGCGAGCGGGTGCTGTGGCGGGAGGTGCTGCCGCCGGCCGAGGGCGCGCTGGTGCCGGGCCCGGCCCTGGCGGGCCAGGAGGGGCGCTTCCTGCGGCCCGGCAACCGCACCCGCATACCCGGGCTCTACGCCGTCGGCGGCTGGTCCCACCCCGGCGGCGGGCCGGCGCACGCGGGGATGTCCGGGGCGCTCGTCGCGGGCCTGATCGTGAACGGCGACGACTGGCACGGCTCGGAGTGAGACCGCGCCCCTGACATCGCGGAGCCATGGCCTAACTCGGGCCGCCGCGGCGGCAGTCGGGCTCCGGCGGCGGCCGCCCCGCCGCTCAGTAGTGGTACCGCTGCTCGTCGTACCCCGGCTGCTGGGGCGGGTAGGGCGGCTGCTCCCCGGGGTGCTCGGAGTGCCCGGTGTCGCGCTGCTGCGGCACCCAGACGCCACCGGGCGGGGTCTCGGGCGGGTAGCCCTGGCCGTAGTGCTGCGCCGGCTGCTGCCCGCCGTAGCCGTCGTAGTGCCCGGCCTGATAGGGCGCCCGGCCGAACGGGTCGGGCTCCTCGTAGGGGTCGTAGTGCGCGGCGTACTGCTGGGCGCCGATGTACGGGTCGGAGTAGGGCGCGTGGCCGCCCTGGTAGGCGCCGTCGTCGTAGGCCGGGTAGGGGTCGGCGTAGCCGTCCTGTCCGGGGGTCGGGGCGTGACTGCCGCCGTAGCCATGGGCGTTGCCGTCCGCGGCGGCGTTGCCGAAGACGTCGTAGGAGGCGGCGGCGGTCGGGGCGTCGGGGCGGGCGTCGGAGCTGTAGACGCCGTAGGTCCCGGTCTCGTCCGGCAGCGGCTGGGGGGCGTAGAGGGTGGGGGCGTCCGCGTGGGCGTAGGCGAAGTCCTGGGGGGCGGCGGGCATTTCACCGGGGACGGCCGGGTCCGGCAGCGGCGGGTAGGGGGCCTGGTGCGCGGCGCCGTGCGTGTCGTGGCCGGCCGGCTCGGGATCCGGGCCGGTGCCGGCGGCGGCCGGGGCGGTCTCCTCCGTCAGCTCGGAGACCTGGAGGCTCGGCCCGGCGGCGGGGGCGCGGGAGGAGCGGGCGCGGCGCCGGCGGTTCGGCTTGGGCCGCCCGCCGATCGTCCAGCCCTCCTCGTAGCCGCGGCGGACCGACAGCGTCACATAGGTCTGCCCGACGGCGAAGGCGATGGCCCCCAGCCCGATCACGACGACCGACGGGATGAGCACGCCGACCACCACGCAGAGGAAGCCGCCCAGCGCCAACAGCCGCCATTTCAGCGGGGCCTTGTGCTGGAACAGCGCCTCGCCGAGCAGCCAGAGACCGACCAGGGCGAACGCGATGTAGAGAATCGTCCAGCCCATGTGCGCCCCGCTTCCGCCGGATTCCGGCCACCGTACTCAGGGCCGCTGGTGCAGCCCGAGGTTCTCGTAGATTTCCAGGGTCGCCGTGGAGTGGTTCAGGGTGATGAAGTGCAACCCGGGAACGTCCTCGGCCATCAAGCGCGCACACAGATCCGTTGCGTACTCGATGCCAATGGAGCGTACCGCCGCCGGGTCGTCCTTGACGGCGAGGATGCGCGTCGCGAGCTCGGGCGGGAACGCGGCGTTGCTGAGCTGCGCGAACCGCTCGATCTGACGCACGTTGGTGACCGGCATGACCTCCGGAATGATCGGCGTCGTGCAGCCGGCCGCGCGGACCCGGTCGCGCAGCCGGAAGTAGTCCTCCGGGTAGAAGAACATCTGCGTGATCGCGAAGTCGGCGCCGGCGCGGCACTTGTCGACGAAGTGCTGGACGTCGGTGTCCCAGTCGGTCGAGCGCGGGTGCATCTCGGGGAAGGCGGCCACGCCGACGCAGAAGTCGCCGGACTCCTTGATCAGCCGGACCAGCTCGGCGGCGTGGCTGACGCCGTCGGGGTGCTTGACCCACTCGCCCATGGGGTCACCCGGCGGGTCGCCGCGCAGCGCGAGCATGTTGCGGATCCCGGCGTCGGCGTACTGGCCGATGATGTTGCGCAGCTCGGCGGTGGAGTGGTTGACCGCGGTCAGGTGGGCGACCGGGGTGAGGGTGGTGTCGGTGGCGATGCGCTCGGTGGCGCGGACGGTGCCGTCGCGGGAGGTGCCCCCGGCGCCGTACGTCACCGACACGAAGGTCGGGGCGACGGCCTCGATGCGGCGGATGGCGTTCCACAGCGTCCGCTCGCCCTTCTCCGTCTTCGGGGCGGCGAACTCGAACGAATAGGACCGCTTGCCGGAAGCAAGCAGGTCGCGCACGGTTCGCGCGCGATCAGTCCTGGTGGAAGCTGTTCCTAGGGCCATACGGGCAGGTTAACCACACCGCGGACGGACACCAACCGGCACCGGCGTATTGGCTGGTTGGCGCCGCTGCTGTCCACAACGTGGACATCCTGCCGCCATCCGGCGGACTCCCGCCGGGCGCCGGCGGCCCCGCTCAGCCGTCCCAGGAGCGGATCCGCTCGGCCAGCTCGGCGGCGGCCGCGCCCGGGTCGTCGGCCTCGGTGAGCGCGCGGACCACCACCACCCGGCGGGCGCCGGCCGCCAGCACCTCGTCGACGTTGCCGGCGTCGATCCCGCCGATCGCGAACCAGGGGCGCTCGGGGTTGCGCGCGGCGGCGTACCGGACCAGGTCCAGTCCGGGGGCGGGCCGGCCCGGCTTGGTGGGGGTCGGCCAACAGGGGCCGGTGCAGAAGTAGTCCACCCCGGGCTCGGTGAGCGCGGCGTCGACCTCGGCCTCGGCGTGGGTGGAGCGGCCGATCAGCGGCCCGTCGCCCAGGAGAGCGCGGGCGGCCGGGACCGGGAGGTCGCCCTGGCCGAGGTGGAGCACGTCGGCGCCCGCGGCGTGGGCGACGTCCGCGCGGTCGTTGACCGCCAGCAGCTTGCCGTGCCGCCGGCAGGCGTCCGCGAAGACCTCCAGGTGGCGCAGCTCCTCGCCGGCCTCCATGCCCTTGTCGCGCAGCTGGACGATGTCCACGCCCGAGGCCAGCACCGCGTCCAGGAACTGCGGGAGGTCGCCCTGGCGGGTGCGCGCGTCGGTGCACAGGTAGAGCCGGGCGTCGGACAGGGCCCCTCGAACGGCGGTCATCGGGCGGCTTCCCCCTCGTCGGCGGCGTACGGACCGGCCGGAACCGGTCCGTACGCCGCGCGGTTGCGGTTACGGATGCGTGGTGCGGTTGCTGCGGGACGCGGGTGCGTCAGACGGCCAGCGCCTGGGCCCGGCGCTTGACCTCCGTACCGCGATTCTCGCGCAGGGCCTGCGCCGGGGTGCCGGGCAGGGTGTCATCCGCGGTGAAGAGCCACTCCAGCATCTCCTCGTCGGTGAAGCCGTCGTCCTTGAGGAGCGTCAGCGTGCCGGCGAGCCCCTTGACGACCTTGCCGTCCTGGATGAATTCGGCGGGCACCTGGAGCACGCGGTTCTCACCGCGGCGCACGGCGATCAGCTGGCCCTCCTTCACCAGCTGCCGCACGCGGGTCACCTCGACGCCGATCTCCTCAGCGATGTCGGGGAGGGTGAGCCAGGCGGGGACGAGTCCATCGATGTTTGCGTCAATCTCGGTCACAGGACAAGCCTGCCACCTCCCACTGACAGCCGGTAGCCGGGCCTCGCCGTCGGGGGGTGCGGGCACACCGCCGGGGGACGCCCGCGGCCCCGCCGGGCCGGCGGACCGCGCTACCGCACCGCCGACTTGAGCGGAACGGCCGCGTCCGCCGCCCGCTCCCGGTCGAGCAGCGCACCGCGCTCGATGAGCCGGCGCCCCTGGGCCAGGTCCCGCGGCCGCCCCACCGCCAGCAGCGCGACCAGCCGGCCGGCGGGCCGTCCGCCGGCGGCCCCGGCCGGCTCCGCGGCGCCCGGGCCCGCCTCGCTCCGCAGCCAGAGCACCGACCAGGCGGCGCCGGTCGGATCGCCGCGCCACACCAGCTCATCGGCGTCCACATGGTGGCCGGCGTACTGCACGAACCGCCCGAACTGCTCGGACCAGAAGTACGGCACCGGGTCGTAGACCACGCCCTCCGCCGGGCCGCGGGTGATGTTCTCGGCCACCGTGCGGGGGCCCTGGAGGGCGTTGTCCCAGTGGTGGACCAGGAGCCGGGTGTCGTACCGGGTGGACGGGAAGGAGGCGCAGTCGCCGACCGCGTAGACGTCGGGGACGGAGGTGTGCAGCCGCTCGTCGGCGAGGACCGAGCCGTCCTCGGGCGAGAGGGCGACGCCGGAACCGGCCAGCCAGCCGGTGGCGGGCCGGGCGCCGATCCCGACGACGACCGCGTCGGCGGGCAGGACGGTGCCGTCGGCGAGGGTCACCGCGCCGGGGGCGACGGAGGCGACCCGGGCACCGGTGCGCAGGTCGGCGCCAGCGTCGGCGTACCAGCCGGTCATGTACGCGGCGACCTCGGCGGGCAGCGCGCCGGCCAGGGGGTGCTCGGCGGCCTCGACGACGGTGACCTCGCAGCCGGCCTCGCGGGCGGCGGTGGCGAACTCCGCGCCGATCCAGCCCGCCCCCACCACCACGATCCGGTGCTGGGCGGCGAGCACCGGGCGCAGCCGTTCGGCGTCGTCCAGGGTGCGCAGCAGGTGCACGCCGGGCAGGTCGGCGCTGCCGGGCAGGACGACCGGTTCGGCGCCGGTGGCGATCACCGCGTAGTCGTAGGCGACCGGGCCCCCGGCCGTCTCCACCACGTGGTCGGCCGGGCGCAGTGCGGTGACCGGGCGGCTGAGGTGGAGGTCGATGCCGAGGCCGGCGAAGTCGACGTCGAACGCGGAGCCCTCGGCCTTGCCGAGCAGCACGGCCTTGGACAGCGGCGGGCGGTCGTAGGGCTGGTGGGGCTCGTCGCCGAGGAGCGTGATCGCGCCGCGCCAGCCTTGTTCGCGCAGGGCGACGGCGGTCTGCACACCCGCCATCCCCGCGCCGGCGATCACCACGCGCGGCGTGCGGTCAGGGGCCTGGGGAGACTTGCTCTGCTCGCTCACCCGCCCACTCTAGGACGGCGGAGGAGGCGGCCCGCAGCAGCGCGCAACGAGATCTCTGGCACAGCGTCACCTCCCGGGACGCCGGGGCCCGCTCCGGCGGCGCTCCCTTACCGCGCCTCGCGGCCCCGTACTAGGGTGGCGGCTGCACGCACTCGCGGGAGCCCGGACGGACCGGGCTGAGAGGGAGGCTGGCCGGCCTCCGACCGTACGAACCTGATCCGGGTCATGCCGGCGAAGGGAGGGGCTGGACGCCCATGCATCCATCCACCACACCATCGAACCCGCCGCGGCCGGCCGGCCGGCACCCCGATGTGCTGGTCATCGGGGGCGGCATCGTCGGGCTGGTCACCGCCTGGCGGGCGGCCGGCCGGGGACTGCGGGTCGCGGTGGCCGACCCCGCGCCCGGCGGCGGCGCGGCCCTGGTCGCCGGCGGCATGCTGGCCGCGGTCACCGAACTGCACTACGGCGAGGAGAGGCTGCTGGGGCTCAACCTGGCCTCGGCGCAGCGCTATCCGCGCTTCACCGAGGAGCTCCAGGAGGCGAGCGGGCAGCGGATCGGCTACCGGCGCTGCGGCACCCTGGCCGTCGCCCTGGACGCCGACGACCGCGCCCACCTACGGGAGTTGCACGCCCTCCAGGTCCGGTCGGGCCTGGACTCGCAGTGGCTGACCGGGCGCGAATGCCGCCGGCTGGAGCCGATGCTCGCCCCCGGGGTGCGCGGCGGCCTCCGGGTGGACGGCGACCACCAGGTCGATCCGCGCCGGCTGGCGAGCGCCCTGCTGGCCGCCTGCGAGCGGGCCGGGGTGGTCTTCCACCGGTCGTCGGCGGAGCGGCTGACGACCGGTGGCGGGCGCGCCACGGGCGCCGAACTCGCCGACGGGACGCGGTTGGCGGCCGGCCAGGTCGTACTGGCCGGGGGCAGTCGCAGCGGCCGGCTGGCGGGCGTCCCGGAGGCGGTGCGGCCGCCGGTGCGGCCCGTCAAGGGACAGGTGCTGCGGCTGCGGCTGCCGGACGCCCTCCCGGGGGGAGGGGCGTTCCTCTCCCGCACCGTACGGGCCGTGGTCCGGGGCAATCCCGTCTACCTGGTACCGCGGGAGAGCGGTGAACTGGTCCTGGGCGCCACCAGTGAGGAGCTGGGCTGGGACACCACGATCACCGCGGGCGGCGTCTACGAACTGCTGCGGGACGCCCACGAGTTGGTCCCCGGCCTCACCGAGCTGCCCCTGGTCGAGAGCCGCGCCGGGCTGCGCCCCGGCTCCCCCGACAACGCGCCGCTGCTCGGGCCGACCGAGCTGCCCGGCCTCCACCTGGCCACCGGCCACTTCCGCAACGGCGTCCTGCTGACGCCGGTCACCGGTGACGTGATGGCCGAGGTGCTGGCCACCGGGACCGTCCCGGAAGAGGCCCGCCCCTTCTCCCCCGCGCGCTTCTCCCCCGCTTCCCAGGGGGCCCCGCGCACCCGCGCCCCAGAGGAGCTGCCCGTATGAGCGCCCCCATTACCCCCGCTCCGTCCGACGCCCCCGAGGGCCCCGCGGTGTCCGTCTCCGTCAACGGGGAGGCCCGCCGGATTCCGGGCGGGCTGACGCTCGACCGGCTGGTCGCCACGCTGTCCCAGGCACCGGCCGGGGTGGCCGCCGCGGTCAACGAGGCCGTGGTGCCGCGCTCCCAGTGGCCCGGCACCGTGCTCGGCGACGGCGACCGCGTCGAAGTGCTCACCGCCGTCCAGGGAGGCTGATCGCGGCCATGACCGACACCGCAGTCGACCCGGGGACCGCCGCCGCGGCGCCCGCCCCGGACACCGACCCCCTCACCCTCGCCGGCACCTCCTTCCGGTCCCGGCTGATCATGGGCACCGGCGGCGCGCCCAGCCTCGACGTCCTGGAGCGCGCGCTGCTGGCCTCCGGTACGGAGCTGACGACCGTCGCCATGCGGCGGCTGGACCCGACCGTGCAGGGCTCGGTGCTCTCCGTCCTGACGCGCCACGGGATCCGGGTGCTGCCGAACACCGCCGGCTGCTTCACCGCGGGCGAGGCGGTGCTCACCGCCCGGCTCGCCCGGGAGGCGCTCGGCACCGACTGGATCAAGCTGGAGGTGGTCGCCGACGAGCGGACCCTGCTGCCCGATCCCGTAGAGCTGCTGGACGCCGCCGAGACCCTGGTGGACGACGGTTTCACCGTGCTCCCGTACACCAGTGACGACCCCGTGCTGGCCCGGAAGCTGGAGGACGCCGGGTGCGCGGCGATCATGCCGCTGGGCTCGCCGATCGGCTCCGGTCTGGGCATCCGCAATCCGCACAACTTCCAGCTGATCACCGAGCGCGCGGGCGTCCCGGTGATCCTGGACGCGGGCGCGGGCACCGCTTCGGACGCCGCCCTCGCCATGGAGCTGGGCTGCGCCGCGGTGATGCTGGCGTCGGCGGTGACCCGGGCGCAGGAGCCGGAGCTGATGGCCACGGCGATGCGGCACGCGGTGGCGGCGGGCCGGCTGGCCCACCGCGCCGGCCGGATCCCGCGCCGCCACTTCGCGCTGGCGTCCTCGCCCACCGACGGCGTGCCGGAGCTGGACCCGGAGCGGCCGGCCTTCTGACGGCGGGTGCGGGACGGGGCGGGCGGCGCGCTCAGGCCGGGCCGGCGGCCGCCCCGGCCCGTTCCGCGAACTCCGGCGGGGCCGCGGTGATCACCTCGTCGAGCAGGTCCCGGGAGGCCAGCAGGGCCTCGATGGAGTCGGTGAGGCGGGCGCGCTCCCGGTGGAGCTCGCCGACCAGCTGCGGGCAGGTCGGCACCAGCCGGCCGGCGTCGTCGCGCAGGCAGGGCAGCACCTGCGCGATGGTCGCGGTGTTCAGCCCGGAGGTCAGCAGCGTGCGGATGCGGCGCACCTGGGCGAGGTCGGCCTCCTCGTAGACGCGGTAGCCGGCGGCCGTCCGCGCGGGGCTGAGCAGCCCCTGCTCCTCGTAGTAGCGCAGCAGCCGCTCGGTGGTGCCGGTCCGTCGGGCCAGCTCGCCGATCAGCAGCGTCGTCATCGCGTTCCCCCTCTGGTGCGGTACGGTCGCGCGGCCCCTCAGGGGCTGCGACCACGGCCGGGGCCGGATTATTCCGCGCCCGGCCGCGGTCCGCCGGGCCGGGCGTGTCACGGTTCCGCTGCGGTCCGCCGGGGAGGGCGACCGGGGCGGCGGGGCGTGTCGGTGCGGGCTCGTAGACTCGTCTGTCGTGGATACGACGTTGCAGGACCCTCTCGTGGGCCGGCTGCTCGACGGCCGCTATCGCGTCGAGGGGCGCATCGCCGCCGGGGGCATGGCCACCGTCTACCGGGCCGTGGACACCCGGCTGGACCGCGTGCTGGCGCTGAAGGTGATGCACCCGGGCCTGGCCGTGGACGAGGCGTTCGTGGACCGTTTCATCCGGGAGGCCAAGTCCGTCGCCCGGCTCTCGCATCCGAACGTGGTCGGCGTCTTCGACCAGGGCACCGACGGCACCTATGTCTATCTGGCCATGGAGTACGTCGCCGGCTGCACCCTGCGCGACGTGCTGCGCGAGCGCGGCGCCCTCCAGCCGCGGGCCGCGCTCGACATCCTGGAGCCGATCCTGGCGGCGCTGGGGGCCGCGCACCGCGCCGGTCTGGTGCACCGCGACATGAAGCCGGAGAACGTCCTGATCGGCGACGACGGCAGGGTCAAGGTCGCCGACTTCGGCCTGGTCCGCGCGGTGGACACGCACACCACCGCCTCCACCGGCTCGGTCCTGGGCACGGTCTCCTACCTCGCCCCCGAGCAGATGGAGCACGGCACCGCCGACGCCCGCGTCGACGTCTACGCCTGCGCCGTCGTGCTCTACGAGATGCTCACCGGCAGCAAGCCGCACACCGGCGGCACCGCGGCGCAGATCCTCTACAGCCATCTGCACGACGACGTCACCCCGCCCTCCGAGCTGGTGCCGGGCCTGGCGCCGGAGCTGGACGAGCTGGTCGCGTCGGCCACCGCCCGCTCCCCGGAGCAGCGCCCGCGGGACGCGGTGGCGCTGCTCGCCCGGGTCCGGTCGGTCCGCGCGGGGTTGACCGACGCCCAGCTGGACCTCGTCCCGCCGCGGGCCGAGGAGGCGTCCGCGGCCGACGGCGAGCCGACCGATGTGCTCCCGCGCCCGGCGGGGGTGCAGCTCGCGCTGCCCGTGGCGGGCGAGGCGGAGCTGCACCGCACCAGCAGGCTGGAGGTCCCGCCGGCGGACGCCGCACCCGAGGACGGCCGGACCACCCGGCTGCGCCCGGCGCCCGCCGCGGCGCCGGCGGCCGGCGGGCGGCTCCGGCGGCGGCGGATCGCCACGGTCGTGGCGGCGGTGCTGCTGCTCCTGGGCGTCGGCACCGGCGTCTGGTACATCAACTCCGGCCAGTTCACCAGCGTCCCGGCGGTGCTGGACATGCCGCAGGCCAAGGCCGAGCAGACGCTGCGCGACGAGGGCCTGCGGGTCAAGGTGGCGCGCGACTTCAGCCCCAACGTCGCGCGGGGCCGGGTGATGGCGACGGACCCGGCGACCGGCAAGCGGATCCGCGGCAACGGCACAGTCACCCTGGTCGTCTCCCGCGGCCCGGAGAAGGTCACCCTCCCCGATCTCGCCGGCACCCCGCTCGCGGACGCCCGGCGCAAGCTGCGCGACCTGGGCCTGGTGCCGGGCACCGAGACCCGGCAGTTCAGCGACGAGGTCGCCAAGGGCTCGGTGATCGCGACGGACCCGGCGGCGGGCAGCACCCGGCGGCCGGACACCGCGGTGGCGCTCACCGTCAGCCGGGGCGCGCCGGTGGACGTGCCGAACGTGGTCGGCGCGGAGCGCGGGGAGGCCGCGGCGACCCTGAAGGGGGCCGGCTTCCGGGTGCGCTTCGCCGACCAGCCGGTCTTCGCCCCGCAGGACAAGGGCACCGTGGCCCGGCAGACGCCCGGCGCGGGCGGCACCCTCGGCAAGGGCGAGACGGTCACCCTGACGCTCTCCAAGGGGCCGCAGATGGTCCCCGTACCGGACGTCGGCGGCCAGAACACCGCGGACGCCACCAAGGCGCTGACCGACGCCGGCTTCAAGGTCGAGGTGGACAAGCCGCTGCTGCTCCTGGGGGACAGCGTCACGTCCCAGTCGGTCGCCGCCGGTGACCAGGCGCCCAAGGGGAGCACGATCACGATCCGGCTCAAGGGAGCGCTCTGACCGGCCCGTCCCGGTGGCCGTCGGCCGTACCGGGTGCCCTGCGGACGGCCGCGGGGCAGCTGGCACCCTTGGGAGGGTGAGCACTTCCCTGTCCCCCGAGGGCGCCGCGCAGCGCGCCCGCGCACGCAATCCGGTCGGCGGCCATGTGCCGGTGGCCGGCGGCCTGGCCAAGGTGGGCCTGTCGTACGCCCGCCAGATCGGCTGCGAGGCCGTCCAGGTCTTCGTCGCCAATCCGCGCGGCTGGGCGACGCCGCCCGGCAGCCCCGAGCAGGACGCGGCGTTCCGCGAGCGCTGCGCCCAGGACGGGATCCCGGCCTATGTGCACGCGCCCTATCTGATCAACTTCGGGTCGCACACCGCGGCGACGGTCGAGAAGTCCGTGGCGTCGCTGCGCCACTCGCTGCGCCGCGGCCGGGAGATCGGCGCGCTCGGGGTGGTCGTGCACACCGGCTCGGCGACCGGCGGCCGCCCGCGGGAGACGGCGCTGGCGCAGGTCAGGGAGCAGATGCGACCGCTGCTCGACGAGCTGACGCGGGACGACGACCCCTGGCTGCTGCTGGAGCCCACCGCCGGCCAGGGTGCCTCGCTGTGCTCGTTGGCGGAGGACCTGGGGCCGTACTTCGACGCACTGGACCGCCATCCGCAGCTCGGGGTGTGCCTGGACACCTGCCACGCGTTCGCGGCCGGGCACGACATGGCGGCCCCGGGCGGGACGAAGGCGCTGCTGGACGAGCTGGTGGAGGTCACCGGCGAGGGCCGGCTGAAGCTGATCCACGCCAACGACTCCAAGGACGTGGTCGGCGCGCACAAGGACCGGCACGCCAACATCGGCGCCGGCCACATCGGTGCGGAGCCGTTCGCCGAGTTGTTCGCCCACCCCGCGACCGGCGGCGTCCCGCTGGTGATCGAGACCCCGGGCGGCGAGGCGGGCCACGCGGCGGACGTGGCGCGTCTGAAGGAGCTGCGGACGTCCTGAGCCGGTACGGGCCGGGCGGGCCGCCCTAGAGCTCCGGCCCCTCGCCCGGCTCCTCCTGGTAGGAGTAGCGCTGCTCGCGCCAGGGGTCGCCGAGGTTGTGGTAGCCGCGCTCCTCCCAGAAGCCGCGGCGGTCGGCCGTCATGTACTCCACGCCGCGGACCCACTTGGGGCCCTTCCAGGCGTAGAGGTGCGGCACGATCAGCCGGACCGGGAAGCCGTGCTCGGCGGTGAGGAGTTCGCCGGAGCGGTGGGTGGCGAAGAGGCTGTTCTCCGTGCCGAAGTCGGCGAGCCGGAGGTTGGAGCTGAAGCCGTACTCGGCCCACACCATCACATGGGTGGCCTCCGGCGCGGGCGGCGCCAGCTCCAGGATCGTACGGGTCAGCACGCCGCCCCATTCGGCACCGAGCATGCTGAACTTGGTGACGCAGTGCATGTCGGCGACGACGGTGTCATACGGCAGGGCCGTGAACTCCTCGTGCGTCCAGCAGTGCTTGGCTCCGTCGGCGGTGGCGCCGAAGACCCGGAACTCCCAGCGCTCCGGGCGGAACTTCGGGACCGGACCGTAGTGCGTAACCGGCCAGCCCCGCTGCAGCCGCTGTCCCGGAGGAAGCGCGGCCTCCTCATCGCGACTTTCCGGCTGACCCATGCCCCCATGGTGTCAGACGGCGAAGGGTGCCGATGACCAGGGCGGTATGGAATCGGGCAAACCGCACTAAGCGTGAACTTACTGGACGTTACGCTCAGGGCGGTGCGAGGATGCGCGGCACCTGCCCAGAACCCGCGCGAAAGGGGCCCGCAGCCATGCAGGGCGACCCCGAGGTCATCGAATTCCTCAACGAGCAGCTGACCGCCGAGCTGACCGCGATCAACCAGTACTTCCTGCACGCGAAGATGCAGGAGAACTTCGGCTGGTACAAGCTCGCGAAGTACACCCGCGCCGAGTCCTTCGACGAGATGAAGCACGCGGAGACGCTGACCGACCGGATCCTCTTCCTCGAAGCGCTGCCGAACTACCAGCGGCTGTTCCACGTCCGCGTCGGCCAGACCGTCACGGAGATGTTCCAGGCGGACCGGCAGATCGAGGTGGAGGCCATCGACCGGCTCAAGCGCGGCATCGAGATCATGCGCGCCAAGGCGGACATCACCTCGGCCAACATCTTCGAGGACATCCTCGCCGACGAGGAGGAGCACATCGACTACCTCGACACCCAGCTGGAGCTGGTCGAGAAGCTCGGGGAACCGCTCTATCTGGCCCAGGTGATCGAGCAGCCGAGCTGACGGCCCGGCGCACAGCGGCGGTGGATCAGGCTGCGGCGGGGAGGCCCACGGGCCCCGGGGCGTCGCCCTCCGCGGCCGGCGGCACGGGCACGGCCGGCACCTGCGGCGTCCGGTCCGACGACGGGACCCGCGCGCCGAGCACGTCGGAGGCGCCGCGGTCGATCAGCTCCCGGCGGGGGCACGCACCGCGGCCCAGCAGCGCCTGGATGCGGCGGACGCAGCCGCCGCAGTCGGTGCCGGCCTTGCAGGCGGAGGCGACCTGGCGGGGCGTGCAGGCACCCCGCTCCGCGTGCTCGCGGACCTGCTGCTCGGTGATGCCGAAGCAGGAGCAGACGTACACGCGGTTTCACCTCCGTAAGAACGCCTCACCCGATCCCTGTGATCATCGGTGAGGTAACCCTTACCTTACCTGCGACCGCGGGCGCGGGACAACGCACGACAACGCAGTGGGGGGGGGGGGGCCCGGGGCCCCCCCCCCCCCCCCCCCCCCCACCCACCAGCAGAGCAGGAGATAAAACCCCCACCGGAACGCCGTCCCCCAGCACGGGTTCGGGGTGGCCACCCGGCTCGAGCC